>DATMGQ010000221.1:0-53936 GCA_035555395.1 Acidimicrobiales bacterium
CGGCGACCAGGCGGTCGGCCAGGTGGCTGCCGATGAACCCGGAGCCGCCCGTCACCAACACATCACCGGTCATCGGGGTTCCCCAAGGCTCTTGGCCACCCCGTCGCGCCTCCGATGCGGGGAAACCGTGGACCCGATGAGGGTACTCGCTGGACCAGGCACGGGACCGATCGGAGACGTCGGCGCTCGGTGCGCCGCTCAGGCCGGCGTGTCGACGTAGAACTGGCTGGCCCACTTGCGGAACCGCAGGATCGGACCGTCGGTGTCGGCCAGGCACGGCTTCGCCAGGTACGCCTTGTGCTCCCAGATCTCCAGGTCGTCGACCGCGAGCCGGTGGATCTCGTCCATGAACGACTGCGCCATCTTCTGGGTCTTGGCGTCGTCGTCCTCGGCCCGGCGGCACACGAAGGTGAACCGGATCTCGGTGGACTCCGCGTCGATCGGGATGTTGCACCCGATGAGGCCGGTGTCGATCAGCCCGAGGAACCAGGTGACCGAGAAGCCCGGGCCGTGGGAGTCGGTGTCGATGCGGCCCTCGACCGGGCCCCACGGGGTGGGGAACGGCTGGCTCAGGCGCATGTAGCCGTGCGGGCCGTCCCAGTTGGTGTCGACGATCTTCGCCGGCGACATGACCTTGCCGTCGTTGCCGAGCTCGGCGCCGTACTCCACCAGGTGCTGCTGGATGTGGGCGACGTCGGCCGCCGTCTCGCCCAGCTCCTGCCAGAGGGCGTTGATCCGGGCGTGGTGGCGCCGGACCGGCGCCGACCACTCGCGCGCGCCGGAGAACTCCTCCAGCTCGGGGATCTCGTAGGACGGCGGAGCGTCCTCGGGGTGGTACCAGAACATGACGAGGCCGTTGCGCTCGATGGTCGGGTACGTGCGATCGCCTTCGAGGTCGCGGACCTCGAAGCCGTCACCGGTGCGCGCCACCACCAGATCCCGGCCCACGTTGTGGGTCGCGTACGAACCGGCCTCCGGAACGTCGTCGGGCCAGCAGATCTGGAACCAGCCGAACGGGATCGGGAACGGGTAACGGGACACGGCGGAGCACTCCCTCCAAGATGGTGCGCCGCCAACGCTACAGGTCGGCCGCAGCGCGGGCATCTCCCGGTCCGAAACCCGCTCGTGCTGGGCGGGCAACCCCGGGTCGGGCAGGATGAGGGCCCCATGACCTCTGGAGCCCCCGACGCCGCTGCGCCGACGCTGAGCTTCGTGATCCCGTTCTGGAACGAGGAGGCAGGAGCGGACCGCTGCCTCCGCGAGGTCCGCGAGGGCGCGGACCGGGCGCTGGCCTCGGGCCGCGTCGCCGGGGTGGAGATCGTGGCGGTCGACGACGGCTGCACCGACGAGACGCCGGCCATCCTCGCGGCCCACGCCGCCGCCGACGACCGGGTGAGGACGATCCGCCACCCCGTGAACCGGGGGTTGGGCGGGGCGCTGCGCACCGGCCTCGGCGCCGTGACCACCGACTGGGCCTTCTACACGGACGCCGACCTGCCGGTGGCGCCCGACGTGGCGTTCGAGGCGCTCGACCGCGCCCTCGAGACCGGCGCCGACCTCGTCTCGTGCCGCCGACGCGGCCGGCTCCACGACGGGGCCCGCCGCTCGGTGATCTCGGCCGGCTACAACGCAGCCGTCCGGCTGGTGGTCCGCCTCCCGCTCGCCGACGTCAACGCCCCGGCGAAGCTCTTCCGCCGGTCGATCATCGAACGCTCGCTCCCCGGGTCGACCAGCGCGTTCTGCGACGTGGAGATCCTCGCCCGGGCCATCGCGGGCGGCGCGGAGGTCGTGCAGCTCGACGCCGCGTCCCATCCCCGCCTGGCCGGCCGCTCGTCGCTGTCGTCTCCCCGGGCGATCCTCGCCACCTCGGTCGACCTGGTCCGGTACGGGCCCGGCCTCCGCGTGCGCCGCGGCCCCGCCGGGGATCAGCGAGCGGCGAGCTCCGCCGGCTCCGCGGGCTGAGGCCCCGGCGCACCCGAGCGCTGCGGCCCCGCCGAGCGGGCGGGTGCCTCGCGGTCCACGTCGGGGACGACGGGCGGGACGACCGCCGTCGAGCCGCCCGGACCCGCGTCGTGGCGGGCGAGCAGGCGCAGGTACCGGAGGTGGAGGACCGCCGCCGCGAGGACGACGATCCCCGACAGGCCGACGGCCCACACCTCGACGAGCCGGACCGGATGCGGGCGCCGGATCGCGAACCACAGCACGAACCAGAGCAGCAGGGCGTCGAACGAGATCAGGTGCGCCACGCCGGCACGGCGGTCCGGCGAGCCCGCCCACCCCGCCAGCTCGAGCACGAGCAGGACCACGCCCACGAGGCCGACCACGATCCCGAAGCCGATCAAGGTGAACGCGCCCTGCGTGTAGATGAACTGGTCCTTGGCCAGCACGGCGCCGAGGTCGAACCCGACGCTCGCGCCGAAGACCGCGATCGTGGCCGCGAGCACGCTCGGATGGAGCAGCCGCAGCCAACGGGTATCCTCCGTACTTCCCTCCCTCACCATCGGCGGATCCTACGCCAGCCGGGAGGCCGCATGCCGGGAGTCGAGGCGCAGGGGAGCAACGCATGACCGTGCTGGTGGTGGCCGCCCATCCCGACGACGAGGTGCTCGGCGCCGGCGCCACGATGGCGCGCTTCGCGAGCGAGGGCCGAGCGGTCCACTCGCTGATCCTGGGCGAAGGCGCCACGTCCCGCGCCGACCGCCAGGCCGACGGCGACCAGGCCGAGGTCGCGGCGCTGGCGGAGGCGAGCCGGGAGGCCGCCGCCCGCCTCGGCACCGCCCCGCCGGTGCACGCCGGGTTCCCCGACAACCGCTTCGACCACGTCGACCTGCTCGACATCGTGAAGGTCGTGGCCGAACAGGTGGCGCGCGTGCGCCCCACGCTCGTGCTCACCCACCACATCGGCGACCTGAACATCGACCACGAGCTCACGGCCCGGGCGGCGATCACCGCCACTCGGCCCGAGCCGGGCCAGAGCGTCCGGACGGTGCTCAGCTTCGAGGTGCCGTCGGCCACCGGCTGGAACTTCACCGCCGCCCGCCCGCCGTTCGCGGCCACGACGTTCTTCGACGTCACCGACACGCTCGCGGCCAAGCTCCACGCCCTGGAGGCCTACGCCGACGAGCTGCGGCCGTTCCCCCACGCCCGGTCCCTCGAGGCCATCTCGGCCGGCGCGGCGCGCTGGGGCTCGCTGGTCGGCGTGGCGGCCGCCGAGCCGTTCGAGCTGGTGCGCACCGTCCGCTGACGCCCCTGTGACCAGGCCCCCTCCCCCGAGGTGGTGAGTGTCACACGAGCCGACCCGGTCGAGTGGCGTCCGTCTCCGCGAGGATGGGGAGCACGCCGAAGCTGGAGTGAGCGATGACCCTCGAAGACCTGATCCTGATCTCCGTGGACGACCACGTGGTCGAGCCGCCGGAGATGTTCGAGGGCCGCCTGCCCGCCTCCCTGGCCGATCGGGCGCCGAAGCTCGTCACCAAGGACGACGGCTCGGACCAGTGGGTCTACGAGGGCAAGGACATCCCCAACGTGGGCCTGAACGCGGTGGCCGGCCGGCCCCCCGCCGAGTACGGCGTCGAGCCCACGAGCTTCGCCGAGATCCGCGAGGGCGCCTACCTCGTGGACCGCCGCATCGACGACATGAACGCCAACGGCGTGCTGGCCTCGATGAACTTCCCGTCGTTCCCGCAGTTCTGCGGCCAGATGTTCAACAACTCGGAGGACAAGGAGCTCGGCCTCGCCGTCCTCCAGGCGTACAACGACTGGCACATCGAGGACTGGGCCGGCGCCCACCCCGGCCGCTTCATCCCGATCGGGCTCATCCCGTACTGGGACCCGCAGCTCATGGCGGCCGAGGTCCGGCGCCTCGCCGAGCGGGGCTGCCACGCCATCACCTGGTCGGAGAACCCGGAGAAGCTGGGCGTCCCGAGCTTCCACAACCCGCACTGGGACCCGTTCTGGCAGGCGTGCGAGGAGACCGGCACCGCGGTGTGCATCCACATCGGCTCGTCGAGCCAGGTCGCGATCACCTCGATGGAGGCCCCGATCACGACGATGCTCAACCTGACGGCCGTGGGGATCTTCCAGACCGCCGCCGACCTCCTCTGGTCGCCGGTGCTCACCCGCTTCCCGAAGGTGCAGTTCGTCCTGTCCGAAGGCGGCACCGGCTGGGTGCCCTACTTCCTCGAGCGGGCCGACTACGTCTACCGCCACCACAGGGTCTGGACCGGCGTCGACTTCGGCGACCAGCTCCCGAGCGACGTCTTCCGCCAGCGTTTCGCCACCTGCTTCATCGACGACGACCACGGGCTGGCCAACCGCCACCAGGTCGGGCTGTCGGGCATGTGCTGGGAGGCGGACTACCCGCACTCGGACTCCACCTGGCCGACCTCACCCGAGCAGCTGTGGGCGTCGCTCGAGCGCAACCAGGTCCCTGAGGACGAGATCCGGGCCATCACCCACGAGAACGCCGCGCGCATCTTCTCGTTCGACCCGTTCGAGCACCGGCCGCGCGAGGCCTGCACGGTGGGCGCCCTGCGGGCCCTCGCCGCCGGGGCGGGGGTCGACACGTCGATCCAGCCCCGCTTCCAGCGCCACGAGCCGCCCACCGAGCCGCTGACGCTGCTCAGCATGCTCGACCGCGCCTCGCACCCGCTGCTCGACGAGCAGAAGGCCGCGATCGCCGCCGAGGGCTGACGCACACCGACCGAGCACGACGGCGCGGCCGCGATTGCGGATCCGTCCGACCACGAGGATTGACTGAGACGCGATGACCACCACCGCCCCCACCGACGCCACCCCGCTGACCGACCTCGACTTCGTCGACGCCGACGGCCACATCGTGGAGCCCCCGTTCGGGCTCCAGGACTACGCCCCCGCCGAGTTCCGCGACCGGGTGTACCACCTCGAGATCGACGACGACGGCGAGGAGTTCGTGGTCATCGGCGACGCCCGCATGGCTGCCAACGTGTTCACGCTCACGGCGGCCGGCGGGTTCTCCGAGGAGGAGAAGCTGGCGTCGCACAAGGGCGAGCTGAAGTTCTCGGAGATGACCGGCGGCTGCTGGAATGTCGGGCCGCGGCTCGCCGACATGGACCGGGACCGCATCTCGGAGTCGGTGCTGTACCCGACGCTGCTGCTGAGCTTCCAGAGCCAGCACCCGCTCGACCTCGTCATCGCCCAGTGCCAGGCCTACAACGACTGGCTCACCGACCACGTCGCCGAGAGCGGCGGACGCCTCCACGGCGTGGCCGTCCTCCCCCAGCGCGACCCCGAGGCCGCCGCCGCCGAGATCCGGCGGGTCGCCGGCCGTCCCGGCATCGTGGGCGTGCAGGTGCGGCCCAACCCGGTGATGGACTGGAAGCCGTTCAACGACCCGGTCTACGACCCGCTGTGGCGGGCCGCCTCCGAGGCCGGCCTCCCCGTGGGCTTCCACCCGCTCATGTCCGCCGACCTCCCCGGCGCGGTGCAGGGCCTCCGCCTCGGCAAGCTCGGCACCTCCGCCGTCCCGGTGCAGGACGAGGACGACATGGCGGTCGACAACATCTTCTTCACGCAGATGATCGGGAACCCGGTCGACATGATGAACACGCTCACCTTCCTGGTGGCCGGCGGCGTGCTCACCCGCTTCCCCGACCTCAAGGTGGCGTTCCTCGAGACCAACGGCGGCTGGATCGTGCCGTGGCTGGAGCGGATGGACCACACGGCCAAGGAGTTCCCGTGGGACGTGCCGTGGCTCAAGGAGGAGCCGTCGGCCATCTTCCGCCGGCAGTGCTGGATCAGCTTCGACGCCGACGAGTCCACCCTTGCGTTCACCGCGTCGTCGCCGCTCGTGGGCGCCGACCGGATCATCTGGGCCACCGACTACCCGCATCCCGATGCCAAGATCCCCGGGTGCACCGCCGAGCTGGTCGAAGCCCTGTCGCCGCTGCCGCTCGAGCAGCAACGGCTCATCGCGGGCGGCAACGCCCGGTCGCTGTACGGCATCTGACCCTCCCAGCGTGGCCGCGATGAGCCCTGCCGCGGACCTGGTCGTGCTGGTGCGCGGCCTGGCGCCGTCCGTGGAGGCCGACGACGTGGTCGAGCTGGTCACGTGGCTCCGCTCGGCGCGCCCCGACCTCGCGGTGCGCGTGGTGGCGACCGAGGGCGGGGCCCTCGCCCCCGAGGTCGCCGCGGTGGCCGAGCTGGCGCGCCTCGACGCCACGCCGGAGGCCCGCGCCGGCCGCCTCGCCCAGCGCTCGCACCTGGCCGTCCCCGCCCGGGCGGCGCGCAGCCGGGGCCTGCGGCGCCTGCTGGGCGCGGTGGCCGCGCCGGTGCTGGTCACCGGGCCCGCGGGGCGCTCCCTGAACTGGCTCGACCCGGCCGCCCGCCCCGTGGTGGGCCGGGCGGTCGGCACCGCGCGCGAGGCGCTCGACCCCGCCGACCGGGCGGGGCTCGACGATCGGGTCACCGCCTGGGCCGACGGCCCGGCCCTGCTCCGCCAGCCCGGCGGGGCCGCCGAGCGCGACGACGAGCCCGGTGTGCGGGCCCGCCAGCGGGAGGTCCTCGCCCGGGACCTCGGCGTGGCGGTCGAGGCCCCGCTCGTGGTCGTGGCCGGCGCCGAGGACGAGGCGCTGCCGCCCGACGCCGTGCTCGGCACCGCCTGGCAGCTGGTCGAGCGCACCCCGGGCGTGCAGGTGCTGTGGGCCACGGCACCGCTGGCGCCCCCGGCCGCCGCCCAGGTCGACCGCCACCTCGCCGATGCCGGCCTGGCCGGCGCGGTCCACCGCATCGAGCCCGGCACCGACTGGTGGCGGCTGCTGGCCGCCGCCGACGCGGTGGTGACCGGCCCCCGAGCCGGCGCCGGCGTCTCGGAGCTCGCCGAGCGGATCGCGCCGGGGCGCGTGGTGCGACCGGCGCTGGAGGCCTCGGCGGCCGAGACCGCCTCCGCCGCCGCGGCCGTGCTGCCCGGCGGCGCCGCGTGGACCGAGCCCGACGACCGCTGGCACGCGCCGGTGGGCGGCCCCCGGATCCTCGAGCTGCTCGGGCTCGCCGACTGACGCCGACCAGCGTCCGACCGGGCACCGGCCGGTAGCCTGCACGCCGTGCGAGCCGCTCCGGTGCGAAGGGTGATCCCACGGGGGGTGCGGCGCCTGCGCGCCCGCACGGCGCCCCCGGAGCCGACCCTCGCCTGCCGCGCGCCCTTCACGTCGCTGCACGTCGACCAGTTCGGCGACACCCGGCCCTGCTGCCAGAGCTCCCGGGTCCTGGGCAACGTCGCCGACCAGACGCTCGACGAGATCTGGACCGGGGAGTCGCTCGCCGAGCTGCGCACCGCCATCGCCGAGGGCGACCTGTCCCTCGGGTGCGAGCACTGCGAGTGGGCCGGCCGCGGCGGCCGGGAGACCACCTACGCCGTGCGGTTCGACCGCGACCGCCTCCCCGAGCCCGACGCAGGCCCCACCCGCCTCGAGCTGGCACCGTCCAACGCCTGCAACCTGCAGTGCACGATGTGCAACGGCGACTGGTCGTCGTCGATCCGGCTGCACCGAGAGAAGCGCCCCGCGCTCCCCCGGCTGTTCGGCGACCGCCAGCTCGCCGAGGTCGCCGCCCTGGCCGACGGGCTCGACGAGATCCACCTGTTCGGTGGCGAGCCCCTGCTCATGCCCGAGGGCCTGCGCCTCCTCGACATCGCGGCCGACACCGGCACCCGGGCGGTCATCACCACCAACGGCAGCGTCTTCACGCCCCGGGTCGAGGCGCTGCTCGACCGGCCCGGCATCGACCTCGTGGTCTCCGTCGACGGCACCAGCCCCGAGGTCTACGAGTCCATCCGCTGCGGAGCGAACTGGGCGGCCCTCCAGGAGCACCTCGACCGGTTCCAGGAGCTCGCCGCCGCGCACGGCAACCGGGTCGACCTGGCCCACTGCCTCATGACCTCGAACTGGCACGAGTTCCCCGACCACCTCCGCTGGGCGGCGGGCCGGGGCCTCGGCGTCTACGTCAACGACGTGCTCTCGCCGATCGAGGTGAGCCTGCACCACCTCAGCCCGCCCGAGCTCGACGCCGTGGTGCGCGCCCTCCGGGCCCGCCAGGCCGAGGTCGACGAGCTCCCCGAGCCGTGGCGGGCCACCTGGGCGGGCGCGCTGGAGCGGCTCGAGCAGACCCTCCGGGACGGCGTCGACGGCGGCCGCCACGCCCACCTCGGCCAGCTCACCGCCAGCCACGCCGACGCGGCCGCGCCCGATGCCAGCGCCACCCTCAGCCCGGTCGCGGCGCGGCTCCACGCCCGCTACCTCGGCCCCCAGACCTCGGTCGTCCTGGTCCTCGACGACGACCTGCTCGTGCGCACCGTCCGAGCCGACGGCGACCTCGCCCGGTTCGAGCTGGGCGACCTCGACCGCCTCGTCGGCCAGCCGTCGGCCGCCGTGCGGACCCTGCTGGACGCCCCGGACCGGCCCGACGCCCGCACCGTCCTCGAGTGGCACCGCGACCTCGCCGTCGAGGAGCGCCGGTACGACCTCCCCGCCGGCACCCGTTCCGAGCGCCGCACCATCGCCCCGGCCGGCGACCACCTCGAGCTGCGCTTCGACTACTGGCTCCCACCCACCGACGCCGACGAGGACGCCGCCATCCGCTCGATGGCGGTCGACGGCGCCATCGTCGAGCTCGTCATCGAGGACGGCCGCGTCGCCGCCATCGGGCCGGACGACCTGGCACGGGACCTGGGCCTGCGCCCCGAGGTCGGCCTCGAGTGCACGATGCCCACCGACATCGTGGTCCCTGCCCTTGCCGACCCCCCGCCGGCGTTCTCGGCCGAGGAGATCGAGCCCGGTCTCGTCGCCGTCGACCTGCTGTGGCCCGACGGCCACCACCTGGTCGTGCTGGCCCGGGTCAGCGCCGAGCGCACCTTCGTGCGCGTGGGACGGGCCAAGCCTGGCCCCGACGAAGGCTGACCGGACCGCAGGGCGGCGGCGTCAGCGGTTCGCCTCGTACCAGGCCTCGACCTGGGGCTTCAGCTCCGCCCACATCGCCTCGGCCACCAACCGGGCGCCCGCCTCGTTGGTGTGCACGGTGTCGATGTAGACGTCGTCGGCCTGGTCGCCCAGTGCGTCGGAGAGGTCGATGACCCCAGCGGGCAGGTGCTCACGGGCGTAGCCGACCGCCGGGTCATCGGCGTTCATGGGCTGCCAGAAGTAGACCGAGTCGACCCCCGCCTCGTCCCCCACGAACCGCGAGATGGCTCGTGCCCGGCCGTAGATCTCCATGCCCTGCTCGCCGTCCTCGATCGACCCCCACTGGACGTTGCCGTCCTCGTTGCGGATCGAGTCGTCACCCGAGCTGCCTTCCTGGACGGGTGCGGCTGGGGTGGCGGGCGAGGCCGTCTCGGCGGGCGACGCGCCGGCGGGCTCCGACTTGAACCACCGGACGACCTTCCGCAGCGCCGAGTGCTCGGCGTACTCCCCGAGCAGGTTGAGCGGCACATCACCCTTCGGCTGGGTGAGCAGGTTGGAGGCGATGTGCTTGTCCCGGAGGATCTGGGCGTACTGGTCGGCGTGGAGGTCCGTGGGGATGGCGTCGCGGAACATCGCCGCCGCCTGCAGGTCGTTGGGCCCGTCGTAGAAGACGGCGAGGTCGGGCGCCGGCTTCAGCGCCAGCTCCTGCTCGAACAGGAGTGCCTCCTGCATGTGGACCCACCCGCGCTGGCCGTAGTTGCGAACGACGATGGGGAGCCCGGCCGCCTCCGCCAGCCGGGCGATCTCGGAGGGGATCGTGTGCTCGTCGCGCTGGCCCTCCCCGAACATCGCCGAACCGCCGAGCATCCACACCGTGGGTCCGTCGCCCGCGTCGGGCGACTCCCAGGACCGGCGGACCCAGTCCTCGACGTTGATGTACCGGGAGGCGTAGTCCTCCGGACGGTCTGCGGTGAAGGGCCAGTACCCGAACTCCTGGCCGCGCAGGTCCTCGAAGTAGGCCGCGGCCCACGGCGACGACGCCATCGCCGCGACCCCGGTGCGCGGATCGGGCGGCAGCGTGGTCGTGGTGGCGCCCCCGGTGCCGGCGTCCGACGGGCTCCCCGCCGCTCCGGGCAGCGTGGCGGTGACGGTCTGGTCCGTGGGGAACGCCTGGTCCCAGGTCCAGCCGATGCCGTAGTCGGCCGCGAGCAGCACGACCACCAGCCCGACCGCGGCCAGGAGGCGGGTCGAGATGGTCGCACCGCTCGCCGTGGCGTGGCCGCCGAGCGAGACCGGGTCGCCCCCGCCCGCGGTGCTGACCCGCCATCCCCGTGCGCCGTCGAGCGGGGTCCTCCGCATCAGCGTCCGCCAGCACCAGGCCGGGACGGCGACGACCAGGAACGCGCCGCCCACCAGCACGTCCGCCACGACGCGGATGACCTTGACGACCGCGACCTCGATCCACCGGGCGACCGGGACGCCGGCGAGGATCACCAGGCCCATGAGGGCCGCGAACGCGAACACGATCTGCGCCCGGAGCGGCCGCCCGACCACGAGGTAGCCGACCGCGACCGCCAACGGTGCGAGCGCGGGCAACCAGCGGGCGACGTCGACCCGGCGGCTGGTCGTCGTCACTGCGAGGCGGCTGCTGGCCATCCGACGGCGACCTCGCGCCCGGCCGCATCGGCGGCCCACGCGGCGACCTGGCCGACGAAGTTGGCGTACTGGTCCCGGTTCCAGCGGGTGGCCGAGGTCGAGGGCTCGACGAAGGCCTCGGCCTGGAGCGACGCGTGGATCGCCTCGAGCTCCGCGGCGGGCAGGCCCTGCAGCGAGTACTCGGCCGGCTGGATCACCGTGTTGAACGACAGGTGCAGCTCCCGCTCGTCGCAGTAGCGCACGATGTCGGCCATCTCCGTCCACGTGGCCCGCATGGGGTTGGTGTTGATGGTGACGAGGCCGCCGTTCGGCTGCACCAGCTCCCGGAACGTCTCGATGTTGGCGAGCAGGCGCTCGTGGTCCGACCCGACGCGGATCGACTCGTAGCGCTCGGCCCGCAGCGACTCGAACGAGATGTTGATCTGCACCGTGGCCCGTTCGAGCAGCCGGCGGACCTTCGGCGTGAGCGTGGACCCGTTGGTCGAGATGTCGATGCGCAGATCCGGGCGCAGCTCGATGATGCGCTCGCAGATCTTGTAGAGGATCGGGTGGAGCAGCGGCTCGCCACCGCTGAAGCGGACCCGTTGGAGCGTCGGGATCAGCTCGGCCACCTGGTCCACGAACGAGTCGTCGTAGGGCACGGCGAGGGGCGGGAGGTGCTCGCGGTTGCGGCGGATCTTCGACGAGAGGTCGCCGTTGCACATGACGCACTCGAAGTTGCACAGGTTCGACAGCTCGAGCTCGAGGCTGGTCGGCCACTCGATCACGTCGTCGCGGTGGTCGTAGACGGCGGCGAGCGGGGCCACGCCGGCCTCGATGTCGTGGAGGCACCGGCCGCAGGCGCCGACCAGCTCGTTCGCGGCGAGCGCCGTGCGCAGGCCGGTGAACGTCGGGCCGGTCCAGATGTCGCGGATCGAGCGTTCGGGGCTCCACTGCTCGTCCATCTGGATCCAGCACGGTCCGACCTTGCCGCTGGCCGAGAAGTAGAGGTTCGTGAACGGGGCGTGGCAGATCCCGGCGCGGGTGGTGACCGAGCGCTCGGCGTCGTAGCGCTCGACCGGTCCCCGGAGGTCGGGCTCGTTCGTGGGCGCCGGCGGTTCGGGGTGCTGGCGGTGCGCTCGACGGAGCAGCGAGCGTCCCCTCATGCGGGCTCGCGGCCCACCAGGGCCAGGTCGGCGTCGGTGGCGACGAGCACGCGCAGGTCGTGGCCGGCCGCGCCGGGTCCGGCCACCGCCCGGAACTCGATGGCGTCGGCGTCGGTGCCGAAGCGGGTGCGCGAGGTGCTGACGCCGCCGAGGTCGTCGACCTCCGGTGCCGACGGGGTGCCCAGCCGGGCGCCGAGCCGATCGGACAGCTCGGCGACGGGGACGCCGGCCCAGTCCTGGGCCTCGAGCGAGGCGGCCCAGTCGGGGACCTCGACGGAGCGGATGACGCCCTGGGCGACGTGCAGCACGAGCGGCGAGCGCCCGGCCCAGGCGCCGAGGTCGAGCGCCAGGTCGTCGACGACCGACGGGGCCTCCTCGGCGGCCGGCTCGTCGCCGGGCGCCTCGCCGAGCGAGACCGACACCTCGGTCGGGGCGGACCACGAGGCGAGCACCCAGTCCACGATCCGGCCGTCGTCGATCTGGGCCAGGTGGCGCCGGATCCGGTCGAGCTCGTTGCGCCAGGTGTGGCGGTTGAGCTCGAGGCGGTCGCCGATCTGCTCGTCCTCGCGCTCGAGGGCATCGAGGATCGTGCGCAGCTCGTCGGCCGGCATGTCCCAGAGGCTGAACCCGGCCGGGCCGGTGACGGTCATGACGATGGCCTGGACGCCGCGGCGGTCCGACTCCAGGCAGAACGCACCGAACTCGTGCCAGTTCTGGCGCATGAGGCAGTAGTGGAAGCTCACGGTGCCGCCGCTGTCCGCGAGGGCCTCCTGGTACCGGTCCACGTTGGCGAAGAGCTTGTCCCGGTCGACGCCGACGCGCAGCGGCTCGAGCGTCTCCGCCGTGAACCCGTCGATGGACACCGTGAGGCTCATCGGCAGCTCCCGCAGGTACCGCTCGACCTTCGGGCTCCACTGCGTGCCGTTGGTGACGACCTGCACCTCGCCGGTGTGCCCCTGCTCGATCATGAGGTCCCACACCCGCTGGGGCTCCCGGGCCACGAACGGCTCGCCGCCGAGGAACACGGACCGCTCGAGGTGCGGGATGAACTCGGCCAGCTCCTCGAAGAAGGCGTCGCCGTAGGGGGAGGCCATCGGCGGCCGCTTCTCGCGGTGGATGCGGATCGACGACGACAGGTCGCCGTTGCACATCACGCACTGGAGGTTGCAGCTGATGGACAAGATGAAGTCCATGCGGCGCGGGAACGCGCCCGGCTGGTGGTCGCGGTAGCGGTCGTACTGCTCCGCGGTGCTCCACGCCCGGTCGCCGGCGGCGATGCGGTGCTCGCAGTCCTGGCAGCCCAGCGAGAAGTCGTGGCCCTCGAGCGCGGTGCGCAGGGAGGCGATGCGGGCGCCCTCCCAGATCTCCCGGATCGACTGCTCGCCCACGTGGCCGAGGGTGTAGTCCGTGTTGACGCAGCACGCCCGGACGTTGCCGTCGGGCGCGAAGTACATGGTGGCGTTGGGTGCCCCGCAGGCGGTGAGGGGCGCGGCAGGCTGCGTCGGCACGTGGCGCCGCGCTCGCGAGATGAGCGGGATCTGCATGGCACCCCCCTTCCAGGCCGTCCGAGCGTACCCCTGCCCGGTCGTCCGCCACACGCCGCCTCGGCCTGCCGGGCGCCCGCCCCGGTGCCCACCGGCCACCCCGTCGAGCGCGACGCCCGTGCGAGACTCGGCCGGTGACCCGGCGCCCGGCACCCCTCATCGTCACCGGCGGGCAGCTCTGGAGGACGACGGGCCGCCTGGTCGAGCAGTTGGCGACCCCGCCCGCAGGTGCCCCGTGGCCCGACGTCGTCGTGTGGGACGAGCGCGACGAGGACGGCCGGTGGGACGGCCGCCCGGGGACCTTCGTGGTCCGGGACCGGCCGCTCCGGGCTCGCGACCCCCGGCTCGGGGCCCTGGAGCTGCGCGTCCACCTCTGGCGGCGGCGCGCCGCCCCGATCGTGCTGGTGGGACGGGTCGCCCTGGAGTCGGCGCCGTGGCTGGTGCACCACCGCGGCACGCGCACGTGGCTTCCCACCACCGACGACCGGGAGGCCCTGGAGGCCGGCCTGACGATCCCCCCGGCCGCGGCGGGCGGGCCCCACGAGGTGCTCACCACGGAGCTCGACCTCCTCCGCACCGGGCTCCTCCGCGACGAGCCCCGCCACCGGTGGGCGCCCGGGTTCCGCGCCGCGGCCCCGGATGCGCCTGCCCGGCCCGAGGTCCTGGCCTGGGGGCCGCCCGACCGCCGCCAGGGCGTCGACCTCGTCGGCCGGGCGCTCGCGGCCCGCCAGGACGAGCTGCGGGCGCTCGGCGCCCGCGTCCGCTGGATCGCGCCGCCTGGATCCGCGATCCCGGACGAGGAGGCCGACGACCTGCGCCGAGCCGGCGTCGACGACCTCATCGTGGTGGAGCCCGATCCCGACCCGGAGCAGGCGCTCCGCTCCCAGTTCGAGGGGGCGGCCGGCCTGCTGGTCTGCGGACGGCCCGGCGCCTGGACCGCGGAGGAGACCACGTGGTGGACGGCGTTCCGGTCCGGGGCGCAGGTCATCGGGTTCGGGCCGCCACCGCCGCCCGACCTGGACCTCGACGGGCGAGCGGACCTCGCCCCGTTCGGCGACGTGGCGGCGGTCGGCGCCGCGATCGTCGCGGCCGTGGGCCAGACCGACCGCCTCCCGGGCCCGGTCGGCCTCGACGCGCTGGTCCGAGCGGCTTCCCAGGTGGTGCGCCGTGGTTGAGCCGCACGTGGTCGTCCTGGGCCACGCGGCCGACCGGACCGGACCGCCCATGTACCTCCTGCAGCTGCTGCGCGACCTCGACCGGTCGGGGCTGCGCATCACGATCGTGCTCCTCCGCGGCGGCGAGCTGCTCGCGGACCTCCAGGAGCTCGCCGAGGTCCGCGTCGTGGGCGAGCCGGTGGACTCCGCCGCGGCCCTCCCGGGGCGCCTGGCCGAGGAGCCGGCCCGCCTCCGGGCCCGGCGAGCCCAGCTGGCCGACCTGCGCGACGTCGACCTGGCCATCGTCAACACCGCGTGGAGCATCCACGCCCTCCCCTGGCTGCCGGTCCCGCCGGCGCGGCTGGTGAGCGTGGTCCACGAGCTGGGGGCCGGGGTCGCCGACCTGCTCGACCGGCCCGCCCTCGATGCCCTCCTCGCCAGCGACCGGTTCGTGGCCGGGTGCGGCGCGGTGGCCGGCATGCTCGCCGACGACCTGGGCGTGCCGGCCGAGCGCATCGACCTCATCCCCTACGGCGTGGCCCAGGACGGCAGCGACCCGGTCCCGGTGGACCGGACCCAGCTGGACGCCGACGACGACGCGTTCCTCGTGCTGGCCGCCGCGGTCCCGGACCGCCGGAAGGCACCGGACCTGTTCGTGCACCTGGCCGCCACCGCCCGTCGCCGACGCCCGGACGTCCCGTGGGCCTTCCGCTGGATCGGGGCGACCGAGGACGACCCCCGGCTCGCCGACGCACGCACGGACCGGGCGCTGCTCGACGCCGGCGACCTGGTCCGCTTCGTGCCGCCCACCCCGGCGCTGCGGACGGCCCTCGCCGCCGGCGACGCCTTCGTCCTGACCTCCCGCCAGGACGCCTTCCCGCTCGCCGCGGTGGAGGCCGCCCTCGCCGGGCTCCCCCTGCTGTGCTTCGCCTCGGGCGGCATCGGGGCGCTGGTCGAGCCCGACGGCGGCCGGCTCGTGCCGTTCCCGGACCTCGAGTCCATGGTCGACGCCCTCGTCGCCTGGCACGACGACCCGCCGGGACGGACGGCGGCCGGCGGGGCGGCGCGGGAGCGGGCCCGCCGGCACCACGACGCCGCGGACCACGCCCGAGCCTTCGACCGGGCCGTCCTCGGCGGTCTCCGCGGGGACCGCCCGGCCGGTGCACCCGCGTGAGGGGCGGCCCCGCTGCGCGAAGCTCGACCGATGCACGGTGACGAGGGGGACGGCCCGGTGACGCGCCCGCACGTCGTCCTGCTGGGCCACGGCGCCGAGCGGACCGGGCCCCCGATCCTCCTCGCCCACCTCGTCCGCGGCCTCGCCGCCGGAGGTCGGTACGACCTGAGCGTGCTGACGGCCCGGTCCGGCCCGATGCTCGCCGAGTACGAGGCCGCGCCGGCCCGGGCGCTGGCCGTGTCCGCGGCGCGCGAGCCCCTGGGCCGCACCGCCGCCGCCCTCCGCCAGGTGGGAGCCGGGTCCGCGGTCGGCCCGCTCCAGGACGCCCGCCGCCGCCAGGTCGCCCGCCGCCTCGCCCCCGCCGACCTGGTCTACGTCAACGGCGCCACGCCCCCCACCGCGGACCTGCTCCGCGCCCTCGACCCGCCGCCGACCACCCCGGTGGTGGTCCACGTGCACGAGCTCGACGTCGGCCTGCGGATCAACCTGGGCGACGAGCAGCGCCGGGACCTGTTCGACCGCGCCGACCGGATCGTCGCCGCCTCGGGCGCGGTCGCCCGGCTGCTGGTCGACGGCCACGGGCTCGCTCCCGAGCGGATCACCACCTGCGCCGAGTTTGTCGACGTCGCCGCCCTCCAGCCGCTGCCGCCCGACGAGGCGCGTGCCGCCGCCGGGATCCCGGCCGGCGCCCCGGTCATCGGAGGCGTGGGCCTCCTCGACTGGCGCAAGGACCCCGACCACCTCCTGCGGGCGGTGCACGCCCTCCGCCGCAGCGACCCGGACCTCGATCCGTGGGTGCTGTGGGTCGGCGGCGACCCCGACTCGGACGACGGCCGCCGGACCGCGGCCGAGGCCCGGCGCCTCGGCCTCGAGGACCGCTTCCGCCACGTCGGCCACCAGGACCACCCCGACCGCCTGCTCGGGGCGATGGACGTCTTCGCCCTCCCGTCCCGCGAGGACGCGCTGCCCCTCGCCGCGCTGGAGGCGGCCGCCACCGGCCTCCCCCTCGTCTGCTTCCGGGCGGGCGGCATCGCCGACCTGTGCGACCTCGGGGCCGGCACCACCGTCGAGTACCCCGACACCGCAGCCTTCGCCCGCGCCCTCGCCGACCTCCTCGCCGACCCGGAGGCCCGCGCCCGCGTCGGCTCGGCCGCTCGCGCGCTGGTGCGCGCCGAGCACGACACCGGGGTCGGGGTGGCCCGCATCGCCGCGGTCATCGACGCCGGCCTGGAGGGCGGGCGCCGGTGACCGGATCCGAGCGGCCCCTCCGCGTCACCTGGCTCGGCCACGGCGCCGAGCGGACCGGCCCGCCGATCTACCTCCTCCGCATCCTCGAGGGCCTCCAGGCGCACCCCGAGATCGAGCCGAGCGTCGTGCTCCTCGACGACGGGCCGCTCCTGGAGGACCTCCAGGCGCTCGCGCCCACGACGGTCGTGAAGCGGCAAGCGCTCACCGGGATCCGCCGCGCCGCCACCGCCGGCCTGTCGCGGGTCGGCGCCACCCGATCGGCGGCGACGCTCGCCGACCGACGGCCCCGCACCGGCGGCACCGAGCCCGACGTGGTGGTGGTCAACACGGCCGGCAGCATCGCGGCGCTCCCCGCCCTCGACGCCCCGCCGCGGCGGCTCGTGAGCCACGTGCACGAGCTCGCCACCGGCCTCGACTACTGGCTCGACCCGGAGCTTCGCCGCCAGGTGCTCGAGGACAGCGACGAGCTGTGGGTGGTGGCCGACGCCGTCGGACGCCACCTGGTGGAGGACCACGGCGTGGACCCGGCCCGCCTGCGGACGCACCGCGGCGTCCTGCCGAGCGATGCGTTCGACGAGCTCGACCCGGCCGAGCGGGAGCGACGGCGCGGCGAGCTCGGCGTGGGCCCCGCCGAGGTGCTGGTCGGCGCCTCGGGGACGCTCGACTGGCGCAAGGCGAGCGACCACTTCCTCGAGGTGGCCCAGCGATCCCTCGAGGCCAGCCCGGTGCCGCTCCACCTCGTGTGGATCGGCGGCGACCCGGCCACGCCATGGGGCCGGCTGCTGCTCGAGCGGTCGGCGGCCGCGGGCCTGGAGGGCCGGGTGCACCTGATCCCCGAGGGCGACCGGCCCGACCGGTGGTTCGGCGCGCTGGACCTGTTCCTGCTGCCGTCGCGGGAGGACGCCTACCCGCTGGTGTGCATGGAGGCGGCGGCGAAGCACGTCCCGCTGGTGACCTTCGACTCCGGCGGGGCCGGCGAGCTCATCCGAGACGGCGGCGGCGTGGTCGTGCCCTACCCCGACGCCCGGGCCCTCGCCGCCGAGGTGGTGCGCTTCGCCTCGGACCCGGCTGCGCGCCGCGCCGCCGGTGCCGACGCGCGGGCCGCGGCCGAGCGCCACACGATCGACGCGGCCCTGCCGTCGCTGATCGCCGACCTCCAGCGGGTGGCGGCATCGTGAACCGGCCGACCCTGCCCCACCGGTCCGACCGTCCGGAGCTGGTGTTCCTCAGCCACGCGGTCGACCGCAGCGGCCCGCCGATCTACCTGCTCCACCTGCTGCGCTGGCTGACCGCGAACACCGACGTGCCCACCCGGGTCGTGTCGCTCAACGGCGGCGCGCTGGAACCGGAGTTCCGGTCGCTCACCCGCCTCCAGGTGCTGGGCGAGCCCAACCCGATCCGGGTCCGTCGGGGCAGCCGGCCCCTGACCCAGGCCCGCAACGCCGTGCGCGGCGCCCGGCTGCGGGACCTCCACCCCCGGTCGGTGCTCTACATCAACACCGCGTGGAGCGTGCGGCTGATGCAGTACGTCCCGGACCACGCCGGACCGGTGGTCGCCCACGTCCACGAGCTCGAGGTGGGCCTCGACTACCACCTGCCCCCAGCGGACACCGACCGCCTGTTCTCCCGGCCCGACCACTGGGTGGCGGCGTCCGCCGCGGTGGCAGACAACCTCGCCCAGCGCTGGGGCGTGCCGCGCGACGAGATCCTCGTGCACCACGAGATGATCGATGTGTCCGCGCCGACCCAGGTCGGCGGGGAGGAGGTGGCGCAGCTCCGCCGCAGCATCGGGGCCGGCCCCGATGCGCTGGTCGTGGGCACCACCGCCGTCGTGAACTGGCGCAAGGCCCCCGACCTGTTCGTCGAGCTCGCTGCCCGCGTGCTCCGAGGCGTCGATCGGCCCGACGTGCACTTCGCCTGGGTCGGCGTGGACGAGCGAGCCCCCGAGATCACCGCGCTGCGCCGCGACGCCCGCCGGGCCGGGATCGCCGACCGCCTCCACCTCGTCCCCGTCTCGGACCGGCCCGAGGCCTGGATGCGGGCGTTCGACCTGTTCGTCCTCCCCGCCCGCGAGGACGCCTACCCGCTGGCCGCGCTCGAGGCCGCGGCGGCCGGGAGGCCCGTCGTGTGCTTCGACGCCGGCGGCATGCCGGAGTTCGTCGGGAGCGACGCGGGGGCTGTGGTTGACTTCCCCGACGTGGACGCGATGGCAGCGGTGGTCGAACGCCTCCGCGCCGAGCCCGCCGTCCGCCGGGCCATGGGCGACGTCGCCCGAGCCCGCGTCGAGCGCCACGACGTCCCCGTCGCCGCCCCTCGCCTGTGGGCCGACCTGTCCGGCTGGATCCCACGGTGAGCGCCGACGGCCGCCCCACCTGCCTCGTGCTGCTCGGGACGCTCGAGCCGAGCGAGCCGCTCGCGTCGACCCTGGCGTTCCTCGAGTGGTGCCGCACCGCGCCGGACGCACCGCGCGTCGAGGTGCTGGCGCTGCACCCCGGCACCGCGGCTGACCAGGTGCGGGCCCTCGCCCCCACCACGGTGGTCTACGACCCGCAGGGCTGGTCGCTCCCGCGCGTCGCCCAGCGCATGGGCCTCCAGAAGCCCGCTGCCGTCCTGCGCGCCCTGGACCTCACGCGCCGGCTCCGGGTCAGCGGGCCGGTCTACGTGCCCGATCCCGAGGCCGGCTGGTTCCTCCACCGCCTCGGTGCCCACGCCGGTCCGGTGGTGGTCCACCTCCACGCCACGAGCAGCGGCCTGCAGCACGTCGATCCGCCCGACCGCCAGGCGCTGGTCGACCGGGCCGACCGCTGGATCGTCGGCTCGGACGCCATGGCCGACGTCGCCGCGGAGGCCGGCGCCGACCGCAGCCAGGTCACCGAGCTCCCCGACCTCCTGACGCTGCCCGGCATCGGCGAGCTCGACGCGGACTTCCTCGCGACCGTGCGCCGCGAGCTCCACGAGCGCCACGGCATCCCGGTGGACGCCGCGCTGGCCGTGGGCGTCGGCAACGTCGACTGGTGGACCGTGCCCGACGCGTTCGTCCGCATCGCGTGGGAGACCACCCGCCGGACGACCGGTCGCGACGTCCACTTCCTGTGGGTGGCCGACGGCGCGACCGAGCGCATGCTGTGGCCGCTGCGCCACGACATCCGCCACGCCGGGCTCGAGGACCGGGTCCACATCGAGACCGGGTCGCGCCGGCCGTGGAACCTCATCGCGGCCGGCGACGTGCTCGTCTCGTCCCGGCTCGGCGACCACGAGCCGATCGGCCACCGCGAGGCCGCGCTCATGGAGCGCCCGGTCCTGTGGTTCGACGACCCGGAGGCGCCGGAGCCGCTCGTCGACGCGGACCACGGGACCGCGGTGCCCCACCTCGACATCGATGCCATGGCCGCCGCCGTCGCCGAGGCGGTGACCGGCGAACGGGCCGCCCCGCCCGGCCAGGACCGGTTCGCGCCGGGCACCGAGGCCGCCGCATGGCTCCCCGCGATCGGCGGCCCGGCCATCGTCGACCTGCTCCAGCGCACCCGCTGAGCCCCGTCCTGCCGGCGATGGCATCCGGGGCGCCTGGTAGCGTCGACCCGATGGGTAGCAGCGGGGTGGGAGACCCGGGCCTCCGATGGACGACGCGCAGCGGGCTGCGCCTGAAGCACAGCGTCCGCCTGGGCCGAGACGTCGCGCGCTTCGGGGTGCAGCAGCGGCTGTGGTGGTTCCTGCCGCTGATCATCGTCCTGATGCTGCTGGCCCTGGCGGTCACGACCACCACGACCGCGGTCCCCGTGGCCGTGTACACCCTCTTTTGAGCACCGAGCCCACCGCCGTCCTGGGCATCAGCGCCCTCTACCACGACGCTGCGGCGGCGCTCGTCGTCGACGGCGAGGTCGTCGCCGCGGCCCAGCAGGAGCGCTTCAGCCGCAAGAAGCACGACCCGTCGTTCCCGCTCGACGCCGTCCGCTACTGCCTCGACGCCGGCGGCATCGCCCCCGACGGGCTCACCGCCGTGGCCTACTACGACAAGCCGCTCACCACGTTCGTCCGCATCATCCGGAGCTACGTGGCCGCCGGCCCCCGGGGGATCAAGACCTTCCCGAAGGCCATGTCCGAGTGGTCGACCCGGAAGCTGTGGACCTCGCTGGAGATCGAGCGCGGCATCCGGTCGCTCGGCTGGTCGATGCCGAAGGACCTGTTCTACGCCGAGCACCACATCAGCCACGCCGCCGCCGCGTTCTACCCGTCGCCCTTCGAGCGGGCGGCGATCATGACGATGGACGGGGTCGGCGAGTGGGCCACCAGCTCCATCGGCGTGGGCCGCGGGCACACCGTCGAGCTGCTGCGCGAGCAGCGGTTCCCGGACTCGCTTGGCCTGCTGTACTCGGCCTTCACGTACCACTGCGGGTTCCGCGTGAACTCCGGCGAGTACAAGCTCATGGGCCTCGCGCCCTACGGCGAGCCCCGCTACGTCGACCGCATCCTCGGCCAGCTCGTCGAGCTGAGCGACGACGGCTCGATGCGCATGGACCTTCGCTACTTCGACTACCTCGCCGGCGGGCGGATGACGAATCGCCGCTTCGAGGAGCTGTTCGACGGTCCGGCCCGCCACCCCGACGCCCCCATCACGGAGCGGGAGGTCGACCTGGCCGCCTCGATCCAGGAGGTCGTGGAGCGGGCCGTCCTGGGCATGGCCCGCACCGCACGGGAGATCACCGGCGAGCGCCAGGTCGTGCTGGCCGGCGGCGTCGCCCTGAACTGCGTGGCCAACGGCCGCCTGCTCCGCGAGGGCCCGTTCGACGACCTCTGGGTCCAGCCCGCCGCCGGCGATGCCGGCAGCGCGCTGGGATGCGCGGCCTGGGCGTACCACGACGTGTTGGGCCACGAGCGCACGGTCCCGCAGCCCGACGGCATGCACGGGACGTTCCTCGGCCCGAGCTACTCGGGCGCGTCGATCGCCGCCGAGCTCGAGGCGCAGGGCCGCCCCTTCGAGCGCATCACCGACGACGCCGCCCGCGCCGACCGGATCGCCGAGCTGCTCGCCGACGGCCAGATCGTGGGCGTGCTCCAGGGTGCGATGGAGTTCGGCCCGCGTGCGCTCGGCAACCGGTCGATCCTCGCCGACCCCCGCGGCGCCGACGTCCAGCAGACCCTGAACCTGCGCATCAAGCAGCGCGAGAGCTTCCGCCCCTTCGCGCCAGCGGTCCTGGCCGAGCACGCCTCAGCGTGGTTCGACCTCGACCGTCCGTCGCCGTCGATGACCCTGGTGGCGCCGGTGGCCGCCGACCGCTGGGTCGACGCCCCTGCGGAGTCCGTCGGGGGCACCACCACGGTCACCGACATCGTCACCCAGGTGCGCTCGCAGATCCCGGCGGTGACCCACGTCGACCACTCGGCTCGGATCCAGACCGTCGACGCGGAACGGGCGCCGGCCTTCCACCGGATCCTCACCGCCTTCCACGAGCGGACGGGCTGCCCGGTCCTGGTCAACACCTCGTTCAACCTCCGTGGCGAGCCGATCGTGTGCTCCCCCGAGGATGCGTACCGGTGCTTCATGCACACCGACATCGACCACCTCGTGCTCGAGGACTGCATCCTCGCCAAGGCCGACCAGCCCGCCTGGGACGGTCCGGCGCCCCACATCGAGCTGGACTGACCGGCGTCAGCGCAGCGGCTTCACCATGAAGCCGGTCCACGGCTCCCCCTCGGGCGTCCAGGGCTGCCACCCGCCCCGCTCGTAGAAGGCCAGGGCATGGCCGTTGGCCGGCTCGACCGTGAGGTGCATCTGGTCGTAGCCCTCAGCCCGGGCGGTCTGCTCGGCGGCGTCCATGATCGCCCGACCGAGCCCCTGGCCTCGCGCCGCCGGGTCGACGGCGATGGCGAGCACGCCGAACGAGCGGTCGACGGCCGACGCCGGATCGGGGGCGGACGGCGCCCCGCGACCGAGCAGGAGCCGGCCAGCGAGCACCATCCGGCTCCGGGCGCCGGGGTGCAGGAGCGCGCTCGGGTGCCGCAGGACCTGGCCGACGAGGAACCGCCACTCCCGCTTCACGAAGCCGGTGGTGGACCCGCGGAAGACGCCGCCGATCAGGAAGCCCTGGAGCTCCCCGTCGCGGCGCACGCCGATGGCCGTGAGGTCGTGCGGGCCCTCGAACTGCCAGAGGTAGCTCCGGCGCACCACCTCCGGGCCGTACCGCCCGAGCTCGCTGTCGGGCTGGGCGAGCACGTGCACCCGAGCGATCTCGGCGACGTCTCCGGCCGTCAGGTCGACGACAGGGATGTCGCGCGACGGTCTGATGTCCGGGCCGCCAGCAGTCACCCGGCCACGGTACCCCGGCGCCGTGAGGGCCCTGGCGGCCGCCGCCGAGGGGGTCGGAACGGGCCGGGCCCTGGCGAGCGTCCGACGACGCGAAGACGGCCCCCATGACCGACACGAAGCCATGCCGACCAAGGACTCGAGGAGATGACTGCCGTGACGAGTTCTCACCCATCGTGATTGACGCGGCACGGCGCGTAGGGCAGGCTGCGCCGTGCCCCCGGCCAGGCGCCAGTCCCGCAGGCTCGGACCGGCCCGGCTCGACGGCATCGTCGGCGTGCCGGCATCGACGGTCCACCGGGTGCTGGTCCGCCACGGGATCAACCGGGTCCGGTGGATGGACCGGCCGACCGGGCGGGTGATCCGCCGCATCGAGACCAGCCCGCTGCGGCGAGCTGGTCCACATCGACGTCAAGAGGCGGCGACGTCACGCTTTCGGAAGGGACCACATCTTGCGGACCTCCGGCGACACGTCCCAGCAACCCCGCCTCCTCCACTCGCTTGGATGGGACTTGGTCGAGATCCCGTAGCAGCCAGCGCGCGGTCGAGTTCGCTTCCCGTGCTCGATCGCGACCCCGTCCGGGACCCCGCTCAGGGGAGCGTCCGGCCCGGCAGGAGGAGGCGGAGCTCCTCCACCCAGCGGTCGTGCACCGCCGGCCAGGTGGACGCCTGGGCCAGCCGCCGCGCTCCGGCCGACAGCCGGGCGAACCGATCGGGATCCTCGAGCAGGCCGCAGACCGCGTCGGCGAGCGCCTGGGGGTCCGACGGCCGCACGAGGACGCTGTCGGTGCCGTCGGCGAGGAGGGCGGGGATGCCACCGACCCGCGTGGCCACCGGCACGAGTCCGGCGGCGGCCGCCTCCAGCACGCTCACGGGCGTGTTGTCGACCAGGTTGGTGTTCACGAAGAGGTCGTGGCGGGCGAAGGCATCGGCCTTCCCCGCGGCGTCGAGGTAGCCGGGGAACGACACCCGGTCGTCCACCCCCAGCTCGCGGGCCCGCTGGCGGGTCGACTCGAGCAGCCCGTGGTCGGCCCCCGCCATCGTGAGGGTGGCGTCGGGGTGCGCGGCGGCCACCTTGGCGAAGGCCTCGACCGCCGATGACGGGTCGTAGTGCTCGTGGAAGGTGCGCATCCACAGCAGGGCCGGCCGGGGGGAGGTGCGGTCGTGCCCCGGCGCGGGGTCGACGGGCAGCACGTTCGGGATGACCCGGACGTCGTAGCCCCAGGGCCGGAAGGCCTCGGCCAGGAACGGCGACGGCGACAGGATCAGGTCGGCGCGCTCCAGCACCCCGCGCACCCGGCCCCGCCGGGACTCGGCGAACACCGGCAGGTTGCCGCCGTGGAGGAACAGCACCAGCTTCGAGCGGTTGCGCCGGACCAGCCGCGAGACCAGCTCGGCGTAGGCGAACGACGGGCCCGAGTAGACCGCCACGACCAGCACGTCGACGTCGCGCCACGACACGGCCTTCCACGCCTGGTCCAGGGTTCGCAGCGGCGGCCAGGCCACGCTGCTGCCGGTGCGCACCGGGTAGCCGGCCGCCGCGAACTTGACCGCCAGGAACTCGTCCTGGCCCGGGACGCGGTCCGAGTCGCCCCGGTGGATGCCGAGGAACCCGAGCACGGGCGGCGCACCGCTCACGACCGCGGCCGATCCCGGGCGATGGAGGACACGACGAGGCGCTCCTTGCCACCGGACGTGCGGGGCAGGGCCGACACCCGCTCATAGGTGATGGCGAGCGTCGTGCCGAGCCGCTTGCGGAGCTCCTGGTCGAGGAAGGCCTCGTCGTCGTCGTCGAACCCGGGTGCCGGTTCGAGCAGGACGGTGATCGACGCCGGGTCGTCCTGGATGACCTGGGCCCGCTGGAGCCGGGCGACCCGCTGGAAGGCGAGGCTCATCGGCGCCGGCCCGACCACCGAGCCCTCCGGGGTCCGCACGACGTCGTCGGCCCGGCCCTGGAGCGCCGAGAACACCGGGAGCCCGCGGCCGCAGGAACAGCGTTCGGTGCTGGCCGCGGCCAGGTCGCCGGTGCGGTACCGGACGAGCGGCATGCCCCGGTTGATGAGCCCGGTGGCCACGATCTCGGAGCCGACCTCGGTCTCGACCAGCTCGAGCGCGCCGTACTCGGTGCTCACGTGCAGGCTGCCGTGCGGGCACTCGGACACGTAGGCCACCAGCTCGCCCAGGCTGTACCCGTTGAACACCCGGCAGCCGAAGGCCAGCTCGATGTCCTCGCGCGCCGAGGCACTGAGGGTCTCCGAGCTCACCATGACCGTGGAGGGCGAGACCCGGCCGACGTCGCCCGTGTCCAACAGGTGGGTGGCGAGGCGGTGGACGGCCGAGGTGTACCCGACGACCGCCCGGGGGTCGAAGGCCTCGAGGGCGTCGATGTACGCCGGCAGCGTGCGGTCGTTGAGGTGGTACACCGACAGGTACAGCTGGTTGAAGGCCAGGTTGCGCCGCCAGAACGGCCCCTCCTGCTGCTCGGCCGGCACGATCGGCTGGCCGTGCAGCGAAGCGGTGCGGTCGCCGAAGCGGGTGCCGGCCCACCGCCGGGAGCGGGCCTCGTAGGTGGCGTAGTTCGCCCGCACCGCGTCGATTGTGGCCCAGTAGCGCAGCGGCGTGCCGGTGGTGCCGCCCGTGGTCTGGGCGATGAGGTGGCCGCGGTCGGCGTCAGCCACGAAGCGCTCGGGATCGGCGCGCACCGCCTCCTTGTCGAGCAGCGGCAGCGCGGCCAGGTCGGCCACGTCGGTGACCTCCGCCGGATCGAAGCCCAGGCGGCGGAACTCGTCGCGGTAGTGCGGGACCTCGGCCGCGCACCAGGTGAGTTGGGCGCGCAGCCGCGCCACCTGGTCGGCCCGCAGCACCTCGGGGTCCTCCCACTGGCGGTGCTGGAGCTCGGCGACCGTGGCGCGGAACGAGCCGTGGTACCGGCGCACGCGCTCGCGCAGGCCGTAGCCCGAGGCCATGGCGTTCTGCACGAGCAGCGGCGAGCGGCTGTAGACGTTCGAGAGATTCACCGCGCCCCTCCGATGCGGTCCTCGTGGTGCCGCACCGGGACGGCGCTGCCGGCGGCACGGGTGGTGGTCCGCATCATGGCGGACGGCGGGCCGCTCACGGTGCAGGGGCCGGCTGGCCGGGGAGCGTGACGTCCCAGTGGCGCTCCAGCACCGAGCGCACGCGGTCGGCGTACCGGTCGAGCGTGGTCTCGCGGGTGTAGGCCCGGGCCTCGCGCGCCATCGCCTGCCAGCGGGGGCCGTCGCCCACGAGGGCCACGACGTGGGCCGCCAGCGCCGACGCGTCGTCGATGGCGAAGACGAGGCCCCGACGGCCGTCCCCGGCGATCTCGGCGGCCAGCGGCGACTCGGTGAACACCGGCACGGTCCCGTACACCATGCCCTCGAGCAGGACCTTGCCGAAGCCCTCCTGGCGCGTGGCCAGCACCTGGAGGTCGGCGTCGCGGAACGCCGCCATCACGACGTCGTGCGACACGGTGCCGTGGAAGGTGCAGCGATCGGCGATGCCCAGGTCGTCGGCCAGCTGCTCCAGCTCGGCCCGGCAGATGCCGTCGCCGTAGACGTCGAGCGTGACGTCGAGGCCCTCGGCCACGACCTTCGCCACCGCCTCGATCACCGTGCGCTGGTTCTTGTTGACCGAGAGCCGGCCGACGGTGACGAGCCGCCAGGGCCCGGACCGGTCGGTGCGGCCCAGGCGCTCGATCGTGCGGTCGGCGGCCGGACCGGCCTCGGCCCAGTAGGCCTCGTCGAACGACGGGCTGAACGACGGCTCCAGGTTCGGGTTCGCGGGGTCGGCCTCGGCGTACACCGACACCGGGCCGTCGAACCACCGGCTGCCCAGCAGTCGGCGCTGCAGGCCGAAGAAGTACGGCTCCGTTGGGTAGGGCCGCCAGACGCCGGCGTACTGCGCGTGGCGCCGGCGCGTGGCCCGCCACGTGGAGAGCAGCGCCACCAGGCCGATGTTGGACGGGCACCGGAGGTGCACCGCGTCGACCTGCTTGGCGACCCGCCGGGTGACCCAGGCCCAAGTGGGCAGCAGGCGCAGCATGGCGAGCTTGGCCCCCAGCGTGTTCCCGCCGCCACGGGGCAGCGGCACGATCCGCACGTTCGTGGCGGTGTAGGGCGCGAACCCGACCGCCGGCGGACCGGCGGCGAGCGGCGCGCAGAGCACCACCTCGTCGAACAGCTCGGCCCACCGGTCCAGCTGGCCGACGAGCGAGTCGAGCACGCACAGCCGGCCCTGGTCGTCCCGGTAGTGCACGAGGTCGCCGATGACGGCGAGGCGGAGGTGGTCGACCGGCGCCTCCGGGGAGCTCAACGAGCCGACTCCGGCGGGCGCAGCGCCTGGATCCGGGGGCCGGCGGCGACCATCTCGCGGGCGAGGGCGCGCGAGCGCCGGACCCGTTCGACCGTGGACCGCACGTGGAGCAGCTCGATGGCGAGGAACCGGGCCCACTGGGCCGGCGTCGTCCGCCGCTTCAGGTGGTACGGCACGATGCCGTGCACCAGGCCCAGCATCAGGTCCTCGCGGGCCTGGCGGGGCGTGTGGTAGCGGTCCATGTAGTAGAGCATCGACGGCACCGGCAGCGGCCCGGACCGGTTCTTGTTGCGGAACCCGTCCCACTGGCCGTAGGTGCGCAGGCCGCCCTCCTCCGCCTTGAGGTGGATCCGGATGCCGTCGGGCACGTGGACCACGAGGCCGCCGTGGAGCTGGACCCGGAGGCCGAACTCGGCGTCACCCCGGCGCTGCCGGTCGAACTGCTCGTCGAACAGCCCGACCTCGGCGAACAGCGACCGCCGGCACAGGCCGTTGCCCGAGTCCCACTGGTCGGCCACCCGGTGGAACGCGTAGTTCTCGGGCACCGGCGCGCCGACCACGGCGAGCGAGGCGCCGGTGGTGAGGTCGGCGTCGTAGCGGGCGAGGCCCTCGAGGTGGGCGGCGATGAAGTCGGGCTCGATCTCGGAGTCGTCGTCGATGAACGCCAGCCACTCGCCGGTGGACTCCTGCACGGCGGCGTTGCGCGAGATCCACTGGCCCCGCTGCTCCTGCCAGATCACGCGCACGCCGCGGTCGGCGAAGGACTCGTAGAGGGCGTGGTCGCGCTTCTCCGGGTCGTTCTGGTCGATGACGAGGATCTCGTGGGGGACCACGCTCTGGTCGACGAGCTGCTGCAGCAGCGGCGCGAGCAGCTCGTAGCGGCCGAGCGTGGGCAGGATCACGCTGACCGACGCCTGGTCGTCGTAGGGCACCGGCTCCCGCACGACCAGGCCGGCGATCGGGGCCGGCCGCGTGGCGTGCGTGCGCTCAGCCGCCCGCCAGCCTCGGAACGTGCGGACCGGGTGCTTGGTGGCCAGGGCCCGCCGCACCCCGGCGTAGCGCACCCACTTGGCGCCGAAGTTCCGGTCGAGGAACAAGAAGCGGTCGTGCTCGTCGAGCGGTTCGACGCGGGCGCCGGGGACCGACACCAGGTCCGGGCAGCTCCGCACCACGCCCCCGCGCTCGATCAGCTGGCGCCCGAGCGCCAGGCCCGCGCCGGTGACGTTGTGGAACGCGCCGTCGATCCCGCCGACCGCCTCGTACGCCTCGGTCCGGATGAGGCAGGCGGCGAGCGCCAGGCGCCACGACACCGCCTCCACGTCGAGCGCGGGATCGAGGACGAACGGGTGCGACGGGTGGATGTAGTCGTGCTCGGCCGGCAGACCGGCCGTGCCGAGCGCCAGCCCGCCGTGCCAGGCATCGCCGACCCGGCCGCTGATCAGGCGGGCGACGACGTCCGCGGGCGGCGCGCCGAGCATGGGATCCCAGAACAGCAGCCACGTGCCGGCCCGGCCCCCGTCGAGGTGCTGGCGGACCGCTGCGGCCGCCGCAGCAGGCGCTTCGGGGAGCTCCACCGCCGCCCCCGCCGACCATGCGGGCGCGGAGCCCCAGGTCAGCAAGTCGACAACGTCATCCACGCGCGATCCCCTCGTTCGACGAAACGTCCAATGATAGGCGCCGACCACCGGGGGCTAAGGTTGGACCGTTCTCCAGGGGGAAATGGTGGCAGTGACCGTCGATACCGAGCGGGAGGCGGCGCGCACGCCGTCTCCCATCGCCAGCGTCTCCGTCGCGCTGTGCACCTACCAGGGCGCGCCGTGGCTGCCCGACTTCCTCGGGTCCCTCCAGGCCCAGCGGCGCCTCCCCGACGAGCTGGTCGTCCAAGACGACGGCTCCACCGACGACACCCTCGCCATCCTCGAGTCCTTCGCCCGCACGGCCCCGTTCGCGGTCCGCGTCGAGGTCAACGAGCGCCGCCTCGGCTCCACGTCGAACTTCGAGCGGGCGCTCGAGCGCACCACCGGGGACTTCGTCGCCCTCGCCGACCAGGACGACATCTGGTACCCCGAGAAGCTCGAACGGCTGGTGGGCGTGCTCCTCGAGGACCCGATCCTCACCCTCACGTTCTCCGACGCCGACCTGCTCGACCCGTCGGGACGTCCGCTCGGCCGGCGGCTGTGGGGCCAGCGCGGCATCCGCCACGTGCTCGTGACCCGCCAGATCGTCCCCGGTGCACGCTTCGCCCAGCGGGCGCTCACCACCGGCTGCACGATGGTCGGCCGCCGTCGGGCGATCGAGGCGGCCCTGCCGTTCCCCGACTCGCTCAACGACCCGGTCGCCCCCATGCGCCACGACCGGTGGCTGTCGCTGGTGGCCGCCGCGGTGGGCACCGTGCGGTCCATGCCCGAGCCCCTGCTGGGGTTCCGGGTGCACCCGGACCAGCAGACCGGCGTCCTCACCACCACCGAGCTCGCCAAGCGCCTCCTCGCAGCCGCCGTGGCCGCCACCCGCAACCCGCCTCCGGAGGCCCGCGCCGCCCACCTCGCCCGGGCCCGCCAGATCGACGCCGCGGCCGAGCGCGCCGACCGGTTCGGCGACTTCGACGAGGCCGACGACCTCCGCGGCGTCGCCGCCCACCACCGCACCCGGGCCGACCTCGGCCGCACCGTCCCGGCGCGGGTGCGCACCGTGTGGCGCGAGCTGCGCCTGCACCGGTACGACCCGTCCGTCCTGGGCACGGCCGCCGCGGCCGCCGACCTGGTCCGGGCCCTCCGGCCGACCCCCGCCGCCCTGCCGTCGTGAGCGTCCTCCGCCGCACCCGCGTCCTCCACGCGACCGACACCCTCGAAGTGGGCGGGGCGGAGCGCGTCGCGGTCGACATCGTCAACTCGCTCGACCGCCGGCACCACGAGCCGTTCTTCTGCGCCACCCGGGGCGACGGCCCCCTGCGCGACGTGCTGCTGCCCGACGTCGAGGTCAGCATCCTCGGCCGTCGCGCCACCTGGGACGCCGCCGGCATGCTGCGCTTCGCCCGCTTCGTCGACGCGCGCGACATCGACGTCATCCACACGCACGGCCGGGGCACCCTCCAGTTCGTCGCCCTGTGCCGGCGCCTGGGCCTGATCTCGACCGCGCACGTGTACCACGACCACTACGGGCACCTGCACCTCGACCGCCGGGCGTCCACCGGGCTGCGCAGCGCCCTCCACACGGTCGACGACTACCTCGGCGTCGACGGCCGGCTGTGCACCTGGGCCCGCGAGGACGTCGGCCTGCCCGCCTCGCGGGTCCACCTCGTGCGCAGCGGCGTCGACCTGACCCGCTTCGACGGCGTCGAGCCCATCGACCTGCGGGCGGCGTTCGACCTCCACGGCGTGGAGATGGTCCTCGTCATGGTGGCCAACTACCGCCGCCAGAAGGACCACCCCACCGTCTTCCGGGCCCTCGCCGAGCTCGATCCGGCGGTGCGCGCCCGACTCGCCGTCGTCACGGTCGGCAGCACGGAGTCCGAGCCCGGCTTCTTCGACCGGTGCTGGGCCATGGCCCAGGACCTCGGCGTCACCGAGCAGATCCGCGTGGCCGGCGGCCGCGACGACACCCTCCGCCTCATGGCCGGCGCCGACGCCGGCCTCCTCGCCTCCAAGAACGAGACCGGTCCGCTGGTGGTCCTCGAGTACATGGCGAGCGGGATCCCCTTCATCGCCACCGACACGGGCGAGATCACCCGGGCCGTCGCCGGCCTGCCGATCGGTGCGACGCCACCCCCGCGCGACGCCCACCAGCTCGCCGCCGCGCTGCACGAGCTCCTCGACGCCGGACCGGCCGAACGGGCCGCGATGGGCGCCCGCGGCCGGCAGGTCGCAGCGGACCTGTTCGACCAGCGTCAGGTGACCCGCCAGATCGAGCAGATCTACCACCAGATCCTCACCAAGACCCCCGCCACGCCCCGCCCAGACCACGCTTCCCTGACTCCCGCCGGCCGCTTCGATCGGTAATACTCGAACGTCGCGCTCGGCCTGAATCGCCCCACCCGAGAAACGGATCCCATGCTCGCCACCAAGGACTCCAACGAAGTCAGCCTCGATGAGTACGTGTCGGTGCTGCGCCGTCGTTGGCTCTGGATCGTGCTGACGCCGCTGATCTTCGGCGGCCTCGCGTTCGCCAAGGACGTGCGGGCCGAGCGCGTCTACACCGCGTCGACCCAGATGCTGCTGCGCTCCAACACCTCCGAGGAGTTCCTCCTCAACAACACGGGCGGCCAGACCACCCCCGAGCGCGCCCTGCAGAACGAGCTCCGCCTGATCCAGAGCCGCCAGGTCAAAGAAGCGGTCAAGGACGCCTACGGCACCCCGGTCAGCGTGTCGGCCGCCGCCGGCGGCGAGGACGACGTCATCGTGGTCACCGCCTCGGCCAACACCGGCAAGTCCGCCGCCGAGCGGGCCAACATCTACGCCCAGACGTACCAGACGGTCCGCCTGGAGACGCTGCTGGAGGACCTCAACAACGCCCGGGACATCGTCCAGCAGCAGATCGACGACTTCCAGGCCCAGGTCGACAAGCTCAACGAGCCGCTGGCCAAGCTCGACGAGCAGATCGTCCAGCTCAGCTCCGACGATCCCCGGTACCAGACGCTGGTCAACACCCGGGAGCAGCTCAAGTCGCGCACCGACGCCCAGCGCAACGAGGCCCAGAACCAGCTGAACGACTATCAGCAGCGCCTCCAGCTCCTCGACATCAACGAGCGGCTGCAGACCACGGGCGGCATCGTGGTCCTGAACCCGGCCACCACCCCCGGCTCGCCGTCCTCCCCCACCACCTTCCAGGACGTCGCCCAGGCCGTGATCATCGGCCTCTTCGTCGGCCTCGCCCTCGCCTTCGCCCGAGACCAGCTCGATGACTCGCTGCGCTCGAAGGCCGACGTCGAGCGGGCCGTGCGCGGCGTGCCCACCCTGGCGCTCGTCCCCTACGACGCCGCCAGCAACGACGTCCGCCAACCCCGGATCAGCACCCTGATCGCACCGAAGTCGGCCACCGCCGAGTCCTACCGAGGCCTGCGGACCACCATGCAGTACGCCGCGCTGGAGCGGCCGATGCGCACCGTGCAGGTCACCAGCGCCAGCGCCGGCGAGGCCAAGACCACCACCATCACCAACCTGGCCATGGCGTTCGCGCTGTCCGGCAAGCGGGTGGCCCTGGTCGACTGCGACCTCCGCAAGCCCAAGCTGCACCGGTTCCTCGAGGTCGACGGCGCCAAGGGCTTCACCTCGGTGGTCCTGGGCGAGCTGCCGCTGCAGGAGGCCCTGCAGACCTCGCCGCTGCACCCGAACATCGACGTGCTCCCGTCGGGCTTCCTCCCGCCGAACCCGTCGGAGCTGCTGAGCCACGACCGCACGGCCCGCATCCTCCAGACGCTCACCGAGCACTACTCGATCGTCTTCATCGACTGCCCGCCGGTGCTGCCGGTGACCGACTCGCTGGTTATCAGCCGCTACGTCGACGCCACCCTCTTCCTGGTGATGGCCGACCAGACCTCGCGGCGCACCGCCCGGCGCGCCATCGAGATGCTGCGCCAGGTCGGCGCCCCGGTCCTCGGCACCGTCATCAACGGCGCCGCCGACCAGGAGACCTACGGCTCGCTCTACGAGTACTACGGCTACGTCAAGCACTCGTCGGTGCCGATCATCGGCCGCTTCATCAAGCGCAAGGCGGTCGACATCCCGTCCGCCACCGAGGACATCCTCCCGCAGGTGGAGGAAGGCCCCGACACCAGCGACGAGACCGATCCGGAACCGGTCTCGACCTGAGATGAGCTCCGCGGAACTCATCGACCCCGATGACGGCCTGCTGACGCCTCCGCCGCTCGCCACCTTCGACACCGCTCCCAAGCGGCTGCTGATCCCCCGGTGGATGCTCCTGTTGGGGCTGGTCGTCGGCGAGGCCATCCTCGCCCGCTACATGACCCAGATCCCCCGCATCGGTCAGGTGCAGGCGGCCACGGTCGTGGGGTTGATCCTCTACGCCACCATGAAGCGGAACATGCCGCTCATGCTGTGCGTGGCGGCGTTCCTGCCCGGTGCCGAGATCACGTGGCGGCAGGCGCAGATCGGGGTCCCGTACCTGGTCGCGCCCTACCTGCTGATCATCATCTCGATGCTGTCGCTGGTCACCATGTACCCGACCCTCAACAAGTCGGGCCGCACCGCGCTGCTGTACCTCATCTTCTTGTTGCCCTCGGCGATCCTGACGTTCTCGATCGCCCAGGGCAACGCCCGCATGCTGTTCGCGTTCGCCCTCTCCGGGTCGGTCGCCCTCGCCGCCCTGGTGATGGTGTTCTCGCAGCTCACCATCGAGACCTGGCTGTACCGGCGGATGCTCTGGACGCTGCTCATCAGCGGCGTCGGCCCGCTCTCGATCGCCCTCACCGCCATCAGCGACTACATCGTCAACGTCGGTGACCTGCAGTTCGACGACGCCTCGAACAACATCACCAGCGGCGGCTTCGGCCCCGTGCAGGTGTCGAGCCTCATGGGCCTCACCGTGATCATCGCGATCTTGATCATCCTCTCGGAGAACGAACTGGCGCCCCGCCTGATCGCCGGGGCGGTCGGCCTGTGGTCGGGCGTGCAGAGCCTCCTCACCTTCTCCCGCGGCGGCATGTTCGCCACGGCCATCGCCGTCGCCGGCCTGGTCATCCTCCAGGCGCGGGACCGGCGGGCCCGGCGCAAGGTGCTGGCGATGGTGAGCTTCGTGCTGCTCCTCGGCTACTTCGTGATCATCCCGCAGCTCGACGCGTTCACCAGCGGCGGCCTCGAGAAGCGGTTCTCCGACACCCAGACCGGCCGCACCAGCCTGGCGTCGAGCGACGTCCAGATCTTCCTCGACAACCCGATCTTCGGCGTCGGCCCCGGCATGTCCAAGTACTCCCGCACGCCCTACGAGATCTGCCAGCTGCGGGCGGACAAGTGCGCCTACGAGGGCTCCTCGCACACCGAGTTCACGCGCATGCTCGCGGAGCACGGCGCGGCCGGGATCATCTCGATGGTGTTCCTGGGGCTGCTCGCCTGGCAGGCCTTCCGAAGAGCGGGCGAGTCGCTGCCCCTCACGCTCGTGATGCTGCTGTGGGCCGCCGCGCAGATGGTGTACGCCAACCTCCGCATCGCCGCGGTCCCGTTCGCGTTCGCGTTCGCGTTCATCCAGATCCGGACGCGCGACCCCGAACCCGTCGAGGAACCGATCGACCCCGTCACCGATCCGGCGTTCTCGGGATGAGCGTCCTCGCGCTGATCCCGGCGCGAGGGGGCAGCCAGGGCATCCCGCGCAAGAACCTGGCCGAGGTCGGCGGCCGCAGCCTGGTGGCGTGGGCCGTCGAGGCGGCCAAGGAGTCGGGCCGGGTCGACCGGGTCATCGTCAGCACCGACGACGACGAGATCGCCGCGGCCGCGCTCGATGCCGGCGCCGAGGTCCCGTTCCGCCGGCCCGCCCACCTCGCCGCGCACGACACCACCGATCTGCCGGTGTTCCTGCACGCGCTCGACTGGCTCGCCGAGACGCCGGCCGGGGCGCCGTCGATCGTCGTCCACCTGCGGCCCACGTCGCCCGCCCGCCGGGCGGGCCTCGTCGACGATGCCATCGCCGCGCTCGAGGCCCGGCCCGATGCCACGTCGCTGCGGTCGGTGAGCCCGTCGCCCCTCACGCCGTGGAAGATGTACGAGGTCGTCGACGGCTTCTTGGCCCCGCTGCTCGGCACGGTGGAGGCCGAGGCGTTCAACCAGCCCCGCCAGCAGCTTCCGCCGGCGTGGGTGCACGACGGCGTGATCGACGTGATCCGCACCGAGACCCTCCGCAGCGGGTCGATGTCGGGCCCCCGCATGCTGGCCTGGCACTCGACACCCGCCGAGGCGGTCGACATCGACCACCCCGAGGACCTGGCCCGCGCCGACGCCGCGGTCCGAGCCGTCAGGGAGCAGCCGGGCCGCTGAGGTCCAGCCGGAAGTGGGCACCGGCGTCGTCGGCCACCCAGCCGTTGCGCTCGTAAGCGCGGTGCGCGGCGGCGTTGTCGGGCGCCACGCTCAGGTCGGCCGCCTGGTGGCCGCGCTCGCGCGCCGTCCGGGCGAACGCCGCGAGCAGCGCATCGGCCGTGCCCTGGCCCCGTGCGGCCGCGTCGACGGCCACCAGGACCACGCGCACCGTCGCCGCAGGTCCCTCGCTGCGGACCGCGTCGGTCCGCACCTCGGGCTCCGGGGGCGCCGTGCCCTTCGCCACCTCGGCCCGCCGACGGGCCAGCCCGGCCAGGCGGCTCGCGGCGCGTCGGGCGTTGCGGCCCACCTCGGCGGGCTGGCGCCAGGCGTTGGCGACCGCCCACGGGAGCAGCGACCGGTCGACCGCGTGCTGCGCCGCCGGCGGGGCGCCCACGAGGTAGCCGGCGATGCGGCCGGTCGGGTCGACCGCCACGTCGACCCACGAGTCGGGTCGGTCGGCGTAGGCGCGCAGCAGGCGGCGGCAGTACCCCTGCCCCAGGCCGGTGCTCGCGTAGGCGGGAAAGGCCCGCCGGTGGAGGGCGGCGACCGCGTCGAGCTCCTCGGCCCGCACCGGCCGCACGGTGGCTCCGCCCGCGGTCACGGCGCGTCGTCGTCCGAGGCGCCCTCGAGCTCGGGTGCCGGCGGGCTGACGCCGAGGAGGAACTCGAGCGCACCGCAGGCGGCCATGGGCACCCGGGCCTCGGGTGCCCGCTTCCTGGCCGCCCGGGCGACGGCGAGGGTCCCGTGGTTCACGCCCGGCCGCAGCAGCGGGTGCACGGCGACCTTCCGCACGATCGGCACGGCACGGAGGCCGATGCTCAGCTTGAAGTGGTGCAGCGAGTCCCGGGCCGTCTCGCTGCGCAGCGAGCTCAGGCCGTACGAGACGCTCTCCACCTCGGGCTGGGCCATGAGGTGCTCGAGGATGGTGAAGAACAGGGCGTGGTTCGGGTAGTCCCGCTGGTGCTTCCGGTGGGAGACGGTGGCGCTGATCGTGGCCCACCGGCCGCAGCGGTGGACGGCGCCGAACGCGGCGATCTCGCCGTCGACGACCGCGGCCCAGATCTCCCGGCCGGGTACGACCCGCTGGCGCTCCCAGTTGGCCCGGAACTCCTCGGGGGTCATCCCGGAGGACCCCTGGCGCTCCTTCGTGTCCTGGTACGGGCCGTAGCCGGTGGCGATCACCTCGTCGACGGTGACCTGGCGGACCTCCATCCGCTTGAGCGCCCGCCGGACCTTCGACCGGTTGTTGCTGCTCAGCGAGTCGATCCCGTAGCCCTGGTCGTCGCACAGGTAGAGCACCGCGTTCGCGGGGTCGGGACCGGGCACCTCGTAGTACTGGAGCACCGCGGCCCGGCGCGTCCACAGCAGCTCGCGGCGCTCGTCGGCGCCGAGCGGGCCGAGGTCGTCGGGCGGGTAGCGGAACGCGGCGATGCGCTTGGAGCGGACCCAGCAGTGGCCGGCGTCGGTCCACTCGGCGGACATCCCCTGGGCACGGAGCGCATCGACCCAGGCGGGCTCCGGCACGGACATCCGTCCCAGCATGTCACACCCCCCACGAGCGGCTCGGACCCGGCGGTCCGGTACGATGGGCCGCTGCCGCACGAGCAGATCGAGGGGGAACGTGGACCGGCACCGACCACACGGCGCGGGCAGGACGACGAACGGAGCGGCGCGGTGATCATCACCCGTGACACCCGCCCCTGGGCGTGTTCGGCCGACGCCTCGATCCTCGACGCGCTCACCCAGATCTCCGAGTTCAAGCACGGTGCGGTCCTCTGCGTCGAGTCCGACGGGCGCCTCGTCGGGATCCTCACCGACGGCGACTTCCGCCGCTGGGTGGTGCAGCAGCCCGACCTCGACCTGCACCAGCCGGTGCGGTCCATCGCCAACCCCGAGCCGCGCACGGCGCCGGCCGACACCGGTCCGGCGGACCTGCCGCGCCTGCTCGACGACCACATCCGCTTCGTGCCGCTCGTCGACGAACGCGGCCACCTCGTGGCCGTCGCCTCCTCCCGCCGGGGGGACCTGCGCATCGGCGACCGGGTCATCGCCGACGACCAGCCCACGTTCGTCATCGCCGAGATCGGCATCAACCACAACGGCAGCGTCGACCTCGCCCTCGAGCTGGTGGACCAGGCCGCCGAGGCCGGGGCCGACTGCGCCAAGTTCCAGCTGCGCGACCTCGGCTCGCTGTACCGCGAGGGCGGACGGGAGGGCGAGGACCTCGGCACCCAGTACACGCTCGACCTGCTCGACCGCTTCGCCCTGTCCGAGGAGGACCTGTTCCGGGCGTTCGACCGCTGCCGGGAGCGGGGCATCGTCCCGCTGTGCACCCCCTGGGACGTCGAGAGCCTCGCCGTCCTCGAGCGCTACGGCCTGCCCGGCTACAAGGTGGCGTCCGCCGACCTCACCAACCACGACCTCCTCGGCGCCATCGCCGACACGGGCAAGCCGATCATCATGTCGACCGGCATGTCCACCGAGTCGGAGATCGCCGAGTCGGTCGGCGTCCTGCAGCGCCACGGCGCCGCCTTCGCGCTGCTGCAGGCCAACAGCACCTACCCGGCGCCCTACAAGGACGTGAACCTGCGGTACCTCGACCAGCTGCGCCGCCTCGGCGGCGGCCCGGTCGGCTACTCGGGCCACGAGCGGGGCTGGCACGTCCCCGTGGCCGCGGTGGCGCTCGGCGCCCGCATCATCGAGAAGCACCTCACGGTCGACCGCTCGCTCGAAGGAAACGACCACAAGGTCAGCCTGCTGCCCGGCGAGCTCGCCCGTCTGGTGGCGGAGATCCGCCAGGTCGAGGAGGCCATGGGCACCGACGCCACCCGCACCATCAGCCAGGGCGAGGCGATGAACCGGGTGACCCTGGCCAAGAGCGTGGTCGCCACCCGCGACCTCGCCGCCGGCGACATCATCAGCGCCGCCGACCTGTCGGTGAAGAGCCCCGGCCGGGGCCTCCAGCCGAACCGCCGCGACGAGCTCATCGGCCGGGCCAGCACCCGGGCCATCGCCGCCGGCGACTTCTTCTACCCGTCCGACCTCGACGACGCCCACGTCGAGCCCCGGCCGTACCGGTTCCGCCGCCCGTGGGGCCTCCCGGTCCGCTGGCACGACCTCCAGTCGATCATCAGCAAGGCCCATCCGGACTTCGTCGAGTTCCACTTCTCGTACCAGGACCAGGAGCTCGACCCGGCCGACTTCATCCCCGAGGTGATCGACAGCGGGTACGCCGTCCACGCGCCGGACCTGTTCCGCGGCGACCACATCTTGAACCTGGCCGCCGAGGACGACGCCTGGTGGAACCGCTCGCTCGACGAGCTGGCCCGCACCCTCGACCTGGCCCGGGCCCTGGCCCCGTCGTTCACCAAGACCGACGTCCCGATCGTGATCGTCAGCCTCGGCGGCTTCACCGCCGACCACCCGCTGGCCGTCACCGAACGGGCCGCCCGCTACGACCGCGTCATCGCCGGCCTGCAGCGCCTCGACCGGTCCGACGTCGAGGTCGTCGCCCAGACGCTGCCGCCGTTCCCCTGGTACCTGGGCGGGCAGCTGCACTGCAACCTGTTCGTCGATCCCGCCGACACCGCCCAGTTCGCCCGGGATGCCGGCATCGGCCTGTGCCTCGACGTCTCCCACTCGAAGCTGGCCTGCAACCACCGCGGCACCAGCTTCGCCGAGTTCGTCGAGGAGCTGGGCCCCTACGTGCGCCACCTCCACCTCGTCGATGCCCAGGGCACCGACGGCGAGGGCATCCAGGTCGGCGAGGGCGACATCGACTGGCCGGTGCTGGCCGGCCAGCTCGACCGCCTCGCGCCGGGCGTGGGGTTCATCCCCGAGATCTGGCAGGGCCACAAGAACGACGGCGAGGGCTTCTGGATCGCCCTCGACCGCCTGGAGCAGTGGTTCTGAGCCGACGCCGCCGGCGCTGAGGCGCCTCGGTCAGTCCCAGCCGGCTTCGCCGGGCGCCACGCGCGACCGGCGGGGGAACGGGCGCGAGGTGCCCTTGGCCCACGCCCGCTTGGCGAGGCGGAAGCCCCGCCCGAACCACAGCTGGCGCAGCCCTTCGCGGACCCGGACCCGGGCACGGGTCGCGTCGTCGGGCTCGAACCGGTAGATGTGCAGACCGGGCGAGCCGTCGAGGGGTCGGACGTGCTCGTGGACGAACGCCCGGCCGACCTCGGCCTCCATCACCTGGCGCTGGCGCAGGCGGACGTTCTCGGCCACCACCACGCCGCCGTGGGCGATCCGCGGGAGCCACGAGCGCACGTCGTCGGCCTCGGCCTCGGGCGGGAACAGGTGGCGGTCCTCGGGGATCAGGTCGGTGGTGGCCCCGCCGTCGATGATCACCAGGTCGAAGGGGCCGTGCTCGGGCGCGATCGCGGCGGCGCGGGGCACCACCGTGATGGCGTCGATCTGCGGGCCGAGGTTGGTGGCCAGCTGCTCGAGGCAGAACGGGATGTCCTCGACGGCCACGTACTCGCCGTCGGTGGTGCCGGCCCGCTCCCGCGCCTCCAGGAGGGTGGCGGTGATGGCCCCGATCCCGGCGCCGATCTCCAGGATGGACCGCGGGGCCCGGACCTCGACCAGCTCGGCCAGGCGCCCGAGGGCGAAGCCGCTGGCGATGTAGTCGCTCCCCGGCCGCGTCCGGAACCGGTCGAACTGGGCGTCGCCGCGCTGGTGCGCGTCCCGGGCGCTCACGAGCGCAGCTTCGAGAGGGCGATGGCCTCCCGGTAGAAGTCGTTGCCGTGCTCGAGCTCGTCGCGCTCGCCGAAGGACTGCAGGCGGCCGCCGCCGAAGACCATGATCCGGTCGCAGGTCTTCAGGGTCGAGAGGCGGTGGGCGATGATCAGCATCGTCACCGATCCCTGGAGCTCGGTGAGCGTCTCGTGGACGAGCGACTCGCTGCGCATGTCGAGGGCGCTGGTGGGCTCGTCGAGCACCAGCAGCTGCGGGCTGGTGGCGAGCGCCCGGGCGATGGCCACCCGCTGGCGCTGACCGCCCGAGAGGCTGCCGCCCCGGCTGCCGAGCTGGGTCTGGTAGCCGTCGGGCATGGCCATGATCTCGTCGTGGACGTGGGCCCGCTTGGCCGCGGCGATGATGGCGTCGTCGTCGATCTGCGGCCGGTAGAAGCGGATGTTCTCCATCACCGAGTCGTTGATCATCCGGCAGTCCTGGGGCACGAAGGCCACCTGCTGGAACCAGGCGTCGTCGTCGATGTCGACGCTGGGGATGCCCCCGATCCGGTACTCGCCGGTGGTGGGCTCGCGCAGCCGCAGGACCAGCTGGATGAGGGTGGACTTGCCGCTGCCCGACGGGCCGATGACACCGACGGCCTCGCCGTGGCGGACGTGGAACGACACCCCGTCGAGCGCCAGCTCGGCGTCGTCCGCGTAGCGGTAGGTGACGTCCTCGAACTCGAGCGAGCTCTTGGCCGGGGCCACGCCGTCGCCGTGCTGGGGCGCCGACGCCCGGAAGCGGGCCCGCTGGCGCATCAGCTCCGAGGCGAACGGCGCCGTCTCGGTGGCCGTGTGGTACGTGCTCTGGACCGAGCTGGCCATGTTCATCGAGCGCACGAGGATCACGACGATCGCGCCCAGCGAGGCGAGCGGGCGGTCGAGGAACTCCCACACCGCGTACAGGCCGAACAGCACGATGCCGAGGGCGAACAGCTGGTAGGTGGCCTGCACGGTGCGCTGGAGGAGCTGGCTCACGTAGATCGGGCGCACCTCCTTCTCGGTGGCCTCGGCCAGGCGGTGCGCCACCTCGTCGTTCACGCCGAACGCCCGGATCTCGAAGCTCAGGCCGATGGCCTCGAGCGACGAGTTGGCGTAGGCGCGGCCGGCCTCGAGCTGGACCTGGGCGTAGCGCTTGGCCATCACGCTCATCGGTCGGAGGATCACGAACAGCACGCCGCCCGTGATGATCACCAGGAAGAACGACAGCGGGTCGATGAGGAACGCCGACACCAGCAGCGTGACCAGGGTGACGGCCACCAGGACGCTGGCGCAGACCGACACGAGGAGGTTGGCGACCTTGGCGACGTGGCGGACCAGGAGGTCCTGCACGGCGGCCTCGTCGAACGACGACTGCAGGGCCCACGAGGCCGCGGCGTAGTCGCTGAACGTGCCCTCGCGCAGGACCGTGACCCGGCGGGCGACCAGCCCGGCGGACAGGTGGCCGGCCAGCGTCTGGAAGGCGAAGCGGGCGACGGCGAGCACCACCGCCAGGATGAGCATGGTGCCGATGCTCAGGTTCAGGTCGTTGAGCGGGCCCAGCCCCTCGGCGAGCTGCTGGTCGTCGCCGCCGATGGCGAAGGCGACCTTGGCCACCAGCACGAGCAGCAGGGCCTCGGCCATGCCGCCGAGGAAGGCGATGAACGCCTGGACCGCGATGGCGCGCCCCTCGCCCACGAAGAGCGGGCGGTAGATGGCGAGGAGCCGCTTCGACCCCTCGGGGTGGTCGTCGGGTCCGGCGTCGCTCGGTGCGGCGGCGCCGGCGTTCGCGCGAGCGGTCGCGGTCATGACGTGGACTCCTCGTGTACCTGGGTTGCGCCGCCGGACAGACCACCGTAGATGGCGAGCCACTCAGCTGACTGCCGTGTCAGGCCGAACTCGGCCTCGATGCGGGCCCGGCCGTTCGCGGCGACGGCGTCGAGCTGCGCGGGATCGGCCCACGCCCGTCCGATGGCAGCGGCCAGCTCGTCGGGGCGGCCCGCGCCCACGAGCCAGCCGTCGACGCCGTCGGTGATCACCTCGCCCATGCCGCCCACCGCGGTGGACACCACGGGCACCCCGCTGGCCATGGCCTCGAGCACACCGTTGTTGATGCCCTCGGACCAGCTGGGCGAGACCAGCAGGTGCGCCTCGGCCAGGGCCGCCGCGACCTCGTCGGGCGTCCGGCTGCCCACCAGCTCGACGGCGCCGGCGAGGCCGGAGCGGTCGGTGCGCAGGAGGAGCGCGTCCCGGTGCGGGCCATCGCCGATGACCGTGAGGGTGGCGTCGACGCCCGACGCGCGCAGGGCGGCGACCGCGGCGAGCAGGTCGTCGAGGCCCTTGGCCGGGACCAGCCGCCCCACCGACACGAGGCGGAGGGGCCCGGAGCGGTCGGGCGCGATCCGCACCGGCCACCGCGCCAGGTCGACCGCAGGACGCACCACGCGCACCCGGTCGGGGTCGGCGCCCAGGGCGACGACCGCGTCGCCCACGGCCTGGGCGACCACGTGGACCACCGTGGTCCGGGCGAAGAACCGGCCGAGCGCCGGCCCGCGCGCCGGGTCGAGCAGCGGCTGGACCAGCTCGGCGCTGCCCCGGCAGCTGGTCACGAGGGGCACGTCGCCAGCCAGCGGCCAGACGTCCTCGAGCGCGACGCCGATCCCGCTGAAGCCCACGTGGATGATGTCGGGCCGGGTGGCGAGCAGCGGCGCGGCGTCGGCCACGGCCCGCGCCGCGCGGTCGGTCCACCCGAAGTGCTGGCGGGCGAGGCGGGCCACGTGGGCCACCTCGCCGACGCCGCCCGCGAGCGCGGCGCGGGCCTGGGCGAGCCGGTGGGTCCCGCCGACGCTGGCCGTGGTGGCGCGCACCCGCGGGTGCGGGGAGGGGTCCGCCGGGACCGGCCCGCGCAGGGCGTGGACGGTGACGTCGTAGCCGCCGTCCGCCAGCGTGCGGGCGAGCGTGCGCTGGAACGTCTCGGAGGTCGCTCCGTGCTCGTTGAGCACCAGCGTGACCCGGGTCATCGGGCGGTCTCCCCCACCGGCGTGACCGGCAGCGCCTGGAGGTGGGTGTCGGCCCAGAGCTGCAGCGCGAGCAGGTTCCACAGGCCGCGGGTCAGGTTGTAGCGGCCGACGCGGTGGTGCTCGTAGTAGGCGGCCAGCCGGTCCCGGTCGAACACCCCGGCCGGGAACGCATCGGGGCCGAGCAGCCGGTCCTCGACGAGCGGCCGCAGGTCCTCCCGCAGCCACCGGCCGAGCGGGACGGTGAACCCCTTCTTGGCCGAGGGGATCGACGCCGGATCCACCCGCCGTGCGAGGGAGCGGCGGAGCACCACCTTGCCCGTGGTGCCCTGGAGGGCGGCCGAGGGATCGACCCGCGCGGCCAGGTCCACCATCTCCAGGTCGAGCAGCGGCACCCGCACCTCGAGGCCGTGGTACATGCTCGCCCGGTCGACCTTCTGCAGGATCATCGGCAGGTGGAAGGCCAGCTCGTTGCGCCGGACCCACTGGAGCAGCTCGTCGTCGGTGGGCGTCCCGGCGAGATCGAAGCCGGTGAACGAGGGCGGCAGCCGATCGAGGTCCGGGCCGATGATGTCGTAGTCGGCCTGCCGCAGCCCGGAGTGGGCGTCGAGGTACCAGTCGCCGAGCGTGGGGAACAGGATCCCGCGCGGCGGCCGCTTGTGGGTGGGCGCCGCCTTGGTCGCGCCGTACGCCGCCCTGCGGGCCGCCGGCGGGAGGCGGAACCACCGCCGGGCGGCGCGCACCTTGGCGAAGCGCGGGTAGCCCCAGTAGAGCTCGTCGCCGCCGTCGCCCGACAGCACGGCCTTCACGTGCTCCGCGGCCAGCTGCGACACGAGCAGGGTCGGGAACGAGGAGTAGTCGCCGAAGGGCTCCGTGTAGGCCTGGGCGACGTCGTCGACCAGCGCGACGGCCTCCTGGCCCCGGATCTCCCGGAGGTGGTGCTCGACATCGAGCTGCTGGGCGTAGGCCGTCGCCGCCGCCGACTCGTCCATCGCCGCGTCGTCGGACCCGATGGAGAAGGCGTGGACCCGGTCCGTGGCCGCATCGACGACGGCTGACGTGACCAGCGGCGAGTCGACCCCGCCCGACAGGAACACCCCGACCGGCACGTCGGCCACCATCTGGCGCTCGACGGCGCGCTGGACGGTCTCGGCCACGGCGTCCTCGGCCGCGGCGCCCCGCAGCCGCTCCTCGGGCGGGGGCGCCACGGGCACGGGACGGAACGTCCCGGTCTCGGGCGGGCGTCCCGGCCGGACCTCGAGCCACTGACCGGGCTCGACCTGGCCGGTTCCCTCGATCAGGCCGTACGGCGCAGGGACGAAGCCGAGGCGCAGGTAGAGGCCGAGGACCTCGGGGTCGACGCGCCCGCGCTCGCAGCGCCGGTGCCGCACCACCTGGTCGTACTGCGAGCCGAAGACGAACGCCTCGGGGGACCACCACCACGACAGCGGCTTGATCCCGACCGGGTCCCGGGCCAGCAGGAGCACCTGCTCATCGACCCGGTACCAGCCGATGGCGAACATCCCGTTGAACCGGGTCAGCGCATCTCGACCCCACGTCTCCAGTGCCTGGAGGACGACCTCGGTGTCGCTCGTGGAGCGGAAGCGGCGGCCGGCCCGCTCGAGCTCGGTGCGCAGCTCGCGGTAGTTGTAGACCTCGCCGTTGAACACCACGACGTGGCGGCCGTCGGCCGATGCCATCGGCTGGTGGCCGCCCTCGGACAGGTCGATGATCGACAGGCGGCGGAACCCGAGGGCGCACACCGCCCCGTCGTCCCAGGTGCCGAGGTCGTCGGGGCCGCGGCGGGCCATGAGCCGCGTCAGGGCATCGACCTCGGCCCGGTCGGCGTCGGTCAACCCGTCGCGGACCACCATCCCCGTGATGCCGCACACGTCAGCGCACCACCTCGACGAGGCGCTGGAGCGCCTCGTCCCAGGAGTTGCACACGTGGTCCCAGTCGAAGCGGCCCGCGATCTCGGCGTTGCCGGCCTCGGCCAGCTGCTCGCGCTCGGCGGGGTCGGCCAGCAGCCCGATCACCGTGCGGGCCAGGCCGGGGGCGTCGCCCGGGGCGATCATGACGGCGGTGCGGCCGTCCTCGACGAAGCTGCGGACGCACGGGATGTCGGCGAGCACCACCGGCCGGTGCGCCGCCCACGACTCGAGGGCCACGAGGCCGAACGACTCGTCACGAGAGGGGTGGACCACCACGTCGCAGGCCGCGTAGAGCAGCGCACGCTCGTCATCCTCGAAGCCCTCGCGCAGCACGAGCCGGTCGCCGCCGAGCGCGGCGACCTCGGCCGATCGGAAGCCCTGCCACCCGGTGGCGCTGCCGGCGATGAGCACGGTGGTGTCCGGTGCTTCGGCCCAGATCTCCGGCGCCGCGGCCAGCAGCGTGTCGACCCCCTTGTAGGCCGCGATGCGGCCGATGAAGCCGACGGTCGGCCGCTCGGGCAGGCCGCACCGGGCCCGCGCCTCGGCTGGGGTGAACGCGGGGAAGTCCTGGGGCTCGACGCCGGGCGGGACCACGCCCACCCGCAGCGACGAGATGCCGAGCGTGCGGTCCACACCGGCCTCGAACGCGGTGGAGGCGAAGACCAGGTCGCTGGTGCGGAGCGCTCGGCTCACCGCCGGGTGCGGACCGGGGCCCGACGCGTGGAGCAGCGGCATCGACGCCACCCGGGCCCCGCCCCGGCGCAGGCGCAGCCAGTTGGGGAGGACCACGGTGGTGAACGGCGCCGAGCAGCCGACCACGATGTCGTCGGTGCGCATGGCCCGGCGCACCGCGAGGAGCAGCGCCGGGGACCACGGCCCGAGGAGCCACGGCCCGCTCGGCGTGGTGGTGGGCTGGCCGGCGCGCCGCCGCTGCCACGCCACGGCCCGGCGGATCTCGGGCAGGAGCCAGGCCACGACCCGCGGCGTGGCGCACCGCCGGACCTCGACGCCGCCGATGACCTCGTACGCGGACCGGATGCGCCCGGGCCGGTGCGACGACGGCGACCGCAGCGAGTCCGTGGTGAGCACCGTGACCCGGTGGCCGCGCGCCACGAGGCCCTCGGCGACGCGGCGCACATGCTCCTGGGCCCCACCGCGCGACGGCGCGTAGTTCAGCGCGACGAAGGTGATCTTCACGTGCGGCTCAACGCGTCGTCGGGCGCCTCGCGGCCCTCGACCGGGACGGCACCCGCCTCGGGGACCTCGGCGCGAACCACCCGTTCGATCCAGGTCTCGGCCCGGCCGAGGACGAACCGCTCCACCATCGAGCACACGACCTGCACGTCGGTCACGGGCGTCGCCCGCTCGACGTACCACCGGTCGATCGCCAGCTTCGTGGGCAGGATCTCGTCGCGGTAGTGCTCGGCGGCGGAGTCGCCCAGCATCACCGCTGCCTCCCACCGCTCGACGACGAGCTGCGTGGGGCCGGACACACCGGGGCGCACGGCGAGGACGGCGGCCCACCGGGGGTCGTCGACGTCGACCATCGTGGGCGTCTCCGGGCGCGGGCCGAGCAGCCCCATGTCGCCCCGCACCACGTTCCACACCTGCGGGAGCTCGTCGAGCCGCCAGCGGCGCATGGTGGCGCCGATGGTCGTGATGCGGTCGTCGTCGGTGGCGGTGATGACCGACCCCGTGGCGGCCCCATCGGTCCGCTCGGCTCGCATCGACCGCAGCTTCCACATCGAGAACGACCGTCCGGCCCGGCCCACGCGGGCGAGCCCGATCAGCCGCGGCCCGCCGTCCTCCTGCTTCACCTTCCAGCCGAGCACGGCGATGAGCGGGGCGAGCACCGGCGCCAGCACCAGGGCCACGAGCCGGTCGACGACGGCGGTGCGGAACCGCAGCCAGCCCGAGGCGCGGCCGCGCGGGCGCCCGGTCACGAGAGGGCACCCGCCAGGGCGTCGATGACGCGCTCGACCTCCCCGTCGGTGAGCCCTGCGTGGAGCGGCAGGCTGAGCGCCCGGCCGGCGAGCCGGTCGGCCGTGCCCACCCCCGTGGGGCCGATGGGCGCATGCTCGCGGAACCAGCTGAACGTGTGCACCGGGCGGAAGTGGACGCTGGTGCCGATGCCAGCCGCCGTCATCGCGGCGGTGACCTCGGTCCGGTCCGTGCCCTCGGGCAGGAGCAGCACGAAGAGGTGGTCGGCCGAGCCCGGATCCGCCTCGCCGGGCACCACGGTGCAGCCGGGGAACTGCTCGACGGCCGAGCGGTACCGGGACACGACCTCGCGCCGGCGGGTCTGCATCTCGTCGAAGCGCTCGAGCTGCGAGCGGGCCAGGACGGCGAGGACGTCGGGGAGGTTGGCCTTCAGGCCAGGCTCGCGCACGTCGTACTCGGGGTTCGCGCCGACGCGGTAGCGGTCCCACGCATCGTGCGAGAGGCCGTGGAGCCGCTGGCTGCGGGCGTAGGCGGCCAGTTCGTCGTCGTGCGTGATGAGCGCGCCGCCCTCGGCCGACGTGAGGTTCTTCGTGGCGTAGAACGACAGGCAGGCGCCGACCGTGCCGACGCCCGAGATCGGGCCCCGGTGGTCGGACGCGCCGAGTGCGTGGGCGGCGTCCTCGATGACGGGGACGCCGGCCTCGGCGGCGAGGTCGAGCACGGCCCGGTCGACGGGCGTGCCCGCGAAGTGCACCACCATCAGGGCGTCGATGCCCTCGGCGATGGCGGCCTCCACCGCGTCGGGCGAGATGTTGAGCGTGTCGGGCTCGACGTCGAGCAGCACCGGCACCGCGCCGGCGTGCACCACCGACGAGGCCGACGCCACGAACGTCCACGTCGGCACCGCGACCCGTGCCCCGGGCGGCAGCCGCAGCGACGCGACGGCGATCTCGAGCGCCGCGGTGCACGACGACATGGCGATGACGTGCGGCGCGCCGACGCGCTCGGCCAGGTCGGCCTCGAGCCCGTGGCACTCGGACCCGGTGCTCAGCCATCCCGAGCGCAGGACCCGGGCCACCGCCTCGACGTCGGCGTCGATGATGTGCGGGACGGCGAAGCCGACCGACGGCTCGGGGGCGCGCTCGGTGCTCATCGCTGCTGGTCGACCGCCGTGATGACCGCCTCGATCACGGTCTTCTGGTCGACCGCTTCGAGGTACGGGTGCATCGGCAGGCTGAGGACCTCGGTGGCGGCCTGGTCGCTGTGGGCCATCCCGCCGGCGCCGACCGGGTACCCGGCGTAGGCCTGCTGGCGGTGCAGCGGCAGCCGGTAGTACACCGCGGTCGGCACGCCGGCCTCGCGCAGGGCGGCCGCCACGGCGTCGCGGGCGGGCACCCGGACCGTGTACTGCGCCCAGGCGGACGTCGTCCCCTCGGGCACGACGGGCGTCCCGACGTGAGCGGCGAGGGCCTCGGTGTACGTGGCGGCCACCTGCTGGCGCAGCCCGATCTCCTCCGGGAAGATCCGGAGCTTCTCGATCAGGATCGCGGCCTGCAGCGTGTCGAGCCGGCCGTTGATGCCGAGCCGCACGTTGTCGTACTTGTCCGACCCCGAGCCGTGCACGCGCACCGAGCGCAGGACCGCGGCGTCGCCGGGGTCGAGGGCGACGATCGCACCCCCGTCGCCGTAGCAGCCGAGGGGCTTGGCCGGGAAGAACGAGGTGGTGGTGAGCGGGGCGAAGCGCCCGACGCGCCGGTCGCCCACCGCGCCGCCGAAGCCCTGGGCCGCGTCGGCGATGACCCACAGGCCGTGCTGGGCGCAGACCGTGTCGAGGGCCGCGTAGTCGGCGGGGAGGCCGAACAGGTCGACCGGGATGACGCCGGCCGGGCGCAGGCCGTCGTCGAGGCCGCGGACCGCGGCGTCGAGGCTGGCGGGATCGAGGTTGTAGCTCACCGGGTCGATGTCGACGAAGACCGGCGTCGCCCCGAGCAGGGCCACCGCCTCAGCGGTGGCTGCGAAGGTGAACGACGGCACGAACACGGCCTGGCCGGGGCCGGCGCCTCGCACCAGGAGCGCCATGACGAGGGCATCGGTGCCGCTGGCGCACGACACGACTTCGCCCTCGCCCACGAACGCCGCGAGGTCGGCCTCGAGGGCGGCGACCTCGGGGCCCATGATGTAGCGGCCGTGGTCCAGGACCCGGGTGACGGCCTCGTCGACCGCCCCACGGATCCGGCGCTGCTGCGCGGCCAGGTCGATGAACTGCATGTCAGGCCTCCTGGCCGTGATCGACGATCTCGTGCAGCTCGCCCCCGACGACCTGGTAGCGCCTCCCGCTGCGGGGACACGTTAGGTCGTCGCCGAGGCGTTCCCCGTCGTGGCTCATCCACCCGATCTGGCGGGCGGGCGCCCCCACGACGAGGGCGTGGGCGGGCACCGGCCGGTTCACCACGGTGCCGGCGCCGATGAAGGCGTAGGCGCCGATCTCGTTGCCGCAGACGATGGTGGCGTTGGCGCCGATGGTGGCGCCGCGCCGCACGACCGTGGCGCGGAACTCGTCCTTGCGCGACACCTCGGCCCGGGGGTTGTAGACGTTCGTGAACACGCACGACGGGCCGCAGAACACGCCGTCCTCGAGGGTGACCCCGGCGTAGACGCTCACGTTGTTCTGGATCCGGCACCGGTCGCCGACGACCACATCGGGTCCGACGACCACGTTCTGGCCGAGGGTGCAGTCCGCGCCGATGCGGGTGTTGGGCAGGACGTGCGAGAAGTGCCAGACCTTGGTCCCGGGGCCGAGCTCGGCGCCGTCGTCGACGTACGAGGACTCGTGGACGAACACGTCGTCGCCGCTCACCGGCCGCTCCCGCCGACCGCCGCCGCGGACTCGAGGGATCCGAGCGACTCCTGCGCCCGGGCGAGGACGCGCAGGACCCGCAGGCCCTCGGCGCCGTCGGTGCGGGGCGCCGCGCCCGACTCGATGCACGCCAGGAAGTGCTCGCACTCCACGCGGAGCGGCTCGGTCTCGTCGAGCGGGACCGGCACGCCCTCAGCGCGCTGCGGCCGGGGGCGGCCCTCGGACCAGTCGACACCGTGCTCGAAGAGCACGACCTTGTCGGGCCAGTCGTTGCGGTCGTCGAACACGGCCATGGCCTCGCTGCCCACCACCACGAGCCGCTGCTCCTTGAACGGGTGCAGCCACGACACGAACACGTGCGCCCGCGGTCCGCTCGGGAACGCGAGGTGGGTCGTCGTCACGTCGGCGACGTCGCTGGTGAGGTAGGCCGCACCGGTCGCCCACACCTCGTCGGGCTCCTCGCCGACCAGGCTGAGGAGCATGGAGAGGTCGTGCGGGGCGAAGCTCCAGAGGGAGTTCTCCTCCTGCCGGAACTGCCCGAGGTTCAGCCGGTTGGAGTAGAGGTACCGCAGCTCGCCGAGGCGACCGGTGTCGACCAGGCTGCGCAGCGCCAGGAACGCCGGGTGGTACTGGAGCAGGTGGCCGACCATCAGGACCCGGTCGGCCTCGGCCGCCGCGGCGACGACGCGCTCCGCGTCCTCGACGGTGAGCGCCAGCGGCTTCTCCACGAAGACGTGCTTGCCCGCGGCGAGGGCGGCCAGCGCCAGCCGGGCGTGGTCGGCCGCCGGGGCGGCGATCACGACGCCGTCGACGGCCGGGTCGGCGAGCACCTCGTCGAAGGTCCGGGCCTCGACGCCGTAGGCGGCGGCGTGGGCCTCCGCGACGCCGGGCACGGGATCGACCACGGCTGCCAGCGAGCCGATCGCTGCGTGGGTCCGCACATGGTTCTTCCCCCATGCACCGCAGCCGACGACGGCCACGCGCACGGGGTGCTGAGCTCCTGGACTGTCCACGTCTTCCCCCTCAGGCGGCTCCCCATCGTAGCGACCGGCCGGTCGGTTCCCGAACTCCCCCTCCCCTGGTGACACCCCCGTCACCCCCCACCTGGCCGGCGACCGATCGGGTGCACCGGCCGGGGCGGTTCGAGGGCTGCGGGAGGGTGAGCGTGGGATACTGCCGGTCGTGATCGCCGTGCCCCGGGTCGTGCTCGTCGGCCACGACGCCAGCGCCACCGGGGCCCCGCTCTGCGCACTGGCCTGGGCACGGTGGGCCGCCCGCACGGAGGCCGCCGCCGTCGAGGTCGTGCTCGACCGCGGTGGGCCCCTCGTGCCCGACTTCGAGGCCGTCGCGCCCACCCACGTGCGCTCACCGGTGGCCGGCGAGGTGGTGGCCGCCGCCGACGCGCTGCTGGGACTGGCGGCCGGACGCTGGGCCCGCCGAGGTGCCGCGCTCGCCAGCCGGTCCGGTTCGGCCGACGACGCCACCGTCGTGGCCGCCAGCGTCGCCGCGTGGCGGTCGGCGGCGGCGATGGCTCGCGGCCGCAGCCGCCTGGTGCTGTGGCTCCACGAGCTCGACGGCGTCGCCGACCGCATCGTGGCGCCGGCTGATCGAGCGCTCCTGCTCGACGCCACCGACCACATCGTCGCCGTGGGCGACCGGGTGGCCCGGCAGGTCACCGACCGCTGGGGCGTCGACCCCGACCGGGTCTCGGTTGTCGGTTCGTTCGTCGACGCACCCGGATCGGCCGGGACGCCCGCCGCCGGCCCCTCGCCGGAGGTCGTGGCGGTCGGCTCCCTCGTGCCCCGCAAGGGCGCCGAGCACGTGGTGGCGCTGGCCGCGCTCCTGCGCCGCGACCGCCCGGCGCTGCGCACGGCGTGGGTGGGCGGTCCGCTCGACGGCCCGTACGCCGACCTCGTCCGCCACGACGTGCGGTCGGCCGGTCTCGAGGGCTCGTTCGACCTGGTCGGCCTGGTCGACGACGTGGATCCGTGGTGGCCCACCGACGGCGTGCTGGTGCACCTGGCCCGGGAGGACCCCGCGCCGCTGGTGGTCCTCGAAGCCGGGCTCCGGTCCGTCCCCGTCGTCACCTGGGACACCGGCGGGGCGGCCGACCTGCTGCGCGCCGCCGGTCTCGACCACCTCGTCGCCGCGCCGGGCGACCTCGTGGCGGTGGCCGAGGCGGTCGCCACGCTCCTCGACGACCCCGGCGGTCGCGCCGAGGCCGGCCGGGCGCTCCGGGACGCGACGGCGCCGAGGACCACCGACGCCCTGGCACCGGTCCTGCTCGATGCCCTCGTGGGCGGTACCCGGTGAGCGCAGCGCGTCCGGTCGTCTGGGCGGTCGTGCGCGACCTCGGACGGACCGGGGTCCCCATCGCGCTCGCCCGCCTGGCCACCTGGCCGGGCACGAGCGACGCCGTGGAGCTGCACGTGATCGCCCGCTACGACGGGCCTCTCCGGGCGGAGCTGGCCGCCGCCGGCACCTCGGTCACCGCGCTCGAGCCGGAACGGGCCCGCTCCGGGGCCGCCACGGTCGCCGCCGGCGCAGCCCACCTCGGTCGGCCGGGCGCCGGCACCGCCGTGCTGGGTGCGGCCTGGCGGCGGCGCATCCGCACCCTGCCCGAGCCCGATGCCGTCCTGGTGCAGGGCGCCGGGGCGTGGCCGGTGGCCGAGGCCCTGCGCGCGCTCGACGCCCCCCGCCTCGTCGTGCACCTCCACGAGCTCGACGTCGCGCTCAGCCGCAGCGTCCCGACCAGCGCCCTCCCGGCCATGGCGTCGGCGCACCAGGTGCTCGCCGTGGCCCAGCCGGTCGCCGCCCTCGCGCAGTCGTTCGGCGTGCCCGCTTCCCGGATCACGATCGTTCCTGGCACCGTCGACCCCGCGGCCGCCTCGCCCCGCGGCCGCACCGACGTGGTCTCGGTCGGCGAGGCCGGGTGGCGCAAGGGCACCGACCGTGCGATCGCGGCGGCACACGTCCTCCGACGCACCGATCCGCAGCTGCGCTGGCACTGGATCGGCCGCGGCCCCGAGCCGGGCTGGGCCTTCGCGGCCGAGACCGGCGCTGCGGGGCCCGTGGCGTTCGACCCGGCGGCACCGGACCCCTGGTCGGTGGTCGACGGCCCGGCGGCGCTCGTGGTGCCCAGCCGCGAGGACCCCCTGCCGCTCGTGGCCCTCGAAGCCGGGGCGCGGGGCATCCCGGTGGTGGCGTGCGCCGGCTCCGGCGGCCTCGACGACCTCCTGGCCGACGGCCGCGGCTGGCTGGTGGACCCCACCGATCCGCGCGACCTCGCCGCGGTGGTGGCGGAGGTCGCGGCCACCCGGCCCGGTGCCGAGCCGGAGGCCCTGCGGGCGCACGTCCGGGCGCACCACGCGCTCGACGTGGTCGGCCCCCGCTGGGTCGCCGCCCTCACCGCCCGCACCTGAGCCCGGACGCGGCGATGGGCGCCCGAAGGCGCCCATCGTCCGAGGTCGTCGACCGCTGCCCGCAAGGGGCGGCGATCAGGCGGTCTGCAGCTTGATCTCGATGTCGACGCCGGCCGGCAGGTCGAGGCGCTGGAGCGAATCGACCGTCTTGGGCGTGGGCTCGAGGATGTCGAGCAGCCGCTTGTGGATCCGCATCTCGAAGTGCTCGCGCGAGTCCTTGTACTTGTGCGGCGAGCGGATGACCGTGTAGCGGTGCTTGCTCGTCGGCAGCGGGATCGGGCCCCGGACCGTGGCGTTGGTGCGCAGCACCGTCTCCACGATCTTCTTCGTCGACTGGTCGATGACCTCGTGGTCGTAGGCCTTCAGTCGGATGCGGATCTTCTGGGCGTCAGCCATGTCCTCGTCGTCTCTACTTGATGATCTTGGTGACGCGGCCGGCGCCGACGGTGCGGCCACCCTCGCGGATGGCGAAGCGCAGACCCTCGTCCATGGCGATCGGGGCGATCAGCTCCACGGTCATCTGCGTGTTGTCACCGGGCATGCACATCTC
>DATMGQ010000222.1:0-7154 GCA_035555395.1 Acidimicrobiales bacterium
CAGGGTCTGGGCGACCATCGTGAGCCAGCTGCCGGTCTGGCTGACGAGCTGACCGCCGAAGAACAGGCGGAAGTTGCGGTGGCGGAGGGAGCGGAACGTGTCGGAGGCGGCGGAGTGGAGCTTCTCGGTCATGCAGGTGTCTCTTCGGGTAGGTCCGCCGTCACGGCGGTCCGGGTGGGGGAGGTGAGGTGCTCGAGCACCGCGGCGACGCTCGCGAGCGCCCCGCGGTCGTGATCGTCGAGGTCGGCGATGCGGGTGGTGAGCCAGGCGGTCTTGCGGGCTCGGATGTCGGCGAGCAGCGCCCGGCCGGCGGCGGTGGTGGACACCAGCGTCACCCGTCGGTCCTCGGCGCTCGGCGTGCGGGCGACGTAGCCGGCCGCGTGGAGCTTCTCGACGATCTTGGTGGCGGTAGGGGCACCGATCTGCTCCTCGTCGGCGAGGGTGCCGACGGGGATCGGCCCGCGACGGTCGACGGTGGCGAGCGCGGCGAGCTGGGTGGGGGTGAGGCTGGCGTCGGACTGCTGCCGGAGCAGCCGGGCGAGCCGGGTGATGCTGAACCGGAGCGACGCGGCGAGGTCCTCGGTGGTGGGTTCCGTCGGGGCGGCAGCGGTGTCGGTCACGGTGAGCATCGTAGGGTCCAACCCGTTGCCCAGGGAAACTATTTCCATCGCCAACGAATTCACCCCACCTCGAACGAACTTCGTATGCGAGAGGTCCCGATCCGGCGCCCAGGCATACGAAGTTCGCTTGGGTGGGCTCGGGTTCGGGGGCGGGGGCCTGCGGCGGAATGGCGGCGATCGGGGGCGAGCGGGCAGCATGATGGGCCGTATGGCCAAGACCGCGACGAAGAACCTCCGCAAGGGCGACAAGGTCGTCACCACCGCCGACCTGCGCAACGTGCCCGAGGGCACGGCCGGGAAGGTCATCGTGGTCAACGGGCTGACCTGGATCCGCTACTGGGTCCGGTTCGACAACGGCGAGGTCCTCGGGTCCATCTCCCGGGACAAGCTGGCCACCAAGCAGGACCTGATCGACCGGGAGAACGGCGTCGGGCTCGACACGGGCGACGCCGGCAGCAGTGACGGCGGCGGCGATGCCGGCGGTGCGGCGGAGGAGACGGGCGGCGTGACCACGCCGAACGGCACCTTCGTCTCGCAGAAGCACATCGACCGGGCCAAGGCCGCCCGGGCCCGTCTCACCGGCGGCTGATCCACCGCGGCGTCCCCGCCGCACCCCGCACCGCGTCCCGCACGGGCGCGCCGCGTCCCGGCATCCGGCCGGCTCCGCTTCGACGCGCCTCGTCGGGGTGAGCGAGCGGTCCTGCGTGTGACGCACGCCCGCTGACCCCGCGCGTCCGCATCGCTATGGTTGACCGGTCGGTCAAGTGACCGGTCCGGCGTCCGGACGACCAAGGGGATCCTCGTGCAGATCAGCATGCAGCTCGCGTACAGCGGCGGCTTCAAGGAGGCGGCCGACACGGTCGCCGAGCTCGAGAAGGCCGGCCTCGACCTGGTCTGGGTTGCGGAGGCCTACGGCTTCGACGGCGCCAGCCTCATGGGCTACCTCGCTGCCAAGACCGAGACCGTGCAGATCGCCTCGGGCATCCTCCCGATCTACACCCGTACGCCCACGCTGCTCGCCATGACCGCGGCCGGCGTCGACGCCCTGTCCGACGGCCGCTGCCACCTGGGCCTCGGCGCGTCGGGCCCGCAGGTGATCGAGGGCTTCCACGGCGTGAAGTACGACGCCCAGATCGGCCGCACCCGGGAGATCATCGAGATCTGCCGCGACGTGTGGGCCCGCGAGGACAAGCTCGTCCACGACGGCAAGCACTACCAGCTGCCCCTCCCCGAGGGCGTCGGCACCGGCCTCGGCAAGCCGCTGAAGATCATCGCCCACCCCGTGCGCCCGCGGATCCCGATCTGGATCGCCTCGCTCGGCCCGAAGAACGTGCAGCTCACCGCCGAGGTCGCCGACGGCTGGATGCCGATCCTCTTCGACCCGGCCAAGGCCAAGGACGTGTGGGGCGACGACCTCGCCGCCGGCAAGGCCAAGCGGGCCGACGACCTCGACGATCTCTGGATCACCGCAGGCGGCGTGGTCGCCATCGGCGACGACGTGAAGGGCGTGCTCGACTTCGTCCGCCCGATGGTCGCCCTCTACGTGGGCGGCATGGGCGCCCGCGGCAAGAACTTCTACAACTCGCTCTTCCAGCGCTACGGCTACGAGGCCGAGGCCAAGCTCATCCAGGACCTCTACCTGGACGGCAAGAAGAAGGAGGCTGCCGAGGCGGTGCCGATGGAGTTCCTCGAGGCCATCTCACTGGTCGGCCCGGAGGGCTACGTGAAGGAGCGGCTCGCCGCCTTCGCCGAGGCCGGGGTCACGCACCTCAACGTCAACTACATCGCGCCGGTCGGCGACCAGACCCCGGCATCGGTCCTGTCCAACCTCAAGGAGTGGGCTCCCTGACCGAAGCGGCGGCGCTGGCGGAGCTCTTCCGGGCTCGGCTGGTCGAGGACGGGGGTCCGGTGTTCGTCGGGTTCGACGGCCGCAGCGGGGTGGGGAAGTCCACCCTGGCTGCGGCCGTCGCCGCGCTCCTGGCCGAACGGCCCGCCCCGGTGGCCTCGCTCGTGATCGAGGGCGACGGCTTCTACGCCGGCGGAACCGCGGCCCGGTGGGACCGCCGGACCGCCGAGGAGAAGGCCGGTCAGGTCATCGACTGGCAGCGCCAGCGCGCCGTGCTCGACGGGCTGCGCCGCTGGGGCGTGGCCGACTGGCACCCCTTCGACTGGGAGGCCGACGACTGGGACCAGGACCCGCCGCCGTTCGCCGATCGGCCGATCTCGGTGGAGGCGGCACCCGTCGTGATCCTCGAAGGCGCCTACAGCTGCCGGCCCGAGCTGCACGACCTGCTGGACCTCCGCGTCCTGGTCGACGTCCCGACCGACCTCCGCCGCGCCCGCCTGCTCGAGCGCGAGGGCGAGCAGTACCGGGCGGACTGGGAAGGCCGCTGGTCGGAGGCCGAGGACCACTACTTCGGCACCGTCATGACCCCCGACCGCTTCGACCTCGTCGTGTCGCCCGTCTGACCCGACCCGCCCGCACCCGCCGTGCGTTCGTGCGTCGTGGCGACGCCTGAGCGCACGAACGTCGGTCGCCGCCCCGACCACCGCCACCCGCGGTCGCGTGCGCTCGCACGTCGTGACGACGCCTGAGCGCACGTGGTCCGGGGCGGGTGCGGTGGGACGTTCGGGCTGCGTGCGTTCGTGCGTCGTGGCGACGCCTGAGCGCACGTGGTCTGGGGCGGGGTGCGGTGGGACGTTCGGGCTGCGTGCGTTCGTGGGTCGCGCGGACGTGCGAGCGCACGCGGGCGGGCGGGCGGGGTCAGGGGGCGGCGGTGGCGGCGCCGGTCATGGCCCGCGGGTCGTCGGCGCCGGCCCAGGTGCCGTCGGGCATCCGCTCGATGAGGTGGGCGTGGCCGAAGCCGGCGGGATCCTCGGGGACGACGTCGACCTCGTGGCCCCGATCGGTGAGGCCGGCCGCCCAGCCCTCGGGTGCGTGCGCCTCGATGCGGACGACCTGGTCGGTGGTGCGCCACGTGTCGAAGCCGGTGCCGGTGGCGGCCTTGAGCACGAGGCGGGGCGCCTCGATGGCATCGCCGGGTGTCACCTCGCCGGTGAGCAGCCGGGTGAGGAGCTGGAGCACGACCTGGGGCTGCGAGTCGCCTCCCATCGTCCCCAACACGGCCCGGAGCGTGCCGTCCGGGCGGGTGACCAGCGCCGGTGCGAGCGTGTGCGGCGGCTTGCAGCCGGGGGCGTACTCGGCGGCGTGGCCGGGCTCGAGGCTGAAGCCGATGCCCCGGTTGTGGAGCAGGACGCCCGTGCCGGGCACCGCGACCTTGCTGCCGAACTCGTGGGCGTTCGACTGGATGAGGCTCACGGCCATGCCGTCCCGGTCGGCGGCGCACAGGTACATGGTCCCGCCGTCACGGGCCGGGGCCGGGGGAGCGGACCGCCGGTCGGGGTCGAAGCGGTGGGCTGCGGCCCGGAGGCGCTCCTCGTCGAGCAGGGCCGTGGGATCGGCGGCATCGTGGAGGACGTCGAGCCGGTCCCCGGCGGCGAGGCGGGCGGCCTCGACCACGAGGTGCGCCCACGCCGGCGTCGACGGGTCGGGGAGGTCGCCGCCAGCGATCAGCTCGGCGATGCGGGCCGCAGCGGGGATCAGGTAGCCCTGCGAGGGCGGCGGCACGGTCCACACGTCGTGTCCCCACACGCGGGTGCCGGCGGGCTCGACCCACGCGGCGTGCGGTCGGGCCAGGTCGTCGGCGGTGAAGAGGCCACCGCCGACGGCGACGAGCGCCTCGCCGAACTCGCCGCCGTAGAACCCTTCGCGCCCATGCGCCGAGATGGCGGCCAGCTGGCGGGCCACGCCGGGGCGCACGAGCCGTTCGCCGACGTCGGGGCGCGGGAGCGCCAGCTCGTCGCACCCCTCGAGCCCGTCGAGGGTGTGGAGCATGAAGGCGAGCATCGGCGAGGCCGGGAACCCGTCCGTCGCCAGGCGGAGGGCGGGCGCCAGCACGTCGGCCATCGGCAGCCGCCCGTGGCGCTCGTGGAGCCGCACCCAGCCGTCGACGCATCCGGGGACCGTGGCCGTGCGCACGTCGCCCGTGAAGGGCATCTCGGTGTGGCCCTCGGCTCGGAGCTGCGAGGAATCGGCGCCCGACCCGGCCCGCCCGGCGGCGTCGACCACGTCAGGCGGCGATCCGTCGGCGTGGTGCACGAGGGCGAACAGGTCCCCGCCCAGCCCGCACATGTGCGGCGTGGTGACCGTCAGCACCGCGTTGGCGGCGATGGCCGCATCGGCTGCTGATCCGCCCGCAGCCAGGACCTGCGCCCCCGCCGACGAGGCCAGGTGGTCCACCGAGCACACCAGCCCACCCGTCGAATGCGTCGTCGGCCAGCGCTGCGTGGTGGGGACCGGTCGCATCACGTGGACGCTACCGACCTGCCGGCCGCCTCAGTCGCAGCCGGGCGGCCCCATGAACACCGAGCGGACGAGCACTCGTTCGGGGCGACTCTCCGTCGCCGGCTTCGCCACGGCGAGGAAGCCGAAGGGCACGCCTTCGAACGATCTGGCGACCTGACCTGGAGTCGAGGCCTGCTCGTCGGGCTCCCAACCCGCTGCGAGGGCCGCACGCTCGAGGTCAGCGGCGACCTGTTCGGCATGACCCAGATCTACGGTGATGAGCACCTCGACCTGAGCGGGACGGTCGCTCGAACACGATGCGTGTTGCTCCACCTCGGCTTGGGGGTCGTAGGGGCTGACGAGGCGTGCGACCTCGGACCGGACCGCGGGGAGCTGTGCCCCAGCGATCCCACCCCGAGCATCGCCTCGTGCCTCGTGGAGGACCACGACGGCGACGGCCCCGAACCCGATGATGGAGAAGGCGGCGACACCGAACACCAAGCCGCCGGCCCACCACCAGATCGATGCGCGCCGGCGTTCCGCCACCTCGGGTTCGCTCACGACGTCCGATCGGCGGTCCGCCAGCGAGAATGAGGGCGAGCTGCTGGCTCGCCTCGGTCGCAGCCTGGAGCGCCCAATCGCCTACTTGCGGAGGTTCCTCGCCATCTCGAGGACTTCCTTGCAGGTGGGGCAGACCGGATAGCGGTTCGGGTCACGGGTGGGGACCCAGGTCTTGCCGCAGAGGGCGGTGACCGGCGTGCCGGTGATGTAGGCCTCGGTCACCGCGGAGGCGGGCACCACGACGTGGGCGAACTTCTCGTGGTCGCCTTCGTCGGTCTGCTCGTTCGTCGTCTCCTCGAGGGAGCGGTCGACGGTGGTGTCCAGCTGGCTCATGGGGTCAGCCTCCCACGTAGGCGCCGTCGCGTCGAAGGATGCGACGGTGCCAGCGCCGGGGCGTGACGGCGATGGCCCGGGGCTCGTCCTCGAACAGCCAGCGGGCGAAGTTGCGACGGGTCCAGGGCGACGCGTCGGCCACGCGGATGGCGGCCCGGGCGCCCTTGCGGTGCTTGAGCGCCCGGATGAGCAGCAGCGACATCTTGTGGTCGGCGACGAGGTGCGAGGCCACCGCGTGCTCGTAGGTCGAGCGCACGACGGCGGGGTCGCCCTTGCCGTCGAGGATCGCCTGGGCGGCGAGCTGGCCGGTGAGGAGGGCCTGGCCGATGCCCTCGCCGGTCATCGGGTCGGTCACCGCGGCGGCGTCACCGACCCACAGGACCCGGCCGGCGGTGAGGGCCAGGTCGCCGGTGCGGGCCGGGATGGGCCACGCCTGGTGGCGGTCCTCCGGCACGGCGTCGGGGCCGAGCACCTCGGCGATGTGGGGCCGGGCGAGCAGCTCGGGCCAGAGCGCCTTCATCTCCTTGGTGGCGATCTTGGCGCCCCGCTGGATGCCGAAGCCGACGTTGGCGCCGCCGTCGGGCAGCGGGAACGACCAGGCGTAGCCGGGGAGGAGGTCGGCTTCGAACCAGACCCACAGGTCCCGGGCCTTGGGGCCGGTGTTGGTGAAGTACTGCCGGAAGGCGTGCCACTCGCCGAGGTAGCCCGGCACCGCCGTGCCGAGGTACTTGCGCATCGGCGACCACATGCCGTCGGCGGCGATGACGTGGGTCGCGACGACCGACCGGCCGTCGGCGAGCTCCAGGACCACCTCGTCGGCCCCGTCGGTCGCCCCGGCGACCTCGACGCCTTCGACCATGGTGACGCCGGCTTCGCGGGCCTGGTCGACGATGGCCTCGTCGAGGTCGGTGCGGCGCATGACGGCGGCGAACTGGCCGCGATCGCGGGGGAGCGGGAACGTCGCCTGGTGGTGCGACGGCGACACGACGTGGATGTCGGCGACCTCGGTCCACGAGGCGACGTGGCCGGGACGGACGCCGAGCTCCTCGAGGATGCGCAGCGCACCGGTGGTGATGCCATCTCCGCAGATCTTGTCCCGGGGGAACCGGGCCTTGTCGATGAGGGCCACGGACCGCCCGGCTCGGGCCAGCGTGATCGCGGCGGCGGCGCCGGCGGGGCCGGCGCCCACGATCGCCACCTCGGCCCGGATCGGTTCGGTCATCGATCGGAGGGTACGGCGCCGCAGCGCGGCGGCTCCAACCCGTCGGTCACGCGCCGGCGGCGGCGAGGACCTC
>DATMGQ010000223.1:0-3681 GCA_035555395.1 Acidimicrobiales bacterium
GAAGGGCTCGCCCGCCGCATCGTCGAGGGCGACGTGCCCGAGGGGCTGAAGAACAAGCGGGTCATCAGCCTGGACCTCACCGGCATGGTCGCGGGCGCCAAGTACCGCGGCGAGTTCGAGGAGCGGCTGAAGGCCGTCCTCAAGGAGATCACCGACGCCAACGGCGAGGTCATCACCTTCATCGACGAGCTCCACACGATCGTCGGGGCCGGCAAGGCCGACGGCGCCTCCGACGCGGGCCAGATGATCAAGCCCATGCTCGCCCGCGGCGAGCTGCGCATGATCGGCGCCACCACGCTCGAGGAGTACCGGAAGTTCATCGAGGCCGACGCGGCGCTCGAGCGCCGCTTCCAGCAGGTCTTCGTCGGCCAGCCCACGGTCGAGGACACCATCGCCATCCTCCGCGGGCTCAAGGAGCGCTACGAGGTCCACCACGGCATCCGCATCCAGGACGCTGCGCTCGTGGCCGCCGCGGTGCTGTCCGATCGCTACATCACCGCCCGCTTCCTCCCCGACAAGGCCATCGACCTTATCGACGAGGCCGGCTCGAAGCTCCGCATCGAGATCGACTCGCTGCCCACCGAGATCGACGTCGTCGAGCGCCGCATCCGCCAGCTCGAGATCGAGCGCGTCGCCCTCGCCAAGGAGGAGGACGCCGCATCGAAGGAGCGGCTCGCCGCCCTCGACAAGGAGCTGGCCGACCTCCAGGAGCGCTCGCTGTCGATGAAGGCGCACTGGCAGGGCGAGAAGGACGCCATCACCTTGATCCGTGACCTCAAGGAGCAGCTCGAGGCCAAGCGCACCGAGATCGAGCGCGAGCCCGATCTCGAGAAGGCGGCCGAGATCCGCTACGGCCAGATCCCCGAGCTCGAGCGCCAGGTCGACGCGGCCACCGCGCGCCTCGCCGAGCTCCAGGGCACCGAGCAGATGCTCAAGGAGGAGGTCGACGAGGAGGACGTCGCCGAGGTCGTGTCGAAGTGGACGGGTGTGCCCGTCACCCGGCTCATGGAGGGCGAGATGCAGAAGCTCGTCCGCATGGAGGACGTCCTGCACGAGCGGGTCATCGGCCAGGACGAGGCGGTGGTCGCGGTGGCCAACGCCATCCGGCGAAGTCGAGCCGGCCTGTCCGACCCGAACCGGCCCATCGGCTCGTTCCTGTTCCTCGGCCCCACCGGCGTCGGCAAGACCGAGCTGGCGCGGACCCTGGCCGACTTCTTGTTCGACGACGAGCGGGCCATGGTCCGCATCGACATGAGCGAGTACATGGAGAAGCACGCGGTGTCCCGCCTGGTCGGTGCCCCGCCCGGGTACGTGGGCTACGACCAGGGCGGCCAGCTCACCGAGGCCGTCCGCCGGCGCCCCTACTCGGTGATCCTCCTCGACGAGATCGAGAAGGCCCATCCCGACGTCTTCAACATCCTCCTGCAGGTGCTCGACGACGGCCGCCTGACCGACGGCCAGGGCCGCACGGTCGACTTCACCAACACCGTGCTGATCATGACGTCGAACCTGCCCGGCGACCCGCTGACCCTGTTCAAGCCGGAGTTCGTCAACCGGATCGACGACATCGTCCGCTTCCGGTCGCTCACCACCGACGACCTCTCGCGGATCGTCGAGATCCAGCTGGCGGGGCTGCGCCAGCGGCTGGCCGCCCGCCGCATCACCCTGACCGTCACCCCCGAGGCCGAGCACGCCCTGGCCCGCGACGGGTTCGACCCGGCGTTCGGCGCCCGGCCGCTCAAGCGGGTCATCCAGCGGGAGGTCGGCGACGCCCTCGCCGTGAAGCTGCTCGACGGCTCCGTCACCGAAGGCGCCACCGTCACGGTCGACGCCGATGCCGAGGGCGCCATCACCCTCACCGCCGGCTGATCGTCGGGGCGGCCCGTCACGGGCCGCCCCACCGCCGGAACGAATCCACCCCACCCGTGCGTCGGGGGAGGTGAAGCCCGGTCGCCGGCCGGGTCCGGCGAGCAGGCACGGGGGTCCCGGTGGCGACGATCACGCGCGAGGTCACGAAGGGCGTGACCGAGGACGAGCCGATCGCCCGCACCGCCGAGGAGGCCGCCGTCCCCCTGCCGGTCGAGGACCCGCCGACGACGGCGCGCCGGGACCCGGGGTCCACGGTCGTCGGCTGGTGCGTCCTGGCCTGTGCGGCGTTCGGGGTCGCGGCGTGGCGCCACCGGTGGCTGCACGAGGACGGGCTCATCAACCTGCGGATCGTCGACCAGGTCCTGCTGGGGCACGGACCGGTCTTCAACGCCGGCGAGCGGGTCGAGGCGTTCACCAGCCCCGCCCAGATCGTGGTGCTGGTCGCGGCCCGGATCGCGACGCTCGGCGCGGTCCCCATCGAGACGATCGTGTTCGTGGTCGGCGTCGGGGCGTCGGTGGCCGGGATGGCGTGCGCCATCGTCGGCGCCGCCCGCCTCTGGGGGCCGACCGAGCCGGGGTCGCCCGCCTGGCTGCCGATCGGGGCCGCGGCGTTCGTGGCGGTGCCGGCGACGTGGGACTTCGCCACCTCGGGTCACGAGGGCGGCTTGGCCTACCTCTGGCTCGGCGCCTCGCTCCTGGTGCTGGGGACACGGGTCGACCGGCTGCGGACCGGCGTCGTCGAGCGGATCGACCGTCCCCGGGGTGCGCTGGTCCTGCTCGGGTCCGGGGCGCTCGTGCGCCCGGAGCTGATCGTCTACTCGGTCGCGTTCGTCGGGGGCTGGTGGCTGCTCCAGCGCCGGTCGCCCGGCTCCCGCCTGCGGGCCGTCGGCTGGGCCGCGTCGCTCGTGGCCGCGTCGGAGGTGCTGCGCATGGGCTACTTCGGGGCGCTCGTCCCCAACACCGCGCTGGCGAAGCTCGGTGGTGGCGTCGCCGTCGGCGACGGGGTCGAGTACCTCCTCGCCTTCGCCCGGCCCTACGCGCTGCCGCTCGCCCTCCCGCTGCTCGCGTTCGTCCTGGTGCCCGTGGTCCTTGGCGCGGGCCGGCCCGAGCGGATCGTGCTCGCCTGCTTCGTCGTGCCCTCGGTCCTGGTGGTGGGCCAGCTCGTGGCCATCGGCGGCGACTACATCAACGGCCGCCTCGTCGTTGCCCCGCTGTTCGGCCTGCTGGCACCGGTGGCCGTGGTGCCGTTCCACGCCGTCTGGGCCGGCGGGCGGTCGGTGCGCGCCCGCCGGGTGGCGCTCGTCGGTCTGGCCGGCTGGGCGCTGCTCGCCGCGCTCCTCTTGCGGCCCGAGTGGAGCCCGCGAGGCCACGACATCCTCAACCCGCGCCTCGATGCACGCGAGCTGGCCATGCGGGCCTTCACCCCGGACACCCGGCTCACCGAGGTGGAGGACTACGACCGCACGTTCCTGGCGAACCCGTACCACGAGTTCGCGGCGGTCCGGGAGCGCACGGGCGGCCCGCTCCTGTGGGTCCACGACCCGTGGACGAACCAAGCGGTCGCGCTCGAGCGCGGGCAGGCCTCGATCATCTCGAGCGGTGCGGTGGGCGCGCTCGGGATGATCTCGGGACCCGACATCCGGATCATCGACCGGACCGCGCTCGCCGACCCCGTCGGGAGCCGGCTCCCCGTCGTGCAGCACACTCCTGGGCACCTGCGGTACCTGCCGACGCCGTGGGTCTTCGCCCGGGCCGGCGTCGGCGAGGACCCGGCCTCGCTCGCCGCGGCCCGGGCGCTGCGGTGCGGTGCCC
>DATMGQ010000224.1:0-3467 GCA_035555395.1 Acidimicrobiales bacterium
GAGATCGACGAGGCGATGCAGGCCACCGTCGCGGCCGGCGAGGCGTCGAGCATCGCCTGGCTGGCGGCGCACGGCGACGAGGTGCACGTCGGGACGGCCGGCCACGTCGACGCCGATCCGGCGCGGCCCACGCCGCGCGACGCGATCTTCCGCATCTCGTCGATGACCAAGCCCATCGCCGCCTTCGCCGCCCTCCAACTCGTCGACGAGGGGGTGCTGGCACTCGACGCACCCGTCGACGGCCTCCTCCCCGAGCTCGCGGACCGCCAGGTGCTCGCGGAGCCGCACGGTCCGATCGACACCACCGTCCCCGCCGAGCGGCCGATCTCGCTCCGGGACCTGCTGACGTTCCGGATGGGCCTCGGGTTCGACTTCGCGGGCACCGGACCGCAGCCATCGCTCGAGCGGCTGGCCGAGCTCGGCCTCCCGCCCGGTCCACCGCAGCCGCAGCGCACGCCGCCGCCCGACGAGTGGCTGGCGCTGATCGCCTCCGTCCCGCTCGAGCACCAGCCCGGCGAGCGGTGGCTGTACCACCTGAGCGCCGAGGTCCTCGGGGTCCTGATCGAGCGGGCGACCGGCCGCACGCTGGGCGAGCAGCTCGCCGAGCGGGTCTTCGTCCCGCTCGGCATGGGCGACACCGGCTTCGCCGTCGCACCATCGCAGCTCGGCCGGCTCGGCGCCTGCTTCGGTGCCCGGACCGGCGACGGCGGCCGCGAGGTGTTCGATCCCTCCGACGGCCAGTGGGCCGCGGAGCCCCCGTTCCGATCGGCCGGCGGGGGGCTGGTGTCCACCGTCGACGACGTGCACGCCTTCGCCGCCATGCTCCTGCGGGGCGGCACCACGCCCTCCGGCACCCGGCTGCTCTCCCGCTCGCTCCTCGATCAGATGACCACGAACCAGCTGACCGACGAGCAGATCGCCACGGGCGGGCCGGCTCCGGGCGGCGACGCCGGGTGGGGCTTCGGCGTCGGCATCCAGCTGCGCACGGTCCCGGTCCGCGCCGCCGGCTCCTACGACTGGGACGGCGGGCTCGGGTCGTCGTGGGCCAACGACCCGGCCAACGGCCTCATCGGGATCCTGCTCACCGACCAGATGTGGGTGTCGCCCCAGCCGCCGCAGGTCTGCGAGGACTTCTGGACGGCGGTGTACCGCTCGCTCAGTCCTGCTGGTCGCGGAAGCTGAGGGGGTCGAGCCGCTGGTCCTTGGTGGGATCGGTGAAGCCGTCGGGGATCGGCAGGTCGTGCGACTCGCGGTAGCGGGCGTAGTCGAGGACCTCGGACCGCTGGTTCTTCACGATGGCCTTCGCCAGGTTCACCGTGGTCCGGTCCTTGCCGTGGCGTGCGGCGTAGTCCGCCATGTGCAGCCCAGCCAGGTGGTGCTCGGACATGAGCGCGATCCAGAGCGCCTCGGCGTCCTCGCCCTCCGCGTTCGCCAGCTCCTCCATCTGCTCGTCGGTGGCGAGTCCCGCCATGGTGTCGGTGGGCTGCGGTTCGCCCATCCAGCCCATGACCGTGTCGCCCACGTCGGACGAGTGGCCGAAGCGGTCGAGCGTGGACGAGAAGATCCCCTGCTCGTAGCGCTGGCCGACGACGACCTCGGTCGCGAAGGACTTGAGGTCCGGGTCGACGCCCTCCTTGTCGAGCAGCAGCAGCGACATCTGGACCGCCTGGTCGTGGTGGAAGCCCATGTCCTGCATGAAGCCGACGTCGACGTCGTTCAGCGGATCGGCGCTGCCCTGCTTGTCGCCCACCACGTAGGCGATCGCCCCCACCAGGAACGCCACCGCGGCGACGAGCACGATGACCTGCCCGGTGGACAGCCACCGGTGCGAGGCGGCCGGTGCTGCGGCGACGGGATCGGGCTCTTCGGTGACCGGCACGGGTCCTCCTGGTCGGAAGCGAACCCGGCCATCCTGCCAGCAGCGGCCCAGAGATGGGGGCCGGGGACGATGTCCCCGACCCCCTTCTGAGAATCCACGCCATCCAGCCTTCGAGCCACCCCTGCCCTTCCGGCCGAACCGCAACCCGGCGTGCCGGGCGGATCCGTACGTAAAGAGGTGGTTCGGCGAGATCCATGACGCCGCACCGAGAATTTTCTCCAGAACCCGGCCGGGTGACCGATGCAACACAGACCTGCATTTCTCAGCCTACCTACCGGTAGGTAGGCTGGCGGGCGGATCGGTTCCCTCCACCCCTTCGAAGCGAGACCAATGAACCTGCACGGCATCGAACGAGCCCCCGACGAGCGGGTGAACTGGAAGACCTCCTTCCCGTTCTTCCTCGTCCACGCCCTCGTCCTGCTCAGCTTCGTCACCGGCGTGACCAGCACCGCCGCCATCCTCTTCCTGGTCATGTACTGGGGCCGGATGTTCTTCATCACCGCCGGCTACCACCGGTACTTCTCGCACCGCTCGTACAAACTGGGCCGGGGCATGCAGTTCGTCATGGCCTTCGGCGGCGGCATGTCGGCCCAGAAGGGCGCCCTGTGGTGGGCCAGCCACCACCGCAACCACCACCGCTACTCGGACACCGAGCTCGACCTGCACTCGCCGCAGAAGGGCTTCTGGTGGAGCCACGTCGGGTGGATCCTCTGCGACAAGAACAACGGCTGGGACGCCGACGGCATCCGCGACTTCAACAAGTTCCCGGAGCTGCGGTTCCTCACCAAGCACGACTGGATCCCGCCGTGGACCGCCGGCGTCGCCTGCTACCTCATCGGCGGCTGGAGCGGCCTGGTCTTCGGCTTCCTCGGCTCCACGGTGCTGCTCTGGCACTCGACGTTCTTCATCAACTCGCTCGCCCACGTCATGGGCCGCCGCCGCTACGCCACCACCGACACCAGCCGGAACTCGGCGTTCCTCGCCCTGCTCACCCTCGGCGAGGGCTGGCACAACAACCACCACTACTTCCAGGCCTCGTGCCGCCAGGGCTTCTTCTGGTGGGAGGTCGACGTCAGCTACTACGTCATCCGGGTGCTCGGCTTCCTCCGGCTCGCCTCCGACATCAAGGAGCCCCCGGCCCGCGTGAAGGCCGCCGCCCGGGTCCGTGACGGCCAGTTCGACCAGGGCATGTTCAAGGCCTACTGGGGCAAGGCCGGCGCCGCCCTCCACAACGTGCGCCTGCACAAGGGCCACGAGATCGACCCCGCCCTGCTGGAGTCCGATCCGGAGCTGGCCACCCGCCGCGAGCAGCTCGAGGAGCTCATCGCCCAGAACCGGGCCGCGCTCCAGGAGCACGTCGCCAACGCCCTCGCCCACGCCGAGGAGCTGGGCCGCCTGACCCGCCGCCAGGAGCGCCAGACCGGCACCATCGACTAGGGCTCGCTCCCCCGAGCCCGCTTCGCTCGGACCCCCGACACAACGCAGATCGCCCCGACCGGATCGGTCGGGGCGATCTCAGTTCGGCGGCCTCGGGTGACCCGGGATCGGGTTACTCGAGGCCCTTCTCGAGCTTCACCAGGGCGTCGTC
>DATMGQ010000225.1:0-3777 GCA_035555395.1 Acidimicrobiales bacterium
GGAGGGCGACGCACTCGGCCTGGCGCGCGGGGAGCGATCGGACCGCGGCCCAGAACTCCGGGTCGCCGACGCGGTCGGTGGCCTGCTCACCGGTGCGATCGGCGCTCGCGCCGTCGTCCTCGGACGCCGACCGGGACGACCAGCGGGCCAGCCCCCGGGACTCGACCCCGCGGCGCCGGTGGTCCGACGCGGTCCGGTTGATCAGCGCCCGGCGGACCCAGGCGCCCGGCCGGTCCAGCCCGCCCACCTCGTCCCACCGGCGGTAGGCGTCGGCGAACGCGTCCTGGGTCAGTTCCTCGGCTCGCGCCCACGAGCCGGTCAACGACCACCCGAGCGCCACCAGGCCGGACCACTCGTCGCGGTACAGGGCGTCGAACGCCGTGCGGTCCACGGGCGGGACCGCTCGCATCGTCGATCTGCGTGTGGCCAACGCCGTCTCCTCGGGTGCCTGGAGGTCGCTCACGCCACCCACTCGCCGCAGCCCCTCGCAAGGTTTACTGGGTGGATGAGCCAGCAGCTGAGCCTCGTGGCCATCGTGGTCCCCACCTACGACGAGGGGATCGCCTGCTACTGCGGTGCCCTCGGGTTCGACCTGCTCGAGGACACCGACCGAGGTGGGGGCAAGCGCTGGGTCCGGGTGGCCCCGCCCGGGTCGGTCGGCACCGCCCTCCTGCTCGCCGAGGCCGACGGTCCCGAGCAGGAGGCCGCGGTGGGCAACGTCGCCGGCGGCCGGGTGGGCCTGTTCCTCAGCACCGACGACTTCTGGCGCGACCACGAGCGCTACGTCGCCGCGGGCGTCGAGTTCGAGGAGGAGCCCCGCGTCGAGGACTACGGCACCGTGGCCGTCTTCCGCGACCTCCTCGGCAACCGCTGGGACCTCATCCAACCCGCCTGACCGGTCGGATCCGCCAGGAGAGCGGTCAGGCGGTGATGCCCATGCGGATCTTGGCGGCGGCGAGGTCGGGGCCGTCGCCCCCGAGGTTGTCGAAGAGGCGCAGGGTGGCTCGGCAGGTGGCCAGCTCGGCGGTGTGCGGGGGCTTGAGGTCGAGGAGGCGGCGGCCGACGGGCGGGAGGCAGGCCTTGGCGCCGGCCCAGAGCGAGCGCCAGACGGGCTTGGCCGGCGCCGGGATGATCGGCGGATCGTCGAGGAAGGCCAGGCCGGCGGCCGCGTACTCGGCGACGGCGAGGTTCGGGCGGTGGCGCTCGAGCGACGCCAGCAGCTCGGCCCAGGAGCGGGGCGGGGCCTCCACGCCGGTGTGCTCGCCGACGATCGCCACCTCGGCGATGTACTGGTCGAGCTCGTCCCGGCTCATCGGGTGGAGGGCGAAGCGCCGGTTGGCGGCCGCGATGGCCAGGTACTCCGCGATGTGGACCCAGTCGAGGAGCTCCGGGTCGTTGGCGGCGTAGGGCCGGCCGTCGGGCGCGGTGCCCACGACCGGCTCGTGGACCTTGCGGACCATCCGGCACAGGCGCTCGGCCCGCGCCGTCGAGCCGTAGACCACGCCCTGGACGAACTCGCCGGTGCGGCGGGTGCGGCCCATGAAGTCGTCCGAGAACGCCGAGTGCTCGGCCACGCCGGCCATGGCCAGCGGGTGCAGCGCCTGCAGCGTGAAGGCGGCGACGCCGGCCACGAGCAGCGACGGGTCGCTGTGCACCCGCCACGCCACGCTGTCCGGACCGAACCAGCCGGGGTCGCCCATCTCGGCGGCGTCGACCGGTCGGCTGCCGGGTCCGGGCCCGAGGCTCGCCATCGCGCCGAGGACCGGCCGGGCGATCAGCGGGGCGCTGATGGCACCGAAGAGGCCACCGGCGATGCCGCCCACGAGCTCGGCGCTCGACGGCGTGGCGGGCACCCACTCCCGCTCGGGCTCCCACATCCGCGCCGCCGCGGGGTGGATGCCGGGCGTCCGGCTGGTGAACCGACGCGGCGGCCGCGGTGACGAGCTGGTGGTGGCGACGGGAGCCATCGGCGTTCCTCCGAGACGGTCGTGCGAGCCGAGGATGGCACGGCCAGCGGGACCCGGCAACGCACCCCCGGCACTCCGGCGACTTGGCCCGGCCTGCCCACGGCAGCAGAATCGCGGGCACACAGGGGGCCAGGGGGCTTCCGAAGGGGAGCGAACCGATGCGTCGTCTGCTTGTAGCGCTGTGCCTGTTGGCCACGGCGGTCCCACTGGCCGCGGCCTCGACGGTCGCCACCGCGACGCCTGCTGCCGCCGCCGACCCGTTCACCGCCCGGGGCAGCGTCAACCAGGTGTACGCGTACGACCTCGGCGTGGGCACCTCCGTCGAACTGGTCAACGACAGCAACGTGACCGTCCAGACCGGCACGTCCGACACCCAGGGCGCCCTGCTCTTCCGCGAGGTCGAGGCCGGCAGCGGCTACTCGGTGCGGACCCCCGCCGGCACCGTGAGCGGCCTGACCGTCACCGACACCAGCCAGAACCCGTCCGACGCCTTCTACGCCCAGCGCGCCCTCGACGAGCCCCTGTCGGCCGGGTACGGCTACCTGACCACCCGTGACGGCACCAAGCTGTCGATCAACGTCACCATGCCGAACGACGGCAGCACCGGCCCCTGGCCCGTGATCCTCAACTACTCCGGTTACGACCCGTCGCAGCCCGGTGATCCGCCACAAGAGGTGGCGATGTACCCGTACCAGGGCTACGTCACCGTCGGCGTGAACCTGCGCGGCACCACCTGCTCGGGCGGCGCGTTCGAGTTCATGGAGGACCTCCAGGCCCTCGACGGCTACGACGTCGTCGAGACGCTCGCCCACCAGACCTGGTCCAACGGCAACGTCGGCATGGCCGGCATCTCGTACTCGGGCTACAGCCAGCTCTACGTCGGCTCCACCAACCCGCCGCACCTCAACGCCATCGCGCCGGCGAGCCCGTACTCCGACACCTACAGCGGCATCCTCTACCCGGGCGGCATCCTCAACGACGGCTTCGCCCTCGGGTGGGCCACCGAGCGCGAGGCCGACGCCAAGCCGAAGGCGCACGGCTGGGTGAAGACCCGCATCAACAACGGCGACACCACCTGCGCCCAGAACCAGGTGATGCGCCTCCAGGCCAAGCCGCTGCTCCAGCGCATCCACAACACGCCGTTCGCGGATCACGAGTTCGACTACCTGAACACCGAGACCTTCGTCCACAAGATCCAGATGCCCGTGTACCTCTCGGCGCAGTGGCAGGACGAGCAGACCGGTGGCAGCTCGGCGAACCTCATCCCGTTCTTCAACCCGGCGAACACCCGCGTCTTCGGCGACTTCACCAACGGCACCCACGTGGAGCCGATGGGCCCGGAGGTCATCCAGGACCAGCTGAACTTCATCGACCTCTACGTCGGCAAGCGCAAGCCCCACACGGCGAACCTGCTGACGCTCGGCATCCCGTCGATCCTCGCCGACCTGTTCCAGGCCGGTGACCGCGACGCCGACTTCAGCCTCCCGTTCAACAGCTGGAACACCTACCCCGACTACCAGTCGGCCCTCACCGCCTACGAGGCGCAGCCCCGCATCCGGGTGCGCTGGGAGAACGGCGCGAAGACCGGCAAGGAGGGGCTGCCCTGGTCGACCACCAGCACGCGGTACTCCACCTGGCCGCCGTCGGAGATCTCGGCCGAGAAGCTGTACCTCCAGCCCGACGGCGCCCTCGGCTCGGCCGCGCCGGCGCTCGCCGACTCCGCCGCCCGTGCGTCGTCGTCGTACACCTACGACCCGACGACGAAGCGCGACAGCACCTCGACCGGCAGCACCGACGCCGCCTGGGGCCC
>DATMGQ010000226.1:0-22303 GCA_035555395.1 Acidimicrobiales bacterium
AAGCTGAGCGCCGCCCTCGGCCAGCACTTCCACGACGTGAAGGTCACCAAGGCCTTCCCCTGGATCATCGCCGAGGCCACCGACCCCCGCTGATCCCGGCCTCCCGGGCGGCTCCCGCTCGTGGGGACGAGTCCGCCCGCCCCCACGAGCGCGCGGGATCCACCTCGGCTGTACGACGTACGGGAGCCGGGAAACGTTCCGCCCGGTCCGAAGAAATCCGGGTTCGGGGTCAGCCGTGGCGGTCGACGTGGTCGTCGGCGACCTCGTCGAGGCGGGCATCGGCGGTCTCGGCCGCCTTCACCGACGCCCGCTGCAGGTCGACCAGCTGCTCGCGGAGCGGGTCGACCTCCCAGGCGATGACCCGGCGGATCAGCCGCTTGACCGTGCTCACGCCGGGCCGTGCCGAGGTGGCGGGGGGCGGCGGGACGGCTCGAAGGCGGCGCAGCGGGGTGGCGACGTGCTCGGGGACGGCCCCGGGCTTGGCCTTGGCGGCGCCGGCGGACGGGCCGGCCTTGACCTTGATGCCGCGCTGGGCGGCGGCCCGGCGGTGGATCTCGGCCTGGACGGCGCTGCGGTCGACCGGGCCGTCGAACTCCCACGTGCTCACCGGCGCGCTCGCCGAGGCGTCGGCGCCCACCGCTGCGGCCATCGCCCGGGCCAGGCCGGCGTTGTCGTCGACGACGGTGTTCGCGGGGTGCTCGCCGATCTGGTCGGCCAGCCCGCCGACCCGGGTGGCGATGACCGGCCGGTGGTAGAGGCGGGCCCGCTCGGCGACCGACGACGACCAGATGTGGCGGTACGGGAGCACCACGGTGTCGGCGGCGACGATCCAGCGGTCGAAGGCCTCGTCGCTCACGAACCCGAGGTGGAGGTGGACGCCGGGGATCTGCGACTCGAGGGCCTCGAGCTCCCGCTGGTGGTCGAGGGCGCTGGGGTCATCGACCCGGACCGACCCGACGATGTGCAGCGAGGCGCCATCGGCGTCGAGCCCGCGGAACGCCGCGGCGGCACGGTCGAACCCCTTGTGGGGCTGGATGAACCCGATGCACACGAACACGTGGCCCTCGGCGGGGAGGCCGAGCGAGGCGCGGGCGGCGGCCTGGTCGTCGGGCACGCGGCGGGTGAAGTCCTCGCCGTGGTCGACGAGCCGGACCCGCTCGGGAGCGACGCCGAACTGGTCGATCATCATCCGCTCGTGCTCGGGCACGTGGACGGTGATCTCGTCGGCGGCCTTGAACACCGCCCGGGAGGCCCGGGCCGCCTGCTCGAACACCTGGGTGGCCACGAAGCCGCTGCGGCTCGACGCCTCGACCTGCTCGCTGGCCGACGCCCAGCGGCGGTCGACCTCGTGGAGGCGGATCTCGACCGGCGGGCCGCTTCGGAACGCGGAGGCCAGCGCGGTGCCGGTGCTGATGCGCGACGTGGGCGTGGAGGGGTTGGCGTAGAAGACGTCGGGGTGGAAGTGCACGATGACCCGGTCGAAGCCGGCCATCAGCTTCTTCAGGGCCTTGGCGCCCTTGGGGCCCTCGAGGGGCAGGTGGTGGTGGGCAGCCGAGGGCCAGGGCGAGACGACCTCGACGTGGTGGCCCTGGCGGCGCAGCGCCCGGACCTGCTGCACGGCGTAGGCGCCGATGCCGTCGCGGACGGGCGGGTACGGCGTGACGACGAGGATCCGCTGGCCGGTGGCGGAGGCGGGCGTGCTCACGGCATCGCCTCCAGGCTCGCTTCCATGCGGTCGAGCGTGGCCGGCCAGGTGTAGTGGTCGAGCACGTACTGGCGGCCGGGGGCGGCGAGCGCGGCCGCCTCGGTGGGTGCCTCGGCCACGAACCGCAGGCACTGCTCGAGCTCGGTGGTGTCGTCGTACGTGAGGCCGGCGCCGCTGCGGTCGCAGTGCCACGACACGACGGCACTGGCGGCGTTGGCGATGACCGGCGTGCCGGCCAGCCAGGCCTCCATGACCGTGCGGGAGAAGGACTCCATCGCGGACGGCTGGAGGTAGGCGGCCGCCGCGGCGAAGGCGTCGTCCTTGTCCCGGTCCGAGAGCAGGCCGAGGTCGATGATGCGGCCCTCGACGTCGGGTGGCACGTGGACCTCGCCGACCCCGAACGTGACCAGGTCGAGGTCCAGGTCCTCCTTGCGCACCGCGGCGACGAACCCGTCGAGGAGGGCGTCCCAGTTCTTGGCGCCCTCGCGCCGGCCGGCGTAGAGGACGAACGGCCGCTCGCCCAGCCCGTGGCGCTTGCGGAAGCCGGCCGGGTCGTAGGACTCGGGGACGGGGATGCCCTCGCCGATGACCTCGGCCGGGGCGTGCGCCGGCCAGATCTCGTCGAGGAGGTCGGCCTCGGGGTCGGTGTTGAGCCACAGCTTGGCGACACCGGTGACGAGCGGCTCGAACAGCTCGAAGCGGGCCTCGGGCTCGTCGTGGAGGCACGGGCGCACGATGGTGCGCTCGGGGGCGACGAGGCCGCCGGCGAACGAGGTCCAGAACAGGTACGGCGACACGACGATGGCCCGGTACCGCTCGGCGGTGTCGAGGATCTCGTGGAAGAGGTCGGGCACCCGCAGCCCGTCGTTCATCCACGCCTCCTGCTGGGCGAGCGTGGGGGCTTCGCCGAGCGCCATGGTGCGGATGAGGTCGGCGCGGGCGGTGCCCGACGTGTCGTCGACGACGCGGAACCGCTTCACGGTGACGCCGGCGTCGTCGGTGGTGGCGGCGGGGTAGTGGTTGGCCCAGGTGTGGTGGTCGCGGGCGCAGGTGGTGAGCACGTCGACCTGCCAGCCCCGGGCGGTGAGCCCGTGGGCGACCTCGCGCAGGACCAGCTCGGCGCCACCGACCACGTCGGGTCCGTATCGGGGTGGCACCAGGGCGATGCGACGGTCGCTCACGAAGGGTCCACGGTAGTGGTCGCCGTCGCCCCGCTGGGCGACGCCACCGGCTGGCGCAGCAGGTGGCTCAGGACGGGCGGACGCTGGCCGCGACCATCGTCCACGGCAGCGGGCTGCGGACCGAGCGCACGTCGAAGCGGCGCCCCACGAGCTCGGCGAAGCCGTTCTTCGACCAGTGGTTGATGTGGCCGGGGGTGTTGCCCTTGTCCTTGATGTACTTGCCGCGGGCCAGGTTCAGCGCGCACCAGATGGGCTCGCGGGGCACGGAGCAGACGAGGTCGCGGCGGGCGACCCGGTGGAGCTCGGCGAGGGCCAGCTCGGGGAACGGGACGTGCTCGAGGACCTCGATGCAGAGGACGAGGTCGAAGGTGCCGTCCTCGAACGGGAGGCGGCCGATGTCGCCGAACAGCGGCGAGAAGCCCTTGCCGTCCCAGTGGCCGGCGAGCTCGGGGTCGGGGAGGTCGACGCCGCAGAAGGTGGCATCGGGCCAGCGCTCGGCGAGGCGGGCGGTGACCTCGCCCTCGCCCACGCCGACCTCGAGGATGCGGGCGGGGGAGGTGCTCGGGAGCGACGCGTCGAGGGCGGCGAAGAAGCCGTCCATCAGCTTCTGCTCGATCGGGTTCTTCGACGCGTACTTGTCGTAGGTGTTGCCCGTCTCGACGTCCTCGCCGTCGACCTCGATGGTGGTCTTGGCCATCAGCTGGCCTTCCGGGCGAGGGGTGCGACAGCGGTGTCGGCGTGGGCACACATGGCGGACCACGGTACTTGGCGCCCCCGAGGCCGGAGGAATCGCCCCCGGCCGAGGCGGCGGCACGATCGCGGGCGCGTGCCGTGCCGGCTCGGTAGGGTGCCGGCCAGGTCGGCGGACCGCCGGCGGATGCGGCGGAAGGAGCGCGGAAATGCGGCGGATCTCTCTCTTGGCGTTGGGCCTCTCCCTGACGGGGCTCGTGACGGTGTCGGGGTCGGCGACCGCCGCTCCGGACCGCCCGACCCGGGTGGCGGCCGGGACCGCCGCGTTCCCGAACGACGCCTATCCGGCCTACGACCTCGGCGTCCAGAACCGGCCGCCCGGGGTCGACGGGCGCGACGCCGGGCACAGCGCGCTCATCGGCGAGACGTCGCTGTGGGCCTACGGCGACACCGCCGGCCCCGGCAAGTGGCTCACGAACACCGGGGCCACCAACGTCCAGGGGTTCTTGGACGTGAACGAGCCGGTGGACGCCGGCGGGTTCTCCCGCGACCTGCTGGTCCCGTTCACCTCGGCCGAGTCCGCGGCCAACGCTGCGGCCGCCACCGCGGGGGAGAAGTACTGGATCTGGCCCCAGGGCATCATCGCCCGGCCCACGACCCAGTCCAGCCTCGTGTTCTGGGAGCGCGGGCGGGTCGACCTGGCGGTCGGCTACGGACAGGTCGGCCTGGCCGACGTCCACGAGGGCGACACCGTGGCGGTCCGGCGGGCGGCGCTGTTCACCGCCCAGGACTGCTCCTGGATCATGCCGGTCCTCGGATCCGACTCGTACGTGTACCTCTACGGCGCGCCCGATGAGCCCGGCAAGGACCGCACGAACTGCCCGAACCGGGGGTCCAGCCCCGCCGGCAGCCGGATGGTGGCGCGTGCGCCGCTCAGCCAGGCGGGGACGAAGTCGGCCTACACCTACTGGACCGGCACGACGTGGGCGACCAGCCCGATGACGGCGGTGCCGGTGTTCTCGATGGTGACGCCGCAGGTCAGCTGGAGCGACGGCCTCGGCGCCTACCTGGCCATCGGCGGGTACCTGAACGACAGCACCTACCGGACCGCACCCTCCCCGCAGGGCCCGTGGTCGGCCGAGCAGCCCTGGATCACCCCGGCGCCGGGCGCCACCGGCTGGGGCAACTACGCGTGGATCAACCACCCCGAGCACGCCGGTGCCGACGGCGGCGTCCTGCTCACCTCGTACTTCCGCTCGACCGCCGCGAACGTGGGCGAGCACCACCTGCTGGCGGTCGACACCCGGTCGAACCCGGCCACCCACCTCGCCGACTACATCGACCGCACGTTCCAGGAGATGCTCGGCCGCGCCGCCACCAGCAGCGACATCACGTACTGGTCGGGTCAGCTCACGGCCCGGACCCAGACGGTGTCGACGTTCACCCGCTCGCTGGCCCGCTCGAGCGAGGGCCTGCGGTACCGGGTCGGCCAGGCGTACCAGGCGGTCCTCCAGCGGGCGGCCTCGTCGAGCGAGCGGTCCTACTGGGCCACGCAGATGGCCGACAACGGCTGGGGCTACGACATCCTCGTCGCCAAGATCGCCTCGTCGGCGGAGATGTCCGGCCAGTTCTCGACGACCGGCGCCTACGTCGATGCCGTCTACCTGCGCACGCTCGACCGTGCGGCCGACAGCGCCGGCCGGGCGTACTGGGTCGGCCAGCTCGACTCGAACGCGGTGAGCCGGTACACGTTCGTCCGGTCGCTGGTGCAGTCCGACGAGAGCGGCCGCCACCAGGCCGACCTCGCCTACCAGGACATCCTGGGCCGGCCCGCCACCGTCAAGCAGCAGGGCGCGGTCTCGGCCATGGCCCGCGATGCGCTGCTGATCCGCCACCGGGTGGCGGCCACGGCGGAGGCGATCGGCGCCTGAGCGCCGCTTCGGGCCAGAGGCGGGGAACGGCCCGCCAGTAGGCTCGCGCCCCGTGCCCGATCCGACCGAGACCCGGCCCCGGCGCCGCGGTCCCGTCCCGATCGTGGTCGTCGCGGCGACCCTCGCCTTCGGCGTCCTCGGGGCCGTGTGGTCGGTCGTCGCCCCGCTCGGCGAGGCGCCCGACGAACCGGCGCACCTCGCGCTCGTGCTGGACCTCGCCGCCGATCACCCCTACCCCGAGTACGACGGGCTCACGAACCAGGCGGCCATCATCCGCCTGTGCCGGACCTACGCCGCGGCCACCCGCGCCTGCCCGCGGGAGGGCGAACCGGTGACGCCCACCTCGATGCGCCGGCACCTCCGGGACGAGGCGCCGGACAAGGCGTCGCGGCCCGCCTGGGACGACGAGGGCGGCGATGCCTCGGTCGGCCAGGTCAACCAGATGCCCCAGCACCCGCCGCTCTACTACCAGGCGATGGCGACGGTCCTCCGGTTCGAGCGGGCCGTGCTCGGCGGTCCGATGTCCGCCGATCGGGAGCTGGCCCTCCTCCGCCTCGTCAACGCTGCGCTCCTCGCGCCCCTGCCGCTGCTCGCCTGGTGGGCGGCCCGCCGGTTCCGCCTGGGCGAGGTCGTGGCGGTCGCGGCTTCGGTGGCGGTGTTCGCCGTGCCGATGCTCACCCACATCGGGTCCACGCTCAACAACGACAACCTCCTCACGCTGCTCGCCGCCGTCGGCACGGCGCTCCTCGCCGGCGTGCTGCGCGGCGACCGCTCGTTGCGCACCGCTGCCGCAGTCGGCGTGGTCACGGCGCTCGCGCTCCTCACCAAGGCCTTCGGCATGGTCCTGGTCCCCGCGATCGTCCTCGCCTACCTCCTCGGCTCCCGCGAGCGCCCGGCCCCCGACCCCGAGTCGTCGTCGGAACTCGTAGGCGAGGGCGCCGACTCCCTGGTCGAGGCCTCCGAGCTCCCGCTGGGGTGGGGTGCTCGGGTGCGGTCGTTGGTGGGGCCGTTGGCGGTGGCCGGGGGTGCGGTCGTGGCGCTGGCGGGCTGGTGGTACGTGGGGGTGCGGATCCGCACCGGGACGTTCGCCCCCACCGTGGAGTCGTCGCGCATCACCTCCGACCTGGCGCCGCCCGGGTTCTCGCCGGACGTGGGCGAGTTCGCCGGCGAGTTCGTGCGCAACGTGAACAACCGGTTCTGGGGCTCGTTCGGCTGGTACACGATCCGGTTCCCCTCGTGGCTGGCGACGGTCTGCACGCTGTTCGTGGTCGCAGCGGTGATCGCCGCGCTCGTCCCTCGGCGGGACGAGTCGGGCAGCAACCGGCTGCAGCGCGCCGCGCTCCTCGTGCCCATCGTGCTGCTGGGGGGCCTGGTGTTCGCCCGGGCGTGGGACCTGTACTCGACCAGCAGCAAGTTCCAGTTCCTCCAGGGCCGCTACCTGTTCGCCGGCCTGATCGGGCTCGTGGTGCTCGTCGCGCTCGGCCTCGCACGCGGGATCGGGCGGTGGGCGCCGGTGGCGGTGGCCGGTGCCGCGGTCGTGCTGCAGGCCGAAGCGCTGCGCCGGTGCCTGGAGGGTTGGTGGGGCGCACCGGGTCTCGGGCCGCGCGGGCAGGTGCGCGCCCTGGTGGCGTGGAGCGCCTGGCCGGGCGAGGCCCTGGCCCTGCTCGCGCTGGTCGCGGTGGCGGCGGGCGCGTGGTTCGCCGTCGCCCTCGCCCGGTTCGTGATGGGAGCGGGGAGCGACCGGCCAGTAGGGTCGATGGCCACATGAGCGCTACCGAACCGACGGCCGCCCCCAAGCGGCGGCTGCCCCTCGAGACGCTCGCGGTGGCGGGGATCGCCTGGCTGTGGGGCGCCATCCTCCTGCGCGTGTGGGACATGCCCAAGCGGCTCCCGTTCGACACCCGCTCCGACGCGACGCTGATCTCCGCGATGGTCAAGACGATGGAGGAGCGGGGCTGGTACCTCAGCCAGCCGCGCCTCGGCGCCCCGTTCGGCCAGCAGTTCTACGACTTCCCCCACGGCGGCGAGTCGTTCCAGCTGATGGCGATGAAGGTCCTGGTGACCATCACCGGCGACTGGGGCCTCGCCATCAACCTCTACTTCTTCCTCGGGTTCGGGGTGCTGGCCGCGGTCACGTTCCTCGTGCTGCGCCACCTCCGCTTCGGCCCGGTGGTGGCGGGCATCGCGGCGCTGATCTTCACGTTCATGCCGTACCACTTCACCCACGGCGAGATGCACCTGTGGCGCAGCACCTACTACTCGGCGCCCCTCGCCGCGCTGCTGCTGGTGTGGGCCACGGCCTGGCGCGAGCGCTTCTTGCAGGACCCGGCCCTCGTCGGCAAGGGCTCGATCCGGGGGAACCTGCGCTTCCCTCGCATCGCCGGGGCGGTCGCCATCGCCGCCCTCATCGCCGGCACCGAGACCATGACCACCGGCTTCACGATGGTCCTGCTCCTCTCGGGTGCGATCGTGGCCGCCATCCGCTTCCGCGAGCCGGCCCGCCTGGCGGTGGCCATCGGCCTCATCGGGGTGATGGGCATCACGTTCGGCGTCTTGAGCTATCCGACGCTCAACTTCTACCGGGCCCACGGCACCAACGAGCAGGCTGCTCGCCGCCTCGTCACCGAGAGCGAGCTGTACGGCCTGAAGCTGAGCCGCATGCTCACGCCGCAGGGCGGGCACCGGCTGCACTTCTTGTCGGAGATCGGCAACCGCGCCCAGGACCAGAGCTCGGTCCGCAGCGAGGGCGGCCAGGCCCTCGGCATGCTCGGCATCGCCGGTTTCCTCGGCGCCTTGTGGGGTGCGTTCTCGGGGCGGTGGCGCCGCGAGCGACCCGACACCCGGCCGGGCTGGGACCGCTCGGCGCTGCGCGAGGACGCCACCACGTTCACCCTGCTCGCACTGCTCTTCGGCACCATCGGCGGCCTGTCGATCCTGGTGTCGATGGCCGGGTTCTCGCAGATCCGCGTCTGGAACCGGATCGTCCTCATCATCGCCTTCTTCGCCATGCTCATCGTGCTCATGTGGTCCGAGCAGCTCACCGCCTGGGTCCGCGGCCGGGCGAAGCGCCCGCAGGCCGTGCTGGGGGTGCTCGCCGTGGCCGTGCTGGCGTTCGGCCTGTGGGACTCGATCCCGCCGCAGCGCCACTCGTACGCCGAGATCGAGGCGCAGCACGCCAACGACCGGGCGTTCGTCGCCGAGATCGATGCGCTCATGCCCGACGGCGCCAAGATCCTCCAGCTGCCGATCATCGAGTTCCCCGAGGCCCAGCCCGTCGGGAAGATGGAGGACTACGACCACCTCCGCGCCTACCTGGCCGACGACGGCACCCTCGAGTGGAGCTACGGCAGCATGAAGGGCCGGCCCGACGCGGCGTGGCAGATCACGCTGCGCGACAAGATCGGCCCGATCGGGGCGCTGCCCGCGATCCTCGGGCTCGGCTTCGACGGCATCTGGATCGACACCTACGGGTACGTCGGCAAGGAGGACGAGGTCGACCAGATCATCGAGGCGGTCGGCGTCGAGCCGCTCGTGTCGCCCGATGGCCGCTTCATCTTCTTGGACCTGCGCGACTACAAGCGCCGCACCGGCCTGTCCGACGCCGAGCTGCGCCAGGCCGCCATCGACCTGCTGGGCGTGACCCCGCCCGAGGAGCCCTCGTGACCGACGCCCCCGACGCCGACGACCTCACCGCCGAGGGCATCTTCGACGAGCTGGTCGTCGAGGCGCTCGAGCACGGCGACGGCGGCGATGGCGGCGCCCCGCCCCGCAAGGCCGGGCGGGCGGCGAAGCTCATCACGGTCTTCGGCCTGGTGCTCGGCGGTGCCGCCGTGTTCTTCGTGGGCAAGCGGCTGGTGCACGACTGGCCCCTGGTCCAGCCCGAGCTCGAGGACGCGGACTACGCGTGGCTCGGCGTGGCGTTCGTGTCGGCGATCCTCGGCATGACCAGCATCGGCTGGGGGTGGCGCCACGTCATGCGCACGCTCGGCGCCGAGGCGCCCTTCGGCCGCACCATCGCCTGGTACTACGTCGGCGAGCTGGGCAAGTACGTGCCCGGCGGCGTGTGGCCGGTCCTCGGCCGGGGCGAGCTGGCCCGGCGCGGCGGCATCCCGCGGTCGCGGGCCTTCACCAGCGTCGCCCTCTCGCTCGGCATGCTCTACCTCGCCGCCATGTTCACGGCGGCGGCCTTCCTCCCGTTCGCCCTCGCCGGCGACGGCGGCGGGTTCAGTCCCTGGATGCTGGTGCTGCTCGCCCTGCCGGTCGGCCTCGTGATGCTGCACCACGACGTCCTCGACTGGCTGATGGCCAAGGCGTCGAAGGCCACCAAGCGCAACATCCGCGTCGAGGTGCCGCAGTGGCGGGACTCGCTCGTGCTCGTGGCCCGCTACATCCCCACGTGGATCTTCATCGGGACGGCCACCTTCGCCGTCACCCGGTCCATCACGCCCGACGTGAGCTACCCGCGGATGATGTTCGCCACGATCCTGTCGTGGGTCGTGGGGTTCCTCGCCGTGCCCGTCCCGTCCGGCGCCGGCATCCGCGAGACGGTGCTCTACGCGGCCGCCGGCGTGCCGAAGCCCATCGCCATCACCACCGCGGTGGGCGCCCGCGTGATCTTCGTGATCGTCGACGTGGCCGGCGCCGCCCTCTGTGCCCCGTTCGTCCGCCGGACCCAGGGCGCCATCACCGCCGAGCCCGACGAGCCGGCCGAGCCCGGCTCAGTCGTCGACGCCGAGTAGCCGCTGGGCGGCGACGCCGGGGGCCAGGTCGCCGGCCATCACCGCCGCCTCCACCGCATCGACCTCGGCGCGGGGATGCTCGGCCTGGAAGCGCTCGAGCAGGCCCGAGCGGATCTCGTCCCACAGCCACGCCTTGGCCTGCCCGGCGCGCAGGGCGTCGAGCTGACCGGACGCCCGGAGGTGGGCGTGGATCGCGGCCACCGCGTCCCACACCTCGGTCACGCCGGTGCCGGTGGTGGAGCTCACGAGCAGGGTGTCGGTGGTGAGGCCGTCGTACTTGGGGCGCAGGAGGTGGATGGCCCGGCGGAGGTCGGCGGCGGCGTGGTTGGCCGCGCTGGCGAGGTCGCCGTCGGCCTTGGTGACCACCACGAGGTCGGCCAGCTCCATGATCCCGCGCTTGATGCCCTGGAGGTCGTCTCCGCCGCTGGGGCTGGCCAGCAGCACGAACACGTCGACCAGGTCGGCCACCGCGAGCTCGGACTGGCCGACGCCCACCGTCTCGACGATGACGACGTCGAAGCCGGCGGCCTCGCACAGCAGGAGGGCCTCCCGGGTGCGGCGGGCCACGCCACCCAGCTCGGTGCCGGCGGGGGACGGGCGGATGAACGCCTTCGGGTCCCGGGCCAGCCGCTCCATGCGGGTCTTGTCGCCCAGGATCGACCCGCCGCTGCGGGCGCTCGACGGGTCGACGGCGAGGACGGCGACCTGGTGGCCGGCATCGGTCAGCGCGGTGCCGAAGGCCTCGATGAACGTCGACTTGCCGACGCCGGGCGGCCCGCTGATGCCGACGCGGACGGCGGTGCCGGTGCGGGGGAGCACCCGTTCGAGCACGAGCGCGGCGTCGCGGCGGTGGTCGTCGCGGGTTGATTCGACGAGCGTGATGGCCCGCGCCAGCGCCCGCCGGTCCCCGGCCTGCACGCCGTCGGCCACTCCTGCAACGTCGGCTGCCACCACGGCTCGCAAGCTAGCGGCTGCCGGGCGCGAGACTCACCGCCGTGGACGCGCTGTGGGTGGTGCTGGGTGCGGCGCTGGTCGTGTGGATCCTGGTCGACTCGTTCGAGACGCTCCTGGCCACGAACCTGCGCTCGGGGCGCTGGTCGTTCACCCGCGGCTACTACGACCTGCTGTGGCCGCTGTACCGACGGCTGGCGCTGCGCCTGCGCGACGAAGCCCGCCGCGAGCGCTGGCTCGCCCGGTTCGGCCCGGCGTCGTTCCTCGGGCTGCTCGTCGCCTGGACCACGCTCGAGATCTTCGGCTGGGGCCTGATCTGGTGGGGGCTGCGGAACGGCTTCCACGGCGCCATCGACTCCCCGGGCGACGCCTGGTACTTCTCGGGCGTCGTCTACTTCTCGATCGGGTTCGGCGACATCCTCCCGTCGAGCGGACTGCTCCGGGCGCTGACCATCGTCGAGGGCCTGAGCGGCCTCGGCACGCTGGGCCTGGTCATCGGCTACCTGCCGTCGCTCAACGCCGCGTACTCGGCCCGGGAGAAGCAGCTGCTCCTCCTCGACGACCTGACCGACGAGCGGGTCACGCCGGTGACCCTCGTCCGGGCGTACCTCGATGACGACGGCGACACGGCTCGGCTCGACGCGGTGTTCGACGAGTGGGCCGCGTGGTGCGCCGAGATCTACGACTCCCACACGTCGTTCCCGGTGCTCGTGTGGTTCCGCTCGAAGCACCGGGGCCACTCCTGGATCACCGGGCTGGGCGTGGTCACCGACGCGGCGATCGCCTTCGCCGCCGCGGTGCCCGGCGCGGACCGCGGGTCGGCGATCCGCCTCCAGCGCCAGGCGGTCCGCCTCGTCAACGGCCTGGGCGAGCGCGTCGGCCTGCCGCCGGACGCCACCTTGTCGCCGCTGCGGCCCGAGCTGTGGCGGGTCGGGTACGACACCCTGGCGGCGACGGGCGTCGAGGTGCGCTCGTTCGAGGAGAGCTACGAGACGCTCATCGCCCTCCGTGCCGACTTCCACCCGATGATGGAGGCCTTCATCGACGAGCTGCTCGCGCCCCGGGGCTTCTGGGGCGTGACGGCTGCCGACCACCTGGCGGCATCGAGCATCGACGTCCTGTTCGACGTGCCACCCGGCGAGCCGGGTCCGCCGGGCTGATGGGCCAGCGGTCCGGCGGCGGGCCCTCGGGACCGATCGGAGATCCTCCGCGATCGGTGTCACCCGGGAGGCGGGACCGTGGCGTCGAGGAGGTGATGGTGGACACCGAGGCGGAGGCGCGGGAGGCCGCGGCCTACCGGGAGCACTACGAGCGCCTGGTCGGCTTGGCGGCAGCCCTCGCCGGCCCGTCCAGAGCCGAGGACATCGCCAGCACCGTGCTGCTGCGCTGCACCCGGTCGGCCAGCTGGCCCACGGTCGAGAACCCGTCGGCCTACCTGACCCGCGCCGTGGTGAACGAGGTGCGCAGCCAGCACCGCAGCGAGCTGCGGCGGGCGGCTCGCGAGCTCCGGTTCCACCAGGAGGGCCATCGCGAGGATGCGTACGCGGTGCCCGAGGTCGTGGCCGCCCTCGCCGAGCTGCCGCTCCAGCAGCGCGCCGTCACCTTCCTGACCTACTGGGCGGACCTCACCCCCGCGGGGGTCGCCGCGGAGCTCGGCATCACCGAAGGGTCGGTGCGCAAGCAGCTCGCCCGTGCCCGGTCCACCCTGAGGAGGATCCTCGCATGACCGATCCCAACCCGTTCGACCAGAAGCTCGCTGGCGCCCTGCGCGACCTGACCCGTCACGCCATGGCCTCGGGCCGCGGCGCGCCGTCGACCGACGGGGGAGGGGTCCCCGCCGGCACGGAGCTCGAGGGGCCGCACCACCTGGCCGCCGGGCCGACGAGTCCGGGTGGCTCGCGCCGCAGCTGGTGGCTCGGTGCGGCTGCGGTGCTGGTCGTCGCCCTGGTGGCGGTGGTGCTCGTGGTGCGCAGCGACGACGGCATCGTGCGGACCGCGCAGCCGGGCCCGCCCCTCGACGGCGTCCCGGCCCCGACCTACGTCCGAGACCCGCTGACCGAGCCGGAGGGCTGGACGGCGATGGCGGACGCGCCGATCCGCGGGCGCGACGACGCGATCACGGCCTGGACCGGCGCCGAGCTCCTGGTGATCCGCGGCAACGGCGCGTTCAGCGACGGTGGCGGCGGCGAGGCCGGCCGCACCGACGGCGCCGCCTACGACCCGAGGGCGGATCGCTGGCGCCGCATCGCCGACTCCCCGTTCGAAGCGAGGGGCTCGATCATGGGCGCCGACACGGTGTCGGCCTGGACGGGCAAGGAGCTGCTCGTGTGGGGCGGACCGGAGCCCCGCGGCGCGGCGTACGACCCTGCCACCGACTCCTGGCGCGACATCGACGTCGGCCCGCTCGAGGCTCGCGTCGGCATGACGTCGGTGTGGACCGGCTCCGAGTGGATCGTGAGCGGGGGCATCGCCCACGCCGCCGTCCTCAGCTACGAGACCGAGGAAGACCGGGCCGACGACGTGGCGCTCACGACCGGTGCCGCCTACGACCCGGTGACCGGCGTCTGGCGGCCGATCACGCCGGCGCCCGACGGGCGCATCGAGGGCCAGGCGGTCTGGGACGGGTCGGCGATGATCACGTTCGGCGGCTACGTCCCGACCCGCGGGGACGAACCGGGGCCGCCGGCGGTCGCCCAGGCGTACGACCCGGTGGCCGATTCGTGGCGCCGCCTCGCCGCGCCGCCGTTCCAGGACTCGACCGGCGCGGTGTGGACCGGCACGGAGGTCGTGGCGATCGTCGCCGGCGCCACCGATGCCGAGGGCAACCGGGAGGAGGTCGACCCGGTGGTCACCTACGACCCGGAGGCCGACCGCTGGACGCCCGTGGCCGGCGCGCCCGTCCCGGGCACCGGCACCCGGGGCGGACCGGAGACCAGCATCGCCAACTGGATCTACCCCGCCCTGGTCTGGACCGGTACGGAGGTGCTGTTCTTCGGCACGGGCTTCACGAACCCCGAGCAGCCGCAGCCCCTCGAGGGGTTCGCGCTGGACGTGGCCAGCCGGACCTGGCGCGAGCTCCCACCGTCCGGGCTGACGACCCGTGGCGGGTCCTCCACCGCCTGGATCGGCGACCAGCTCCTCCTGTGGGGCGGCGCGGCCTACACCGGCTACACCTCCAGCCCCTACGCCGACGGCGCGCGCTACCGCCCCGGACCCGGCCGCTGAGCGGCTCGCCGGCCGTCGCTCGACGTCGCGGTGATCCCGTCAGGCGGGCCCCGGGCGATGTCCGGACATCTGCTCAAGTTTCCGAGGGGATGCGCCGTTCACCCTGGTGGCGGATCGCGAGGGGGGCTCGCGGCGGAACCAAGGGGGAGGCGCACATGCGTCGTCGATCGTCAGCAGTGAGGTTCGGGGTGGTGGCGGCGGTGGTCGCCGTCCTCATCGGGGCCACGGCCTGTGACCCCGTGCCGAAGCGGGAGGCATCGGGCTCGTTGCGCCAGGTGTGGGTCACCGGCCTCGACCCGAGCCAGGAGGTGCGGCTGCTGGCCACCGCGACGTCGACGACGCCGCTCCAGGTCGGCGCGGCCGACGCGCAGGGCAGCTACGTGTTCTACGGCGTGTCGACCGCTTCCGAGTACTGGGTGTACGCCCCGGGCAGCGCCGACTACGACCCCGCCGTGAAGGTCCTCGGGGTGACCGATGAGACGATGGCGCCGAGCTCCGGCGACTACGACAGCTGGATCGCCAACCCGGGCCCGACGGTCGACCGGCCGCTCGTGAGCACGCTGGTGGAGCCCGGCGTGATCAACGGCCCGACCGACAGCCCGACGTTCGGCTTCTTGCCGGTGCGGGACTCGACGGCACTGGCGTGGACGGCCGCCGTCCCGCCGGGCACGTGCCTCGACGACGACGACACCGGGTGCAAGACCCGGCCCACGATCCTCATGTACTCGCCCTACGGCATCACCAGCAGCAGCTGCTGGGACCACGACGGCAACGGCGGGACCCCGAACCTGTGCGAGCCCGACGTCTCGCGCCTGGCGCGTGCGTTCACGAGCGCCGGGTACGCGTTCGTCGGTCTGGAGCTGCGGGGGACCAACTGCTCGGGCGGTGCCTACGACGGGTCCGGCCGGCTCATCGGCACCGACGGGTACGACGCCGTCGAGACGCTCGCCCGGCAGCCGTGGTCGACCGGTTCGGTCGGCATGTACGGCTTCTCGGCGATCGGGCTCTCGGCCGCACCGGTTGCGGCGCTCCGGCCGCCGCACCTCGCCGGCCTCGCCATCGGCGGGGTGGGCGACGCCTACGGCGCGATCCACCCCGGCGGCATGTCGCCCTTCGGCGTCGCCGACGCCAGCGCCGACGTGGCCAACGACGGCAGCACCACCGCCGAGGACCTCAGCGAGACCGAGTACGACCGGTACGACTTCCCCGGCACCGACACCGGCCGCACCGGCGGCGAGTCCGGCTTCCCGACGGGGAACGGCTTCGAGCGCAGCTACTCGTGGGTCGTGATGCGGTTCCTCGAGGGCGACACCGAACCGTCCGACCTCACCGCGGGCGAGCGGGAGGACACGTTGGTCTTCCCGGCGAACGAGGCGGACGAGGAGGCCTACGCCGAGCAGTGCACGGCCAACCAGGCGCTCCACGGCCAACGCAGCTTCCTGCGGACGTCGAGCGGCCAGCAGGCCCACGTCGACGAGAACACCATGGCGTCCCTGCGGTCGGCCACCCGGGTGGCGGACTCCGGGAGCCTGCCGTTCCCGCAGTACGCCATGCGCGACATCACCGGTGCCATCCAGGCGCCGGTCCTGCTGAGCGCCACCTTCCAGGACGCCTTGATCCCGGCGAGCGCCGATGTGGTGAACGCCTTCCCGAACGCCGAGACGACGTGGGCGATCCTGTCCAACGGGCTGCACCAGAGCCTCTTCGACAACTCGACGGCCGGCAAGGAGATGCTCGACGACTTCTTCCGGCTCTACGTGGCCCGGATGCCCTCGACGTGGAACGGCACGGACCAGGCCACCCTGGCCGGTGCCTCGACCCCGGGCGGCGTGGTCACCGAGCAGGCGGCCGCCGAGGCCGAGCCCATCGCCGTGCAGTGGAGCTGGGCCGGCACCGACGACCCCGGTACGTACGCCGGTGACACCGTCGTGACCCGCCACGCCGCGGTACCCGGGACGAGCACGGTCCCGTCGGGCTTCGCCGGCGTGCGGCTCTACGCCACCAGCACGGGCCGGCTGGACTACCCCGTGCCCACGGCGACCGACGGCACGCCGGCCGGCAAGGTGACCTACACCGAAGATCCCGGAGCGCGGAACCGGCTCGGGACCGACGGGTCGTCGCTCAGCCGCCGGTGGCCCCAGCACGTGAGCGGCGCCACCGCGCAGTTCGAGACGTCCGAAGCCCTCGGCAACGCCGGCTTCTGGGTCGCCGGACCGGTCAGCGCCGACCTCTGGGTGAAGAGCTCGACGTCGGAGGCGAACCTCCAGGTCTCGCTGTCCGAGGTCCGGGCCGACGGGTCCGAGGTGCTGCTCCAGACCGGATGGCGCCGGGCCTCTCGGCGCCAGCTGGCGGGGTCGTCCACCGCGCTGCTCCCCGTGTTCACGGACGCCACGAACCAGCCGCTCACGCCGGGGGCGTGGACCGAGGTGCGGGTGTCGATCCCGACCACCATGGCGGTGCTGCACCCCGGGTCGCGCCTGCGGATCTCGATCTCGGCGCCGGGCGGCGACTCGGTGAACCGGGTGTTCGACGAGGACACCAGCGCCACCGTCGACATCGGCACCAGCAGCACGAAGCCGTCGTCGATCTACGTCCCGGTGATGACGGCGCTGCCGAGCAACGACGAGGGGGCGACGACGCTCGCCCAGCTCTACGGCAAGGTCGTGACGTACCGCGCCGTGGGCATCGGCTGCAACCCGGCGGCCTGGCCGAGCAGCGGGTACTACGACTCGATCGGGAACCCGTGCCGGGCCTACCTCCCGGCCTCGGGCGTGCCGACCGGCATCACCGCGACGCCGATCAGCGGGGGCGTCCGCGTCACCTGGTCGCACCCGGCGAGCGGGACGCCGACCCAGTACCGGGTCTACAGCGGGACGCCGGGGTCCAACCTGGCTGACGCCACCCCGACGACCATCAGCGGCAGCACCACCACCATCGCGATCCCGGCTTCGACCGGGACCCCGGTGGCGGTGCGGGTCGCCGCCGTGAACAGCTCGGTGCTCGCGCCGCTGTCGGTGCAGGTGAAGGCGAACGCGGGCTGAACCGCCGATGAGCGCGACACGGGCGGGGGCGCGAGCCCCCGCCCGTGCACGATCAGGTCGGGGTCAGACCCCGGCGCAGGCGGCGGCCACCAGCTTGGTGGTGGCCTCCTTGGCGTCGGGCGACGTGTCGGCCAGACCGGCGGAGCCGGTGAGGTAGACGCCCTTCTGGTAGGCGCTGAGCATGCCGCCGGTCCAGAACGCCTTCGCGCAGCCGTCGACGTCGGCCTCGTCGGTGGCGCCCTCCTCGGAGAGGTCGAAGAACTCCTCGGTGCTGTAGTCGCCGACCGGGGAGATCAGCGTCAGCGAGAGGATGTGCCCGGCGCCGTCGAGGGTGGGGTTGTCGATGCTGTCCTGGGTCTGCCAGCTGCACGACCGCGAGGTGGTGCCGATGTCGTTCGAGGTCGAGTCGGGCTCGGCGGACTCGCCGCCCAGGAGCTCGGACGCGGTCTCGATCGGCACCAGCGAACACGGGTCGGGCAGGTCGCCGGCGGCCTCGTCACCGCCGTCGTCGCTGCTGCCGCCGCTGTCGCTGCTCTTGTCGCCGCCGCCGTCCTGCGAGCTCTTGGCGCCGCTGCCCTCGGAGCCGTCGTCGCTGCTCCCGCCGCACCCGGCCGCTCCGACCAGCAGCAGGGCGGCCATCGCCGCTGCCACCAGCACCTGTACGCGTCGTCCTCGGATCTCCTGCACGTTCCCGCTCCCTGTGGTTTCGTCCGCCGGCCGGCGGCGATCCTAGGACGGGCGGGGCGTGCGATCAGCCGTCCTGGGCCTCGATGAGGTCGAGGACCTCGGTGGCCGACTCGAGGATGTTGGTGCCGGGCCCGAACACCGCCGCGACGCCGGCCTCCTTCAGGAAGTCGTAGTCCTGCGGCGGGATCACGCCGCCGACCACCACGAGGATGTCGTCGGCGCCCTTGGCCTTCAGTTCGGCGATGAGCTGGGGGACGAGCGTCTTGTGGCCGGCGGCCTGGCTCGACACACCGATCACGTGGACGTCGTTGTCGACGGCGTCGGCGGCGGCCTCCGCGGGCGTCTGGAACAGCACGCCCACGTCGACCACGAAGCCGAGGTCGGCGAAGGCGGTGGCGATGACCTTGGCGCCGCGGTCGTGGCCGTCCTGGCCCATCTTCACGACGAGCATGCGGGGCCGGCGGCCCTGGGCGGCCTCGAAGGCGTCGATGCGGCCCGAGAGGGTGGCGAACGCCTCATCGCCCTCGTAGCTGTTCACGTAGACCCCTTCGATCGTGCGGACCTGGGCGGCGTGGCGGCCGAAGGCGGCCTCCATGGCGTCGCTCATCTCGCCGACGGTGGCCCGGGCGCGGGCGGCGTCGATGCACAGGGCGAGCAGGTTGCCGTCGCCCCTGGCGCCCTCGGTGAGGGCCTCGAGCGCCGTCTTCACGGCGACGTCGTCGCGCTCGGCGCGGATCTTCTCGAGCTTGGCGATCTGCTGGGCGAGCACCGAGGCGTTGTCGATGTCGAGGACGTCGACGAGCTCCGGGTTCTCGACCTTGTACTTGTTGACGCCGACCACGACCTCCTCGCCGCGGTCGATGCGGGCCTGGCGGCGGGCCGCCGACTCCTCGATGCGGAGCTTGGGCATGCCCGACTCGACGGCCTTGGTCATGCCGCCCAGCTCCTCGACCTCGTCGATGAGCGCCTGGGCCTTGTCGACCAGCTCGTTGGTGAGCGACTCGATGTAGTAGCTGCCGCCGAGCGGGTCGATGACGTGGGGGACGCCGGTCTCCTCCTGGATCACCAGCTGGGTGTTGCGGGCGATGCGGGCCGAGAAGTCGGTGGGGAGGCCGAGGGCCTCGTCGAAGGCGTTGGTGTGCAGCGACTGCGTGCCGCCCAGCACCGCGGCCATGGCCTCGATGGTGGTGCGGATGACGTTGTTGTACGGGTCGAGCGCGGTGAGCGACACGCCCGAGGTCTGGCAGTGCGTGCGCAGCATCAGCGACTTCGGGTTCTTGGGCTCGAACTCGCTCATGGTGCGGTGCCACAGGATGCGGGCGGCCCGCAGCTTGGCGATCTCCATGAAGAAGTCCATGCCGATGGCGAAGAAGAAGCTCAGGCGGCCGGCGAACTTGTCGACGTCGAGGCCCTGGGCCATGGCGGCCCGCACGTACTCCTTGCCGTCGGCGATGGTGAAGGCCAGCTCCTGCTCGGCCGTCGCCCCCGCCTCCTGCATGTGGTACCCGGAGATCGAGATCGAGTTCCACTTGGGCATGTGGTCCGACGTGTAGCTGATGATGTCGGCCACGATCCGCATGCTCGGCTCGGGCGGGTAGATGTACGTGTTGCGGACCATGAACTCCTTGAGGATGTCGTTCTGGATGGTCCCGGCCAGCTGGTCCTGGCTCACGCCCTGCTCCTCGCCGGCCACCACGAACGAGGCCAGCACCGGCAGCACGGCGCCGTTCATCGTCATGGAGACGGACATCTGGTCGAGGGGGATGCCGTCGAAGAGGATCTTCATGTCCTCGACCGAGTCGATGGCGACGCCGGCCTTGCCCACGTCGCCGACGACGCGGGGGTGGTCGGAGTCGTAGCCCCGGTGCGTGGCGAGGTCGAACGCGACCGACACGCCCTGCTGGCCCGCGGCGAGGTTGCGGCGGTAGAAGGCGTTGGACTCCTCGGCGGTGGAGAAGCCGGCGTACTGGCGGATCGTCCACGGCCGGTTGGCGTACATGGTCGCCCGGACGCCACGGGTGAACGGTTCGAAGCCCGGCAGGGTGTCCGTGTCGAGGCCCTCGACGTCGGCCGCGGTGTAGAGCGGCTTGACCTCGATGCCCTCCGGGCGGGTCCGGGTGAGGTCCGAGGGCGCCCGGCCCTTCAGGTCCTTGGTGGCCAGCGCTTCCCAGTCGGCGAGGGAAGGGGTGGGGTCCGAGGTCGCGTCGTCGCTCATCGACCGCAAAGCCTACGAGGCACCCCGAGGACGGCCCCAATGCACCCTGACGGGTCGTCAGCTCGGCAGCAGGCCCGGCATCGTTGCCGGTGGATCGCCATCCCCCGGGCGGGTGAAGGATCCGCGTAGGGTCACGCGCCGTGCGCGGGGCATGGGGCTGGGTGTGGGCGGTCGCGGCCGTCGTGGGCCTGGCGGTCGTCGTGAACGCCGCGCCGTGGATCGCCGCACCACCCGGTGACTCCCACGACGGCCGCAACGCCGGTACGTGGGCGCTCGGTGCGCGCGGCCTCGTCGAGGACCCGATCGGCAGCCGCCTCGGAACCGATCGTCCCGACGGCTCGGCGTACGCCAACCACCCGCCGGCGGTGGTGGCGGAGGCCGCCGTCGCCCTCGCGGCGACGCGGGACCACCCGCTGGGCCTCCGGCTGCCCGGGCTCGCGGCGAGCCTGGCCAGCCTGGCGCTCCTCGTGGTCCTGCTGCGGGAGCTCGGCTTCCGGCCGATCGCGGCGGCCACGGGCATCGTCCTCGCCGGTTCGTCCGCCATGTTCCTGACCTACGCCACGATGCTCGACACGCCGGTGCTCGCCCTCCCGTTCGCGCTGGCCACCCTGCTGGTCGGCACCCGGATCCAGCGCGGCCAGCCGGTTCGCACCGGGCTGGTGGCGCTGCTCGGCACCGGGGTGGGGCTGACCAGCTGGCAGGGGACGTTCCTCGTCGGGATCGTGGTCGCGGTCCTCGTCGTGGCCGCCCCGGACCGGCGAGCGGTCCTCGCACCGTGCTCGGCCCTCGCCGGGGGAGCGGCAGCCGGCGTGCTCCTCACGCTCACGTGGGCGTGGTGGGGGTACGGCAGCCTGGGCGACCTCTGGTCGGCCCTGCGGGACCGCACCGCCTCCGACGTCCCGTGGCTCGAGGTGCAGCGGTCGTTCGTCGGCGACCTCTACGGACCGGTCCTCGTGCTGGTGGTGCTGGCGGGCGCCGTGGTGGCCGTGGCCCGGCGGCGACACCGCCTGGTGCTCGGGTGCTCCCTGGCGGCCGTCGCCGGGTGGACCCGCCTGATGGGGCAGGCGGCGTCGATCCACGACTACTGGACCTACCTGGGCGTGGCCGTCGTGGCCCTCGCCGGAGCGACCGTGGCCGAGGCCGTCGAGGACGCAGCCGCGGCGCGCCAGCCCGCTGGAGGGCCGAGGAGCCGTCTCGTCGACGCCGGCGTGGTCCTCGTGGTCGGGCTCATCGGCGTGGCCTCGTTCATCCGCACGTCGGATGCCGAGCGGGCGATCGCCGGCGGCGTCGACGGCGGGCGCCTCGCGGCCTCGCTGCCGACCGCCGCTGCGCCGGGCGACGAGGTCCTCACCACCAGCGATGCCTTCATGACCAGCGGCGGGGTCTGGGCGGAGTGGATCGGCCACGGCACCGCGCCGCGCGTCGACGCCTCGGCCCTGGCCGCGCTCATCGAGGACGACCCGCAGCATCCGGTGCTGATCGTGCTGCCGCGGGGCCGCGTGCCCTCCGACCTCCTGCAGGACCAGGCCGTGGCCAGGGTCGGGCGCTACTACCTGGTGCCGGCGCTGCTGCTCGAGGACCTCGTCGACGAGCCGATGGTGCTCCCGGCCTCGCTCGTGGCGGACTGAGCCGCGGGACGGACGGGGTCGATCGCGAAACCATCGTGACCTGAACCGATCTCCGCAGGTCGCGCGACCGATCCCAGGTTGGGTCCGCGGAAATCCCAGCGCGCTCCCCAAAGTCGAGCCGCTGCATGGCTTGCTCACCACGCCGGCGGAAGGAACGAGGCGCACTGTTCCGTCGGTGATCTCCGGCGACACTTCAGATGCGCCGAGCCCGATCCGGGTGGCACCTTCGACGGCGCGCGGTCTCGATGGCGCATCGAAAGCACGTCCTTGAGCTTGCAGTCCTCTATGAGGGCTGTGCGGAATCCTGCCC
>DATMGQ010000227.1:0-25594 GCA_035555395.1 Acidimicrobiales bacterium
GGCCTCCTGAAGGAGTTCCCCGGCGTCCCCGAGGGCACCGTCGACGTCATCCCGGTCGACCTCGTGGTCGGCGCCATCATCGGCGTCGCCGCCCGCGGCCCGGCCAACGAGGACGGCTCGCCCGACATCACCCAGGTCGCCTCCGGCTCCGCCAACCCGCTCAAGTACGAGCGGCTGGTCGAGCTGGTGCAGGGATGGTTCAGCGAGCACCCGCTCTACGACGCCTCCGGGCAGCCCATCGCCGTCCCCGACTGGGGCTACACCACCCGAAACCGGGTCCAGGGCCAGCTCGAACGGGCCAAGGGCCTGCTCGAGAAGACCGAGTCGGTCATCGGTGCCCTGCCGCTGCGCGGCAAGCAGGCCGCGTGGTCCGCCAAGGTCGAGGAGCAGCGCGACACCGTCAGCCGGGCCCTCACCTACGTCGAGCTCTACGGGGCCTACACCGCGTGCGAGGCCATCTACGGCGTCGACCGGCTGCTGGCGCTGCAGGAGTCGCTCGACCCGAGCGACCAGGTCGCCTTCTCGATGGACCCGCGCATCGTCGACTGGCCGCACTACGTCCACCAGATCCACCTGCCGTCGGTCGTCGAACACGCCCGGGTCCGCACCGACGGCAAGCGGGGCCGCAGCGAGTCCCGCGAGACCCGCCTGCGCCGCCAGGTCCTCTCCCCGGACCGCCAGCTCGCCGCCTTCGACCTCGAGAACACGCTGATCGCGTCGAACGTCGTCACGTCCTACGCCTGGCTCGCGTCCCGCCGCCTCGACCGCGACGACAAGGCCCGCCTCACGGCGAAGCTGATCCGTGAGGCGCCCGGCCTGCTCAAGATGGACCGGGCCGACCGCAGCGACTTCCTCCGGTCCTTCTACCGCCGCTACGAGGGCGCTTCGGTGGAGCAGATCCACGAGGACTCGGCCGAGATGCTGTCGCAGCTCATCCTCACGAAGAGCTTCCCCGCCGCCATCCGCCGGGTGCGCGAGCACCGGGCGCTCGGCCACCGCACGGTGCTCATCACCGGGGCGCTGGACTTCGTGGTCGAGCCGCTCAAGCCGCTGTTCGACGACATCGTGTCGGCCTCGCTCGCCGTGGGCGACGACGGCCGCTACCTCGGCCAGATGATCGACGTGCCGCCCACCGGCGAGTCCCGGGCCTCGGCGCTGTACGACTACGCCGCCCGCCACGACCTCGACCTCGCCGAGTCCGTCGCCTACGCCGACTCGTCGAACGACCTGCCGATGCTCGAGGTGGTCGGGTTCCCGGTCGCGGTGAACCCCGAGACCCGCCTGGCCAGCCTGGCCCGCAAGCGCGGCTGGCTGGTCGAGCACTGGTCGAAGGCCCCGGGCTTCAAGCCCAGCCCCATCCCGCTCGCCCCCACCCGCACCACCGCGAAGGCGGCCCCCCGATGAAGGCGCTGCGGTTCTCACGCAAGCCGGCGAAGTACGTGGCGGCCGGCGTCGCCGGGCGGATCGCCGCCGGGAAGGGCGCGTCGGTCGGGCCGCTCAAGCTGGTCGACGTCGACGACCTGAAGCTGCCGGGCGACGAGTGGGTGCGGCTGCGCCCCCGCCTCGCCGGGATCTGCGGGTCCGACCTCGCCACCATCGACGGGCACTCGAGCCGGTACTTCGAGCCGATCGTGTCGTTCCCGTTCACGCCCGGTCACGAGGTCGTCGGCGACCTGGAGGACGGCACCCGGGCCGTGCTCATCCCGGTGCTGTCGTGCGTGACGCGGGGCATCGAGCCGGTCTGCGCCGCCTGCGCCGCCGGCCGCACCAACCACTGCGGGCGCATCGCGTTCGGCCACCTCGAACCCGGGCTCCAGAGCGGGTTCTGCGAGGACACGGGCGGCGGCTGGTCCGGCGAGATGGTCGCCCACCCCAGCCAGCTGCTGGCGATCCCCGAGGACCTGAGCGACGAAGCCGCCGTCATGGTCGAGCCCCTCGCCTGCGCGGTCCACGCCGCGCGGAAGGCCGCGGCCAGCGGGCCGCACCAGCGCATCGCCGTCATCGGCTCGGGCACCCTCGGCCTGCTCACCATCGCCGCCCTGCGCAGCGAAGGCGCCGGCGGATCGATCCTCGCCACCGCCAAGTACCCGCACCAGCACGTGCTGGCCAAGGGCCTCGGGGCCGACCAGGTGGTCAGCCCCCGCACCCTCCCCCGCGTGGTCCGCAGCCTCACCGGGGCGTTCGTGCTCGACGGCGGGCAGCTCACCGACGGCATCGAGCTGGTGGTCGACTGCGTCGGCACCGAGGCGAGCCTCACCCAGGCGCTCCAGGTCGTCGCCCCCGGCGGCCAGATCCTGGTCGTGGGCATGCCCGGCCACACCACGCTCGACCTCACGTCGCTGTGGCACCGCGAGAGCAGCATCGCCGGCTGCTACGCCTACACCCGCCCGGACTTCGAGCGAGCCCTCGAGCTCGCCCAGGAGCACGACCTCGGCCGCCTCGTCAGCGCCACCTACCCGCTGTCGCGGTACGAGGAGGCCATCGAGCACGCCGCCAACGCCGGCATGCGCGGCGCCGTCAAGGTCGCCTTCGACCTCCGCAAGCCCCCCAAGGCCAAGCGATGACCGCCCCCATCCCTCGAACTTGTCGTGATCGTGGTTGCCCTGCAACCAACATCACGACAAGTTCGCTTCGGTTCGGGGTGGTGTCGTGAATCCGCGGTTGGGGCCGGAGCCGACGAAGTACAAGAAGGTGCGGGCTCCCGTCGACGTCGTGCGGTCGTTCTGGGAGCGCATGGAGGCGCGCGACTGGGACGACGCCCGGGCGCTGCTCGCCGACGACCTCGTCGTGCTGTGGCCCGCCACCCGCGAGCGGTTCGAGGGCGCCGACACCTTCATCGCCCTCCAGCAGGCCTATCCGGGCGAGTGGCACATCGCCGTCCAAGCCGTCCACGCCGACGGGCGCGACGTCCTCGCCTGGGTCGAGGTCCGCATCGGCGACACCCTGTCCATCTGCGCCCAGCGCGCCACCGTCACCGAACGGCTCATCCGCTCGTCCGTCGAGCTGTGGGTCGACGAGGGCGAGATCACCCCACCCGCCTGGCGCGCCGACGTCATGGCCCGGATCGCCCGCACCACCGGCTCCGCCACCGAGCCCGTCCCTGCTCTGAACGAGGAATCCTGATGCCCCGTCCCGGTTTCGTGCTCGACGTCGACAAGTCGACGCCGCCCATCCTCTTCCACCACGGCGAGGGCTTCCGCCTCGAGAAGCTGCCCGCCGACCGCAGCCGCGTGATCTACCCGGGCGAGCCGCTCGAGGCGCTCGACGACGTCGAGCAGTCCATCCAGGACGCCCTCCTGCACCCGCTCGACATGGACCCGCTGCCCGAGCTGCTCAAGCCCGGGATGAAGCTGACCATCGCCTTCGACGACGTGTCGCTCCCGCTCCCGCCCATGAAGCGGCCCGACATCCGCCAGCGGGTCATCGAGGCCGTCCTCGACATGGCCGCGGCCGCCGGCGTCGACGACGTCCACCTCATCGCCGCCCTCGCGCTGCACCGCCGCATGACCGAGGACGAGCTCCGCCACGCCGTCGGCGACCGGGTGTACGACGCCTTCGCCCCGCAGGGCGCCCTCTACAACCACGACGCCGAGGATCCCGACAACCTGGCGTTCCTGGGCGAGACCAAGCACGGCGAAGAGGTCGAGATCAACAAGCGGGCCGCCGAGTCCGACCTGCTGGTCTACGTCAACATCAACATCGTCTCGATGGACGGCGGCCACAAGAGCACCGCCACCGGCCTCGCCAGCTACCGGGCCATCAAGCACCACCACAACGTGCACACCATGGAGCACTCGAAGAGCTTCATGGACCGCCACAACTCCGAGCTGCACCACAGCAACTGGCGGATGGGCAAGGTCATCGCCGACGCCGGCGTGAAGGTCTTCCAGATCGAGACCACCATCAACAACGACACGTTCGGCGATGCCCTCCCGATGTCCGTCCTCGCCAAGCGCGAGTGGGAGTGGACGGCCAAGGACCGGGTGTCGTTCATCGGCATGCAGCAGGGCCTCAAGCGCCTGTCCGGCCCGACCCGCCGCAAGATCTTCCAGGCCCACCGGGCGCCCTACGGCGTCACGTCGGTCACCGCCGGCGCCATCGAACCGGTGCACGAGAAGACCCTCCAGCACTGCTTCGACCAGCACCTGGTCGAGGTCGAGGGCCAGACCGACATCCTCACGATGGGGCTCCCCTACATCTGCCCCTACAACGTGAACTCGATCATGAACCCGATCCTGGTCATGTGCCTCGGCCTCGGGTACTTCTTCAACATGTACCGGGGGAAGCCGCTGGTCCGCGAGGGTGGCGTGCTGATCATGACCCACCCCACCCCGTGGGAGTTCCACCCGGTCCACCACCCCAGCTACATCGACTTCTTCGAGCAGGTCCTGGCCGACACCACGGACCCGACCGAGATCGAGCAGAAGTGGGAGAAGCAGTTCGCCGAGGACGAGTGGTACCGCCACCTGTACCGGACGAGCTACGCCTACCACGGCGTCCACCCCTTCTACATGTGGTACTGGGGCTCGCATGCGCTCAAGCACCTCGGCCGCGTGATCATCGTCGGCGGCGACAAGCGCGCCGTCCACCGCCTCGGCTTCAAGGCGGCGTCGACGCTTAACGACGCCTTCGAGATGGCCGAGGACGTCGTCGGCCGCCACCCCACGATCACCCACCTCAAGAACCCGCCCATCGTCATGGCTGATGTGAAGTGAGCGCCCGCTGATGGTCGACAAGAAGGGGCTGGAGAAGCTCGCCTCCTCCGTGCAGAAGGCGCGGGCCAAGGTGCCGCCGGTGCGCGCCCTCGTGGCGCAGACGTCGTTCCCGTACCGCGCCCCCACGACGCCGCTCACGGTGGAGCCGAAGCCCGAGGAGCCGACGCTGCTCGGGCACTACGACTCGGACTGGGCCCGCAAGCTGCCCGCCCGCTACGCCCGGTTCTTCCTGACCGAGGGGATGGTCCGCCCGATCATCGCCGGGCTGGCGCAGCCCGAGCGCAAGGGCCTGGACCGGCTCGCCGACCTCGACGGCCCGGTGATCTTCGCCGCCAACCACCACAGCCACATCGACGCCGGGCTGCTCATCACGTCGCTGCCCGAGCCGTACCGCCACCAGGTCTTCGCGGCGGCCGCGGCGGACTACTTCTTCGACACGCGGGTCAAGGCCACGGCCTCGGCGCTCGTGCTCAACGCCATCCCGATCGAGCGCACCAAGGTCGGGCGCCGTTCGGCCGAGCAGGCCGCCGGCCTCATCGACGACGGCTGGTCGATGATCATCTTCCCCGAGGGCGGCCGCTCCCCCGACGGCTGGGGCCAGCCCTTCCGGGGCGGTGCGGCGTACCTCGCCATCAAGTGCGGCGTGCCCGTCGTGCCGATCCACCTGGCCGGCACCGGCCGCATCCTCCCGAAGGGCAAGAACCGGCCGAAGCCGCAGCGCACGGTCGTCACGTTCGGCACGCCCATCCGGGCCAACGAGGGCGAGCGCTCCCAGGGGTTCTCGGACCGCATCGAGGCCGCCGTCGCCGCCCTCGCCGACGAGGCCACCACCGACTGGTACTCGGCCCGCCGTCGAGCAGCCAGCGGCGAGACGCCCACGCTGGCCGGCCCCGAGTCCGGTGCCTGGCGCCGCACCTGGGCCCTCACCGCCAACCGCAAGAAGCCCCGCACCACCACCAAGCGCTGGCCCGACCTCTAGGCCGCGAGCGTCGCGCTCCTAGGGGGCGGCGGTGGTGGTCGACTCGGGGTTGAGCTCGGCGCCGTTGGTGCCGTTGGCGATGGTGGACGAGGTGTCGCCCGCGCCTTCGCCCTCGGCCGGAGCCGCCGTCGTGGTGGTGGACGGCGCGGCCTCGGCCTGGAGGTCCCGGCACGCCACGAGCGCCTTCTGGAGCTTGTCGTAGCTGTCGTCGTCGCGCTTGGGGTCGTCGACGGGAGCGCCGCCCGCGCCGCGCTCGGTGAGCTCGGCGAGCTCGGACTTCGTGAGCGAGTCGGTGAAGGCCGACGCCGTGCAGTCCGCGACCTCCTTCGACAGGCCCGACGACACCAGCGCCTCGCTCAGGTCGCCCTGCGAGGGAGCGGGCGTCGAGCAGGCACCGAGGCCGACGGCGGTGCAGGCGACGGCCAGCCCGGCGAGGGCACGGCGCGCCCGGAGGCGGCGGGTGTCGGACGGTGTCGCAGGCACGGGGGCCGAGGCTACCGGCCGGGGACCGTCCGCCCGGATCAGCCGTCCGCCTGGCACGGCCCGTCGCCGCACACGTCGGTGATCGTCCCCTCCGTGACGAACGAGAGCACCAGCGCCAGCGCCTCCGGGACGTTCGACAGCTTGCCGTGCGGGTCCTCGCCCGCCCGGTTGGGCACGTTCTCGACCGGCGGCGCCGGCGTCCCGAAGTCCCACACCATGAGGCCCGACCCGTCGCTGGGCAGCTCGTCGATCGGCTCGATGCCCCAGAACGGCTCGTCATCGGTGGAGCGTCCGTCGGCCAGCGTGGGGTCGCGGCGCTCGATGCCGAGCGACCGGGCCAGCTTCGCGGTCGACACGTTCGCCACCTGGTGGTCACCGAACGCCTCGAGCAGCAGCACGTCCTTGGCTTCGACACCGGGGTACGGGTCGTCGGTGAGGTGCTGGACGTAGCCGGCGTTCTCGCCGCGCTGCCACAGCTGCTCGAGCAGCTCGAGGACCAGGGTCTGGTCGAGCTCGTCGGGGTAGCTGGCCTCCACCGCCGGGAAGAACTCGTCGAAGTCGACCGACCGGCGGAGGAGCAGGTTGTAGCCCATGCCCGGCACGGCGAGGATCACCTGCTGCCAGTCGTCGGTGAGCGACGACGCCACCCCGCCGAGGATCCCGCCCTGGCTCGCGCCGAGCAGGGCGACCTCGTCGGTGTCGATGGTCGGGTTCCCGTCGTCGTCCTGGAAGGCCGGGTCCGACGCGAACCCGTCGTCGCTGGCCAACAGGCGGCCGAGCAGCAGGAAGCTCAGGTGGCCCTGCTGCAGGCGGTCGGGCACGGTGCGGAACGCGGTCAGGTCCTCGAAGGACCCGACGATGCTGGGGATGTCGGCCGCGCTCATGCCGAGGTAGTCGACGCCGCAGAAGCTGAGGCCCACCGAGGCCCCGAGCATGCCGATGTCGAGGGCCTGGTCGCGGGTGCCGAGCAGGCCGTGGCCGTAGATGACGGTGCCGGCCGGATCGTCGGCGGAGGTGTCCTTCGGGACCACGCAGACGTAGTCGGCGGTCATGGTGCCGTCGGCGGCCGGGATCCCGTCGGGGTCGTCGTCGTTGTTGAGGACGCTGCCCGGCCCACCGTCGCCCTGGAGGTACTTGGGCATCTCGAACGTGCCTCGGATGATGCGGGCAGCACCGGACCCCTCGTCGGAGTCGACCGTGAAGGCCGGGGCGCCGTCGCCGAGCTCCGCGGAGGTCTCGGTCCACATCGAGCGCAGCCGACCGGAGATGTCGTCGCTCGACCCGATGGTGAACGACCAGGCGATGTCCAGGTCTTCGGTGGCGACCCCGGCGGCGTCGAGGTCGGCGAACGTGTGCCTGGCGATGCCGTCGGGGTCGGCCACCTGGGCCGCGAAGCCCTCCGACGGTTCGACGTCCGACCCGTCGGTGCGCACCAGGTCCCGGAGGCCGACGACGTAGCGGTGGCGCTCCGTCAGCGCCGCTGCCGGCTGGATCATCAGGGCCTGCTTGGCCGGATCGGCGGCGTTGGCGTCGAGCTCGGCCCACGCCGCGGTGCGCTCGCCGGTGTCGGCGTCGACGAGCACGAGCGGCGAGTCGTCCGCCAGGGAGGCGCCGATGTCGGTGACGGGCGGCAGGCCCGACGCCTCCACATCGAGGTCCGGGATCACCGTCACGAGCGCCGAGGCCGGGGCGAACCCGTCGTTGCGGTTCCACTCGGTGGGGTCGATGGGCGTGCCGTCGGCGTTGGCCGGCATGCCGTCGACGGGGAGGTCCACCCGCCGCCCGCCGTCGGCCGAGAGGTCGCCCTTGGTGAACCGGTCGTTCGGCCACGGCAGGAGGCACGCAGCGGGATCGATGTCGTCGCACGCGCCGGCCTCGGGGATGGGTGTGACCTTCGTCGTCGTGCGGTACGTCGTGAGGTCGTCAGGGTCCGCCCCGCCGTCGCTGCTGCTCGAACATCCCGCCGCGAGCACGCCCACGACCACCAGTGCCACCGCCAACCGACGCATCTGTCCCCCTTCGTCCCCGGCCGGATCGTAGGGGCGCGGCGTCCACCGGGGCCGGACCTCCGCAGTAGGGTCCGCCGCCATGGGGAGCGGAAGGCGCTGGGTGCTGTTCGGGCTGGTCGCGATGGGCATCGCCGGGGGTGCGGCGGCGTGCTCGTCGGACAGCGGCTCCGACGGAGCGGCGAAGCCGGCCGGTGCGTCGATCTTCGAGTCGAACTGCGCCACCTGCCACGCGCCCGACGGCAGCGGCGGCCAGGGGCCCGCCATCGGCGACGGCAAGGCGAAGGCGAAGTACACCGAGACCGAGATGGTCGAGCTCGTCACCAACGGCAAGGACGCCATGCCGGCGTGGAAGGGCACGCTCTCCGCCGAGGAGATCGACGACGTCGTCGCCTACGTGCGCGACGACCTCGGCCGGGCGGCTCCCGAGCGCACCACCACCACGGCGGCGGAGGGCGACGCCGAGCGGGGCTCGCTGTCGGGTGTGCCACCGGAGCTGGAGGCCGAGGGCGACTGGGCCATCGCCAACGGCGACTACGCGTCGACCCGCACGGTGGCCGATCCGAAGATCACCTCGGAGAACGTCGACGACCTCGAACTGGCCTGGACCTACGAGGCGAAGGGCGGCGGCACGTTCGGCAACCTCACCACCACGCCCCTGGTCGTGGGCGACCACGTGTACCTCGGCGCCCTCACCACCGAGGTGCACAGCATCGACCGGGAGACCGGAAAGGGCGAGTTCGTGGTCGGCGACGAGGTCGGCATCTTCGGCCCCACCGGGGTCGGCGTGGGCTGGGGGCAGCTGTACGGCACCGAGGCGAACGACGCGGGCGACGGCTCGGTGGTCGTCGCCTACGACGCGGAGACGGGCAAGGAGGTCTGGGCCACCGACATCGGCGAGCACGGCGGCATCGTCAACATGCAGCCCTCCGCGTACGACGGCCTCGTGTTCGCCTCCACGTCGGGGTACGGCAACGGCACCATCGCCACGATCTACGCCCTCGACGCCGAGACCGGCTCGATCGTGTGGGACTTCCCCGTCATCGAGGACCCGGGCTTGTGGGGCAACCCCGAGCTCAACAGCGGCGGCGGCGTCTGGTACCCGCCGGCGATCGACACCGAGCGGCGCATCGCGTACTTCGGCACCGGCAACCCGTACCCGTTCCCCGGCGCAGCGGGCTTCCCCAACGGGTCGAGCCGACCCGGCGACAACAAGTGGACCGACTCCACCGTCGCCCTCGACATCGACACGGGGAAGCTGGCGTGGGGCCACCAGGCGATCCCCCACGACATCTTCGACCGCGACAACATGCTCGCCGCCCGGACCTCGATCGAGGTCGACGGGACGGCGCGCGACGTCGTCATCAGCTCCGGCAAGCTCGGCATCGTCTACGCGCTCGACGCGGACACCGGCGAGCGCATCTGGGAGACGCCGGTCGGCTCCCACGACAACGACGAGCTCACCGAGATCGACGGCCCGACGCTCGTCTACCCCGGCTCGCTCGGCGGCGTGCAGACCCCGCTGGCCATCGCCGACGGGACGATCTACGCCTGCGTGATGAACGCCCCCACCCAGTACGCCGGCCCGGAGGAGACCAGCTACGGCTTCACCGTGCAGCTGGGCAAGGCCGACAGCCAGATGGTGGCCATCGACGCCGACACCGGCGAGATCCGGTGGGAGGTGGACCTCCCCGGGGACTCGTTCGGAGGGTCCACGGTCTCGGGCGACCTGGTCTTCACGTCCTCGTTCGGCGGCGAGGTCCTCGCCCTCGACCGGACGACCGGCGAGACGGTGTGGAGCTACGAGTCGCCCGGCGGCATCAACGGGTGGCCGGCCATCGCCGGTGACGAGCTGTACGTGCCCGTCGGCATGGCCGATCCGCCCCAGCTCCTGAAGTTCGAGCTGCCCTCCTGAGGCCGGCGAGGCCGCTCCCGGCTTCGCTGTCACTCCCCCGCCGTACGCTGTGGCGGTGGCCACCGTGCAAGAAGACACCGCGTCCCTCGACGACTTCGAGCAGTACCGCGGCGAGCTGATCGGGTACTGCTACCGCATGCTCGGCTCGTCGTCGGAGGCCGAGGACGCCGTGCAGGACACGTTCACCAAGGCGTGGCGCAACCTGGACCGGTTCGAGGGCCGCTCGTCGCTGCGCACCTGGCTCTACAAGATCGCCAGCAACGCCTGCTTCGACCAGCTCCGGTCGAGCCAGCGCCGGGCCCGGCCCATGGACCTCACCGACTCGTGGAGGGTCGACGGGCCCATCGGCGACATCCTGCCCGAGGTCACCTGGATCCAGCCGGTGCCGGACAAGGTGGTCCGCGGCTCGATGGCGGACCCGGCCGAGGTGGCCGAGGGGCGAGACACCATCCGCCTGGCGTTCATCTCCGCGCTCCAGCACCTTCCGCCCAAGCAGCGCGCCGCGCTCATCTTGTGCGAGGTGCTGCGCTGGCCGGCGGCCGACGTCGCCGACCTGCTCGACACCACCGTCGCCTCGGTGAACAGCGCCCTCCAGCGCGCCCGGGCGACGCTCGACGACGTCAACGCCCGCACGGTCACCAACGCGGTGCCAGCCAAGCAGCAGGTCGACCCGGCGGTGCTGGACCGGTGGGTCGCGGCGTTCGAGGCCTACGACATCGACGCCCTCACGCTGTTGGTGCGCGAGGACGCCATCCAGTCGATGCCGCCCTACGAGCTGTGGCTCCAGGGCCGCCAGCAGGTCATCGACTGGTGGGTCGGCCCCGGCGCCGAGTGCGCCGGCTCCCGCCTCGTGGCCACCTCGGCCAACGGCCTCCCCGCCTTCGGCCAGTACCGGCCGAGCGGCCCCGACGGGCGGCACGAGCCGTGGGCGCTCCAGGTCCTGGAGTTCGACGGCGACCAGGTCGCCGAGTTCAGCTTCTTCCTCGACACCGAGACGCTGTTCCCGCTGTTCGGCCTCCCCCAGCACCCCGACGATCCCGTCGAGGCCTGACCGACCGGTCAGACGGGCGTCCGGCCGGTCCAGGCCACGAACCGGTCCGACGCCGAGGCGTCGTCGGCCACGTCGGCCTCGGGCCCGAACGCGCCGTTCGGCCCGCGCATGGCGTCTTCGGGGATGGGGTCGAGGTACTGGTGGGCGAAGGCGATGACGTCGTCGGGGATGACGGCCTCGGCCCCGACGGCCTGCGCCAGGTCCCAGCCGTGCACGTACAGGTCGATCGCCGGGAACGCCAGGCCCTCGGCGACGGTACGCGGCCCCATCGGCGTGTCTCGCACCTCGTCGAGGTCGGAGCCCTCGAGCGCCTGGCGACAGGCGGCGGCCGCTTCGGCGTAGAACGCCTTGGGATCGCCGTCGATGACGTCGCGCGGGTGCTCGACGTCGGGCCGGGTCGGCGGCTCGCCCCGCATGATGCTCGTCCCCATGTCGAGCGACGTGCAGAGGTGGCCGACGACGTCGAGCGCGGTCCAGCCCTCGCACGGCGACGCCGCGTCCCAGCGGTCGTCGCCCGCCTGGTCGAGGATCCCGCCGAAGAAGTCGAGCCCGCGGTCGAACACATCATCAGAGGTGGCCGTCATGCCCCCATGGTGCCCGATCGCGGGGAACCGCAACCGCTGGGCGCTGGTGCGCTAGCAAGGCGCCGATGCACGTCTCGATGACCGTCCCCACCGACGACCTGCGCCAGGCGCGGACCGTCTACCGCGAGCTCGAAGGGCTGGGGTACGACCGGGCGTTCAGCTTCGAGGCCAAGCACGACCCGTTCATCCCGCTCGCCGTCGCCGCCGAGCACACCGACCACATCCAGCTGGGCACGGCCATCGCCATCGCCTTCGCCCGCACGCCGATGACCCTGGCGAACGTGGGCTGGGACCTCCAGACCGTGACGGGAGGGCGGTTCGTCCTCGGGCTCGGCTCGCAGATCCAGCCCCACGTCGAGCAGCGCTTCTCGATGCCCTGGGGCAACCCCGTGGCGCGGATGGAGGAGCTGGTGCGCGCCATCCGGGCGATCTGGCACGCCTGGGAGACCGGCGAGCGCCTGGCGTTCGAGGGCGAGCACTACACCCACACCCGGATGATCCCGGCCTTCTCCCCCGGCCCGAACCGCTACGGCCTCCCGCCGATCTTCACCGCCGGGTTCGGCCCCCAGATGACCGAGGTGGCCGGGCGCGTCGCCGACGGCTTCCTCGTCCACCCGGTCAACTCCCGCCGCTCCCTCCTGGAGCTCACCCGGCCCGCCCTCGAGCGGGGCGCGGCCGCGGCCGGTCGCATCCTCGACGACCTCGAGGTGGTGTGCGTGACGATCGTCGTCACCGGTCGCACCGAGGAGGAGCTGCACCGCTCCCGGGAGGCGGTGCGCGAGCAGCTGGCGTTCTACGGCACCACGCCCGCCTACCAGCCCGTGTTCGAGCTGCACGGGTACGGCGGCCTCCTCCCCGAGCTCCAGGCCCTCGCCCGCCAGGACCGCTGGCAGGAGATGGCGGCGCTCGTCGACGACGAGCTCGTCGAGACCATCGCCGTGGTCGGCGAGCCCCACGAGATCGCCCCGCAGATCCGCTCCCGCCTCGCCGGCATCTCCGACCACGTCAGCCTGGTGAACAACCGCGCCCCCGACCCCCAGCACTTCGCCGAGGTCGTCGCCGCCCTCCACCGCTGACCCACCCACCCATCCACCGCTGACCCCCCCCCACCCATCCACCCCGACCCATCGCCCACGCAGACCGAAGTTGGTGTGGATGTGCGCGATATGCGCGCACATCCACACCAACTTCGGTCGGGGGGCCGGTCGGGGGGCCGGTCGGGGGGCCGGGTGGGTGGCCGGTCAGGAGGAGCTGTCGAGGAAGGGCTGGTTGCCGTAGCGGTCGAGGTGGACGACCTCGCCGATGGGTCGGCGGGTGGTGGGGCCGTAGTTGCCCTTGGCCCAGCCGATCGGGATGATGCAGACCGGGACGATGTTGCGGGGCAGGCCGAGGATCTTGCGGGCCTTCGGGACGTACCAGATCGGGAGCGTCTGGAGCGATGCCCCGAGGCCGACGGCGCGGCAGCCGAGCAGCAGGTTCTGCACCGCCGGGTAGACCGACCCGTAGAACGACGCCACCTTGATCTGCGGGCGGCCGACCGGGGCGTGCTTGAGGTTGCGCTTGTAGCAGGGGATCACGAACACGGGCAGGTCGGCGAAGTTCTGGGCCTGCCAGCGGCCGGGAGCGATGTTGCGCAGCTCCTGGGGATCGCCCTTGGCCTGCTTGACCGCGATGGGGTCGACGAACCGGAACAGGCGGTTCCAGAGCTTGCCGATGGCCTCCTTCTGGGCCCGGTCCTCGACCACCAGGTACATCCAGTCCTGGGTGTTCGAGCTGGTGGGCGCCTTGAGCGAGAGCTCGAGGAGCGGCAGCAGGACGTCGTGGGAGACCGGCTCCAGGTGGAGGCGCCGGACCGCGCGCTGGGTGCGCATGGCGTCGGCCATCGGCATGCCGAGCCCGGCGAGGGCCTCGGCCGGATCGGGTGGGACGAAGGCGTCGTCGGCAGCCACGTCAGCTCAGCCCGCCGAAGCCCTGGCCCAGGATCTTGGCGCCGAGGATCACGAGGATGACCATCATGATCACCGCGTTGTGGTCCGACATGAACTCCTTGATCGACGCCAGAGGCGCCTTCGCCTTCTCCTCGGCGGCCAGGTAGAAGACCACCGCGCCGACCACGGTGATCGAGGCGATGACCACGAACACCAAGACGGCGACCACGCTGTCGGCGGTGCTGAGGCCGGCCTGCGAGATGGTGGCCGCGGCCGCCGCCGTCAGGGCCAGGTTCTTCGGGTTCAGTCCGCTCAGCGCCGCCCCGAGGGTGAACGCCTTGCCCGGCTCGAGCTTGTCGATGGCCTGCATCCAGCCCGGCATCTCGGGCTGCTCGCCCTTCGCCGGCCGCGAGTCCCACTGCTTCTTGGCCAGCACCAGGAACAGCACGCCGATGGCGACCTTGACCCAGTTCACGCCGTCGTTGGCACCGCTGCTGGTGTCGGCGCTCCCGGTGAGCAGCAGCACCACGACGGCGACCGCGACCATGCCCACGATCCAGCCCGCCGCGAACGCCGGACCGTCGGTCCGGGCCTTCGGGGTGCCGAGCATGAGGATGACGGCGATGATCGGGATGGGGCTGATCGCCACGCCGACGGCCGAGGGGAGGAAGTCCCCGATCACCTGGGTCAACATCGTCTGCACGCCTTCCTGGCCGCGCCCGCGCCCGGCATCGGACCGAGGCTAGCGACGACCCACCTGACCAGCCCGGATGCGTGTACCCGCACGGATACGATCGCCCGGGTGACCGCCAGCGCACCTCGGTCCCGGGCGCGGCACCGCTTCGTCCCGATCACGGCGTGGCTGCCGCGCTACGACCGCTCGCTGCTTCGGTTCGACGTGCTCGCCGGCGCCACCCTGTGGGGGCTGCTGATCCCGGAGATGATCGCCTACGCGAGCCTGGCCGGGCTGCCGCCGCAGGCCGGGCTGTACACGCTCGTGGCGTCGCTCGTGCTCTACGCGGTCTTCGGCACGAGCCGACAGCTGGTGGTCGCGGGCACGAGCGCGTCGGCGGTCCTCGTGTACTCCACGGTGACCGCGCTGAAGCCGACGTCGCCGGAGGCCTACCTCGCCCTGGCGTCGGGGATGGTGGTGCTGACCGGCGTGCTCCTGGTGGTCGCTGGGGCCCTGCGGCTCGGGTTCGTCACCGCGTTCCTCTCGAAGCCGGTCATGGACGGGTTCGTCTTCGGGCTGGCCGTGTTCGTGACGGTGAGCCAGCTCCCGAAGCTCTTCGGTGTGAGCAGCAGCGACGGCAACAGCGTCGAGCAGCTCCTCCACGTGGTGCGGAGCCTGGGCGACGTCTCGGGCGCCACCGTGGTCGTCGGCGCGCTGGCCCTGGTCCTGCTCTTCGGCATGGAGCGCGTCGCCCCGAAGCTGCCCTCCGGGCTGATCGTGCTGGTGCTGGCGATCGGCTCGAGCGCGGCGCTCGACCTGGCCGCGCACGGCGTCGCCGTCGTCGGGACGCTCCCCCGCGGCCTGCCCACGCCGAACCTGCCCGACGTCCGGGCGATGGACCTCTGGGTCCTCCTCCCGAGCGCGGCGGGCATGGTCCTCGTGCTCTTCAGCGAGGCGCTCGGGGCCGCCCAGGCGTTCGCCGACGAGCACGAGTACGAGATCGACCCGAGCCAGGAGATGCTGGCGATCGGCGCCGCGAACCTCGGCTCGGGGCTGCTCGGCGGGCTCGCGTCCGGCGGCAGCCTCTCGCAGAGCGCCGTGAACGACGGCGCCGGGGCCCGCACCGAGCTGTCGACGATCGTCGCCTGGGTGCTGTCGATCGTGACCGTGCTCGCCCTCACGCCGCTGTTCACCGACCTGCCCGACGCCGTCCTCGCCGCGCTGATCATCCACGCCGTGTCCCACCTCATGCGCGTCTCCGAGCTGCGGTCGTACTACCGGCTCATCCCCCGCGAGTTCTGGGTGAGCGTGCTCACGCTCGGCTCGGTGGTGTTCTTCGACGTGCTCCCGGCGCTGATCGTCGGCATCACCGCGTCGATCGTGCTCCTCGTCTACCGGTCGAGCCGAGCCCCCGTGTCGATCCTCGGGCGCTCCTCCGTGGTCCCCGGCGCGTTCGCCGACCTCCGCCGGCACCCCGAAGCCACCCCGATCCCCGGCGTGCTGGTCATCCAGCCGGACGCGCCGCTGTTCTACGCCAACGCCCAGTCGATGTTCACCGCCACCCTGGCCGCCCTCGATGCCGCCGAGCCCCCAGCGCGGATCGTCGTGCTCGACCTCGACAGCAACGACGAGCTCGACATCACCAGCACGCAGATGCTCCTGAAGCTCGTCCGCGCCCTCGACAAGCGGGCCGTGGAGCTGGCGATCGCCTACCTCCACGGACCGGCCCGCGACATCGCGGCCACCTCGGGCCTGCTCAAGGCGGTCGGCCGGGACCACGTGTTCCCCCGCCTGGGCGCCGCCGTCGACTGGGCCGAGCAGCACGTCGCCGACCCCACCTGACGGCCCGCCCGAGGCGAGGAGGGGTCAGGGGGTGAAGGGGCCGCGGTCGAGCTGGTCTCGGACGGTGGTGACCTCGGGGTTGGTGAGGTGGCGGCGCTGCCAGTTGGCGCCATCGACCACGAGGGTGTGGCCCGAGATGAACCCGCCGTAGGGCGACGCCAGGAACGTCGCGGCCCAGCCGAGCTCGCGGGGCAGGCCCACCCGCAGGGCCGGCTGGGAGGCGGCGTTGCTGCGGTTGCGCTCGAGGTTGGCCTGGATGTCGGCGGTCATGTCCTCGTGGGGCACGAGGCCGGGGACGAGGCCGTTGACCTGGATCCCGTAGGGCCCCCACTCCACGGCGAGCGTCTCGACCAGGTTCTTCACACCGGCCTTGGCCGCAGCCGAGTGGGCGAAGCCCGGGCCGCCCGTCCAGGCGTACGACGCACCGACGTTGACGATCGAACCCGGGGTGCCGCGGTCGAGGTGGCGGCGGGCGAACTCCCGGGCGCACAGGTACGTGCCGTTCAGCGTGATGTCGACCACGGTGCGCCAGGCGTTCGGCGACAGGTCCTCGGCCGGCGACGGGAAGTTGGCGGCCGCGTTGTTGATCAGCACGCCGGGCAGGCCGAAGGCGTCGGTGGCGACGTCGAACGCGGCGGCGACCTGGTCGGCGTCGCGGATGTCGCACGCCACGGTGCGCACCGGGCCGAGCGGGGCGAGCGCCTCCTCGGCGGCGGCCAGGTGGTCGGGCTTGCGGCTGGCCACCACGAGCGAGGCGCCGAGGCGGGCGAACTCGGCGGCGATGGCCTTGCCCAGCCCGGTGCCGCCGCCGGTGACGAGGACCACCTGGCCGTCGAAGGTGCCGGCCGGCAGGGCGGACGCGCCCAGGGGCGGCGGTGCGGGCAGGCCGGGCAGCGCCGGGCCTGCGGGCGTCGGGTCGGCGTCGGTCACGGCGTCAGCTCCCGGTGTAACGGGGCTCGCGCCCCTCGGCGTGGGCGGCCCGGCGCTCGGCGGCGTCGTCGGACCGGCTGATGAACGTCTGGGCGATGAGCTCCTCGGCCATCGAGCTCCGCACCTCCGGTTCGGCGAGGTGGCCGAGCACCCGGCGGGCCATCTTCACGGTGACCGCCGGCGCGGCGGCGATCTTCTCGGCGGCCTCCCGCACGGTCGCGTCGAGCTCGTCGGCCGGGACCACGCGGGACACGACGCCGTGGGCGTAGGCCTCGGCGGCGTCCATCGACCGGCCGGTGAGCACGAGGTCGGCGGCCACGCCGTGCCCGCAGATCTGGAACAGCCGGGCGACGCCGCCGGTGTCGGGGATGACGCCGTGGCCGACCTCGGGCAGCAGGAACCGGGCGTCCTCGGAGGCGAACCGCAGGTCGCAGAGCAGCGCCCGCTGGAACGAGGCGCCGATGGACCAGCCGTGGCAGGCCACGAGGATCGGGGCGTCGAGCTCGAACACCTGCTGGATGCCACGGTGGCCACGGGTCATCAGCTCGTGGTGGCTGAGGGTCACCTGGCCCCCGCCGATGGCGGCGACGTCGCGGCCCGACGAGAACGACCGGCCCTCGCCCCGCCAGATGACGGCTCGGACCTCGGGCCGCTGGCGCAGCTCGCCCAGGATCTCGAACAGGCGCTGGTCCATCTCGTCGTCGAACGCGTTGTGCTTGCTCAGGTTGTCGTTGGTGATGGTGGCGATGGCGCCGTCCACCTCCAGGCGGACCTTGTCGGTCATGGGTGCTCCTCCTCGCGGCGCCGAGGAGCATCGCACCACCAGCGGCGCCGTGCCGACCGTAGGGTGCGGCCGATGACCGGAGCCCCCGAGCCGAGCCGGCTGCAGCACGCCGCCCGCATCGTGCTGGGCGCGGCCCTGGTGTTCGCCGGGACCAGCCACCTGGCGTGGTCGCGGACCGAGTTCCTGGCCCAGGTGCCCGACTGGGTCCCGCTCGACGCCGACCTCGTCGTGGTGCTGTCGGGCGTGGCCGAGATCGCCCTCGGCGCCGCGCTGGTGGTGCTCGTCCGCCACCGGGTGGTGCTCGGGTGGGTCGCGGCAGCGTTCTTCGTGGCCGTGTTCCCGGGGAACGTCTCCCAGTTCGTCGACGGCGACGACGCGTTCGGGCTCGACAGCGACGCCGCCCGAGCCGTGCGCCTGGTGTTCCAGCCGGTCCTGGTGGCGTGGGCGCTCTGGTGCACCGGGGCGTGGACGGACCGGCGGTCGCGCCGACGCTGACGGGAAGTCCTCAACCTCCGGACCGGAGGTGACGAAGTACTCTGGGAGTTGGGTCGCCGCCAGGCGCCACGGACGTGGGGAGCGTGCGGTGATCGTTGGGAAGAACGTCGTGCGGCGCGGGGTCCTCGCTGCCCTCGCCGGCATGCTCGTCGCGCTGGTCCCGCTCACGGCGGAGGTCGCCGGAGCTCAGGCCGCCCCGGCCAAGGGGGCACCGGCGAACGTGTCGCCACGGTTGGAGCAGCTGGCCGCCGCCGGGTCGGTGGCCACGTCGGATGCGGCGGAGAACCGCTCGATCGGCCTGCCGAGCACCGGCGCCGGATCGCTGCTGCACCAGCCCGACGGCACGTTCCTCGCCAACGCCCGGCTCACCTCCGTCGACGCCGCCACCCAGGCGGCGCTGAAGCAGGCCGGCGCCCGCATCACGGCGCGGAGCGCGAGCGACCACCTCGTGACCCTGGCCATCGACCCCACCGACATCGACGCGGTCGCGTCGGTCTCCGGCGTCGAGTGGCTCGAGGAGGTGCTCGAGCCCTCGGTCGGCCGGGCCGACCTCCAGGGCGTCGCCGACGCGCTCCAGGAGGACGGCGCCGCCACCAGCGCCGCCTGCTCCGCCCGGGTCACCTCCGAGGGCGACACCCACCTCGGCGCCGCCACCGCCCGGTCCACCTACGCCGTGGACGGGACGGGCATCAAGATCGGCGTCCTCTCGGACTCCTACAACAGCCTGAACGGCGCGGCCACCGACGTCGCCAACGGCGAGCTGCCCGGCACCGGCAACCCCTGCGGCTACACGACCCCCGTCGTCCTCCAGTCCGAGTACGCGAGCGCCGGCTCGGACGAGGGCCGGGCGATGGCCCAAGCCGTCCACGACCTCGCCCCCGGCGCCACGATCATGGTGGCCTCGGCGTTCAACGGCGACGTCGACTTCGCCAACCAGATCCGCAACCTGGCCGCCGCCGGCGCCAAGGTCATCGTCGACGACATCTCGTACTTCAACGAGCCGATGTACCAGGACGGGATCATCGCCAAGGCCATCGCCGACGTGACCGCCGCGGGGGTCACGTACTTCTCGTCCGCCGCCAACTCGAACGTGATCCTCGGCGGACGCGACGTGGCCTCGTACGAGTCGGTGGGGTACCGCCCGACGGCGTGCCCGAGCGCGATCACCTCGGGGGCCGCCACCGACTGCCACGACTGGGACCCCGGCGCCGGCACCGACGCTGGGGACCTCCTCACGGTCACCAACGGCGGCAAGCTCCAGATCAAGCTGGGCTACAACGAGCCGCAGTACGGGGTCACGACCGACCTCGACCTGTTCCTGCTCGACTCGTCGACGAACGCCGTCGTCGCCCAGGCCGTCGTGAACAACCCGGCGACCTCGAAGCAGGCCTACGAGCTGCTCGCCTACACGAACAACTCGGGTGCCACGAAGACCTACCGCCTCGTCGTGGGCCGCTGGACCGGCTCCACGCCGCGCTTCAAGGTGATCTTCCAGACCGCCTCGGGCCTCACGTCCGCGCAGTGGAACACCTCCACCGCCGGCGACATCGTCGGTCCCACGGGCTACGGCCACAACATGATGCGCGGCGCCGGCTCGATCGCCGCCATCCGGTACAACTCGACCACCTCGCCCGAGACGTTCTCGTCCCGGGGCCCGGCCCTCTACTGCTGGGGCCCCGTGGTCGGGACGACGGCCGCCAGCGCGCTCCCCTCGTGCCAGTTCGACACCATCGACGTCGCCGCCACGGACGGCGCCGCCAACTCCTTCTTCGGGCAGCTCTCGTCGGGCGTGTACCGCTTCTACGGCACCTCGCAGGCCGCGCCCCACGCCGCCGCGATCGCCGTGCTCCAGCTGGCCGCCCGCCCGTGCCGCACCCCCGCCGAGGTCCTCGCCGCCCAACGCGCCTCGGGCATCGCCATCAGCTCGTACGGCGTCGATGCGGTCGGCGGCGGCCGGGTGAACGCCAGCGCCGCCATCAGCAACCTCGCCTCCTGCCAGGCCGTGCCCGATGCCCCCACCGGCGTCACCGGCACCCCGGGCGACGGCCAGGTCACGCTCTCCTGGACCACGCCGTCCAACCAGGGCACGAGCGCCATCACCGGCTACCGGGTCACCCCGTACATCGGAGCCAGCGCCCAGACGGTCCAGACGTTCAACTCGACCGCCACCTCCCAGTCCGTGACCGGCCTCGCCAACGGCACCGCCTACACGTTCAAGGTCGCGGCCATCAACGCCTCGGGGGCCAGCGCCGACTCGACCGCCTCCGCCGCGGTCACGCCGCGCACCGTGCCCGGCGCCCCGACCGGCGTGGGCGGCACCGCCCGCGACGCCTCGGTGGACCTGGCCTGGACCGCTCCGGCGTCCAACGGCGGCTCGGCGGTCACCGGCTACACGGTCACGCCCTACATCGGGGCCAGCGCCCAGACCCCGCAGACCTTCGCCTCCTCCGCCACCGCCCAGACGATCACCGGACTCGCCAACGGCACCGCCTACACCTTCAAGGTCAAGGCCACGAACGCCGCCGGCACCGGCGCCGACTCCACGGCCTCCGCCGCCGTCACGCCCGTGGGCGTTCCCGGCGCCCCCACGGGCGTCACCGGCACCCCGGGCAACGGCAGCGTCGACCTGTCGTGGACCGCGCCCGCCGCCAACGGCGGCTCCCCCGTCACGGGCTACACGGTGACCCCCTACATCGGGGCCAGCGCCCAGACGGTCCAGACCTTCGCCTCCACCGCCACCGCCCAGACCGTCACCGGGCTCACCAACGGCACGGCGTACACGTTCCGCGTGGCCGCCACCACCGCCGCCGGCACCGGGGCCGCCTCGGCGGCCTCGGCCGCCATCACCCCGCGCACCGTCCCCGGCGCGCCCACCGGCGTCTCGGGCACCGCACGCGACTCGTCGGTGGACCTGACCTGGACCGCTCCGGCGTCCAACGGCGGCTCGGCCGTCACCGGCTACACGGTCACCCCCTACATCGGCGCCTCAGCCCAGACCCCGCAGACCTTCAGCTCCACCGCCACCGCCCAGACCATCACCGGGCTCGCCAACGGCACCACCTACACCTTCAGGGTCAAGGCCACGAACGCCGCCGGCTCGGGTACCGACTCCACGGCCTCCGCCACCGTCACGCCCGCCGCCGTGCCGGGCGCTCCCACCGGGGTGAGCGGCACGCCGGGCGACGGGCAGGTCGACCTCTCCTGGACCGCCCCCGCCACCAACGGCTCCGCGATCACCGGCTACACCGTCACCCCCTACGTCGGCGCCTCAGCCCAGACGCCGGTCACGTTCAGCTCCGCCGCCACCAGCCAGACCATCAGCGGCCTGGCCAACGGCACCGCCTACACCTTCAAGATCAAGGCCACGAACGGCGTCGGGACCGGCGCCGACTCGGGCGCCTCGGCCGCGGTCACGCCGCGCACGGTGCCGGGCGCACCCACCGGCGTGAGCGGTACCCCGGGCAACGGCACCGTCGACCTGTCCTGGACCGCGCCGACCTCCGATGGCGGCTCCGCCATCACCGGGTACACCGTCACCCCCGCGATCGGCGGCGTGGCCCAGACGCCGCGGGTGTTCGCCTCGGCCGCCACCAGCCAGACCATCACCGGACTGGCCAACGGCACCGCCTACACGTTCACCGTGCAGGCCACGAACGCCGCCGGCACGGGCGTGGCGTCGTCGCCTTCGGCGGCCGTCACCCCTGTGGCCCCCGCCGCGGCCTGGGCGCCGTTCAGCTCCTGGGGCGCGATGGTCGACCGGCTCTACCTCGACCTGCTCGGCCGGGCTCCCACCGCATCGGAGCGGTCCTCGCGCATCGCCCAGCTCACGGCGGGCACGCTCACGCCTGGGACCCTGGTCGCCGCCCTGCGGCTCGATCCCGACAACGTGAACAACGTCGACCCCGTCACCCGCCTCTACCGGGCGTACTTCCTGCGGATCCCGGACAAGGGCGGGCTCACCTACTGGATCCGGACCCGGCGGGTGAACGGGAAGAAGCTCAACGCCATCTCGGACTCGTTCGCCGCCTCCAACGAGTTCAAGACCAAGTACGGCAAGCTCAGCAACCGGGCCTTCGTCGAGCTCGTCTACCAGAACGTGCTCGACCGCACCGGCGAGAAGACCGGCGTCGACTACTGGACGTCGCGCCTCGACCGGAAGGTGAGCACCCGGGGCCAGGTCATGACCGGCTTCTCCGAGTCCAACGAGTACAAGACCAAGCAGGTCAGCGAGGTCCACGTCTCGGTGCTGTCCATCCTGCTGAAGGGGTCGGCGCCCACCAAGGCCGACTTCGACGCCCTCGTCGCCGCGCTCGACGCGAAGACCACGTCGCCAGCCGCCATCGCCACCGCGATCATCGCCAGCCCCGAGTACGCCGCCAAGGTCGGCGGCTGACCGGGTGTCGCCGGGTCAGGCCCCGGCGGCCCGGACCCGGCGGCGGACGGTGCGGTCCAGCACGCCGAGCGTCGCCCGCAGGGCGCCCTCGGAGATCACCGGGAAGATCCCGGCCTCCCGCCACACCGGGTCGATGTTCGACCAGTCGTAGTACGAGGTCACCAGCGTGCCCTCGTCGAGCGGTTCGAGCCGGTAGCCGTAGGTGTGGCCGATCTGGGGCTTGATCTGGCCCTGGATGCTCCATGAGATGTCCCGGTCCTGCTCGAACGTCTCGATGGTGACCGTCACGTCGTAGAGGCCGAGCGGGTAGTCGTTCAGCGCCTCGCGGTCCATGTGCACCACGAAGGTGTCGCCCGCGCCCGACACCGGGTCGCCGCTGGCCTCCATCAGCATCCCGGTGCTGTCGATGTCGACGTGGCCCTCGGGGTCGCAGAGCACGGCGAAGATCGCCGCGGCATCGGACGGCATCGTCCTCGCCACCTCGATCCGCTCCACGACGTCTCCGGTCCCTTCGGTCTGCGCAGCTGCCATCGGGTGAGCCTGCCAGCCCGAGGGGCGATCTGCACCTGAGCACCTGCGACGTGGTGCGGCGCCGCCGTCAGCGCCGGGTCGCGCCCGCGAGGCGGAGGAACCGGTCCTCGGCCTGCTCGTCGCCGATGAGGATGAGCTCGGCGCCGCTCGGCACCACCGTGTCGGCGTTCGGGGTCGACACCAGCTCGTCGCCCACGACCACGGCGACGACGGTCGCACCGGTCTCGGCCCGGATGGCGCCGTCGCGCAGGGACCGGCCCGCGACGGCCTCGGGCACCGAGGCCCGGAACACGTCGAGGCCCTCGGCCAGCACGACGGTGGCGTTCACGTCGAGCGCGTTCCAGATCGCCGTCGCCCCGGCGCTCGTGTACGAGAGCACGCCGTCGGCACCCGCCCGGTGCAGCGTCGAGATGTTGCGGTCGAGGTTGGCCCGGGACAGGAGCTGGACGTCGGGCCGGAGCTTGCGGCAGTACAGCGTGAGGTACACGTTGATGTCGTCGTCGTGGGTGGTGACGACCACGGTCTCGGCGTCGTCGATGCCGGCCGCCCGCAGCACGTCGATGTCCGCGGCGTCGCCCACCACGGCCCGGTCGGCGGCCCGCACCCGGGAGGCGTCCTTCTCCACGATGGAGTGGTCGATGCCCGCGTCGGCCAGCCGGCGCCCCAGGGCCCGGCCCACCCGGCCGCCCCCGATGATCACGACGTTGTGGTGGATGGGCACCTCGACGGAGAAGCGGGCGTCGAACGCGTCGAGCTGCTCCCGGGTGCCCGCGACCACGAGCACGGTGTGGTCGGTGATGGCCGAGTCCGGCTCGGCGGTCCGGAACCGTCCCCGCTCCCAGATGCCGACCACGTTGACCGCCACCTCCTCGCGCAGGCGGGAGCTGCCGATGGTGGCGCCGACCAGGGAGGTGCCCGCGACGCTCGCCTCGGCCACGAGCAGCGGTCCGAACTCGCCGATGACGTGGGTGGCCGCGCCCGGTTTGAGGACCCGCTGGGCGAACCCGGCGCCGAGCATCTCGCCCAGCTGCAGGGTCTGCGACGTCCCGGCGAGCTCGAGCACGTCGACCGACGTGCCGGTGGATGCCGTCGCGATGATCGGCACCGCGGGGTCGATCTCCCGGATCGTGAACGCCACGTTGGTGTTGGTGGGGTCGGACCGGGTGGTGGCCACCAGCGCGGCCTCGGCCACCCGGGCGGCCTCGTAGGTGGCGGGGTCGTCGAGCTCGCCCACCATGACGCGGATGCCCCGGTCGTGCAGGCCGAGGGCCGTCTCGAGGTCGGGCTCGAGGACGACGTAGGGCACGTCCGCCCGATCGAGCCGCTCGATCAGCGCCTCCTCGATCGGCCCGATGCGGGTGAGCACCACGTGGCCGCTCACGCCGGCATCGACCTTCCTCGGCGCCCGGGCGTTGCGCCGCGACACCATCCACGGCAGGAACACGAACTGGATGAACGTGAACGGCAGCAGCACGAGGATGAACATCGACCCGCTCAGCAGCACGACGATCGAGAAGATCCGGCCCAGGTCGGACTGGAACGTGATGTCGCCGAAGCCGACCGTCGACATCGTGACCAGCGTCCAGTAGACGCTCGACGGCCAGCTGTAGCTCTGGCCCTCGCGGGCCATGACCCAGTGGAACCCGGCGCTGAACACCGCCACCATGACCACGAGCAGGCCCAGCAGGCGCAGGAACAGGCGCACGCTCGAGCGGTTCTCCGCCCGGCCCAGCGTGCTGAAGATGAGGGCGAGCGACTTCATGCGGAGCGCTCGTGGTTCGCAGCGACCATGCCCTGAGCCTGCCAGCCGCCGCCCACCCCGCCGCGGAGCCGGTCGAGGACGAGCGCCACGGGGCACCCGATCCCCATCGCCGACAGCGCCACCTCCCCCTCCACGCCGGGGGACCCTACGCGGGCGGCGGACCCGTCCGGCCCCGGGCCGACGGGCCCGCGGTCAGGTCGACGCCAGCACGCCCGCCGCGGTGGCGAGCACGACCGCGAGGCCGAGCAGGGTCTGGTGGATGCCGATGACCGCGGGGCGGGGCGGACTGCGGTGCTCGGCGACCCACTGGGCCACGATCACCCCGGCCACCGCCACCGCGCCGGCAACCAGCGCACCGTCGAGCACCACCGCGACCAGCGCGAGCAGGACCGCGCCGCCGTCACCGGCCGTCGCCGGCCAGCGGGAGGGGGACCGCCCGTGCCGGCGGGCGACCTGGGCCCGGACGTGCGGGATGGACGTGACGGACCGCGCCGCCAGCACCGCCCACGCCCCGAAGGCGAGC
>DATMGQ010000228.1:0-2869 GCA_035555395.1 Acidimicrobiales bacterium
GGCACGACGAACTCGGTGGGCTGTTCGAAGCGGCCGGTGATCTCATCGATCTTGACCTCGAGCGCCGCCACCATCTCGGGGGTGACCCGGCTGGCGCCGTCGACGAGCTTGTGGGCGTTCTCGTGCTCGGTGGCCAGCTCGGCCATCAGCACCCAGAGGTCCCGCTCGAGGTGGACGAGCAGCTCGTCGAGCTCGCCCTCGGACGCCGCCCGGGCCAGGCCCAGGGCGGCCTGGGCCTCGTCGACCGTGCCGTACGCCTCGGGGGCGGACGAGTCCTTGGGCACCCGGCCGCCGCCGTAGAGGCCGGTGGTGCCGTCGTCGCCCTTGCGCGTGTAGATCTTCATGCGCTGCCGACACTACCGGCGGCCCGCGTGTATGGACCCGGGGAGGACCGGGCAGTGGCCCACCAGGGTGACCAGGTCCGCAGGGGAGGTTGGCCGCCCGAGCAGGAGGATCACGTGGGAGCTGGCTCCGCAGCAGACGGGACGTCGCCGCCCTTCGACGATGCCCCGGACGGGTTCTTCGCGCCCGAGGCCGGCAGGGACGAAGCCGAGTTCTGGACCGAGGCCGACGCGGCACGCCACGCGTCGAAGGGGCGCGCCCGACGCCACCGAGCCGCCGGTGCGAGCGCGCACGCCGACCGAGGCATCCGCCACCGCATCGCCGCCGCTTGGGCGGCCGAGACGTCGGCGCGCCGGGCCCTGCGGGGCAAGGCCGGGGGCGACAGCGGCCCGCCATCGCACCACAAGCGCCGGATCGCCGCGGGCGTCGTGGGCGGCCTGGCGCTGCTGGCCGTCGCCGTGGCCGTGACCGAAGCGGCGCTGAACGACGGGACGACGTCCGATCGAGCTGAAGCCGAGAGCAGCCCGACCGGCTCCGGGTCCGGGTCGGGGTCGAGCGACGGCCTCGCCTCCACCAGAGGGGCCGACACCGGGAGCGGGGAGCAGGCCGCCGTCGAGTCCGAGATCGTCGACGCACCGTCCACCGGGCGGCCCGGCACGAAGCGCCCGCCGAGCAAGCCGGCCCCGACCACCACGGCGCCGAAGGCCGTGACCGAGGCCGCCGATCCCTCGCTGCCCACGCCCGGCAGCAGCGGCCCGTCACCCAGCCCGGCCTCGCCCGCGCCGGCCACGCCCGTGCCCAGCACGGTCGCCCCGACCCCGACCACCGCCCCGCCGACGCCCACCACCGCCGCCCCCAAGCCCCCGGCCGCACCCACCATCCAGACGTTCACCGCCAAGGCAGCCAGCTCGGCCGGCGGCGCTTGCCCGCCGCTGCAGTGGGCCATGACCTTCACCTGGGCGACCTCCCACGCGACCTCGGTCACCATCACCGGCCTGCTGGAGCAGACCCTGGGCAACCTGCCCGGCGACGGCAGCCGCGTCGTGTGCCGGCTCCTGCCGACGCCGCCGCTCGGCGGCTGGACCCTGACCGCCGCGGGCGCAGGCGGCTCCGCAACCGCGAAGGGCTGATCCCCGCCGCGACCGAGGCGGACGGAGCGCCGTCGGTACCCTGGCCCGATGGCGAGGGGCAGGGACACGGCGGCAGGCGAGCACGGCGACGGGCACCGGCGGTTCGACCGGCAGTTCACCGCCGGCCTGGTCGCCGTCGTCGCGCTCCTCGGGATCGGCTCCTACGCGCTCGTGCAGCGCGCCCACGCCCAGGAGGCCAAGCGCAGCCGCCCCGGCGACGCCTGCCCGGTGCGCGGGTCCGACCGCCCGGGGAGCGACTCGGCGCTCGACGGGGTCGTCGCCTTCGACCGCGAGACCGGTGCGGTGCGCTGGACGAACGTCGTGCCCTACGGCAGCGAGCTCGGCCACCGCAGCGACGAGCTGCTCGTCGTCGACGGGGCCGGGGCCACCGAGCGGGTCGTCGCCCCGGACACCGGCGCCGTCACCAGCTGCGGCGGCGTCCCCGACGACGTCGTGCTCGCCGAAACGGGCGGACCGCGGTTCGACCTGGGGGCCATCACCATCGAGGCGGTCGGCGACGGCGCCCACGTCCGGGCCCTCGGCCCCGACGGATCCGAGCTGTGGGCGAGCGATGCAGGCAACCCGGCCGCCGGCGGCCGGGCGACCGTCGAGTCCCCCGTCCACGCCGCCGCCCTCACCCCCGACGGGCGGACCGTGGTGGTCCTCACCGGTGCGACCCTCGAGGACGTCGACTGACCGGCGTTCGGACTTAGGCCGGGTTGGGGCGCGCCGGTAGCGTGGCCCCGTGACTTCTTCGCCCTTCCTGGACCTCGTGGCCGAGCGGGTCGTCGTGTACGACGGCGCGACGGGAACCTGGCTGCAGACCCAAGACCTGAGCCTCGACGACTACGGCGGCGAGGCGTTCGAGGGGTGCACCGACATCCTGGGCGTCACCCGCCCCGACGTCATCGCCGCCCTCCACACCGCCTACTTCGAGGTGGGCGCGGACGTGGTCGAGACCAACACGTTCGGCGCGTTCGGCGTGCCGCTCGGCGAGTACGACATCCCCGAGCGGGCCCACGAGCTGTGCGTGGCCAACGCCCGCATCGCCCGCGAGGTCGCCGACGGCTTCTCCACGCCCGACCGCAAGCGCTACGTCGCGGGCTCGCTCGGCCCCGGCACCAAGTCGCCCTCGCTCAGCCAGATCCGCTTCGCCGAGCTGCGCGACCACTACCAAGTCGCCGCCGAGGGCCTGCTCGAGGGCGGGGTCGACCTGTTCATCCTCGAGACCCACTTCGACCTGCTCGCGGTCAAGGCCTCGGTCATCGGCGTCCGCCGGGCCATGGCCAAGGTCGGCCGCCAGGTGCCGATCCAGGCCCAGGTCACGATGGAGCTCACGGGCCGCATGCTCGTCGGCACCGAGATCAGCGCCGCCCTCGCCTCGATCGACCCGCTGG
>DATMGQ010000229.1:0-26263 GCA_035555395.1 Acidimicrobiales bacterium
TGGAACGGCACGGCCGAGATCTTGAAGGCGAACCCGATGAGCACGAAGATGATGCCCAGCGCGGCGACCGGCTGGTCCATGAAGTCGGCGTTCACCTTGTCGCCGATCTCGGCGAGGATCGTGCTGCCGGTGCCGCCGAAGATCAGCGACATGCCGTAGAGCATCACGCCCGAGGCGAAGACGCCCATCAGGTAGTACTTCATGCCGGCCTCGTTGCCGGTGAGCGTGCGCTTGCGCCAGCCCGCCATGAGGTACGCCGGGATCGAGAGCATCTCCAGGGCGATGAAGATGGTGATGAGGTCTCGGGCCGAGGCCATGATGACCATGCCGAACACGGCCGACAGCAGCATCAGGTAGTACTCGCCCTCGGCGTAGTCCCCCTCCGCGATGTAGTTCGTGGACAGCAGGATCGTCAGGTAGCCGGCGACCAGGAACAGGCCGCTCAGGACCAGGGCGAAGTCGTCGACCACGAACGCCCCGCCGAACAGCACCCGGTCGGTGTTGTCGTAGGCGAGGGTGAAGATCGGCACCAGGGCGGCGAGCATGCCGATGCCGGCGATGGACGAGGCCGTCCACCGGCTCTGCTCGGTGGTGAACACGTCGACCAGCAGGCACAGCGCGATCGTCCCGACGAGCACGATCGCGGGCGCGAGCGCGTGCCAGTCGAAGTGCGGCCGGACGAAGTCCGACGACGCGGCGAGCAGGGTGGCCAGCACGTCAGCCCCCGATGCCGGCGAGGGCGTGGACGACGGCCTGGTTGGTGACCTTGAAGATCAGGCCCGGGAAGATGCCCAGCACGACGATCAGGACGACCATCGGGGTCCAGGCGATGTAGTCGGTGAGGTGCATGTCGTGGATGTGCTCGTCCTCGAACTCCTCGGTGGGCGTGCCGAAGGCGACCCGCTGGAGCAGCCAGAGGAGGTAGCCGGCGGCGAACACCGTGCCGAGGGCGGCGATGACCATGAACACCCGGAAGAGGGCCACGTTCAGGCCCTCGGCCGGCTGGTACGCCGAGAGGATGGCCGGGAACTCGCCCCAGAACCCGGCGAGGCCGGGCAGGCCGAGCGAGGCCATCACGGAGAAGCCGAGCAGCCAGCCCATGCGGGGGGCCTGCAGGAGCAGGCCGCCGAGGCGCTTGATCTCGAGGGTGTGGAACCGGTCCTTCACCGAACCGGCGATGAAGAAGAGCATGCCGGTGATGAGGCCGTGGGCGACCATGCCGAAGATGGCGGCGTTGGTGCCGAACGGGGTGAGCGTGGCGATGCCGAGCATCACGTAGCCCATGTGGGCCACCGACGAGAAGGCGATGAGGCGCTTCATGTCGGTCTGGGCCAGACAGCCGAGGGCGCCGTAGATGATGCCGATGACGGCGAGGCCGCCGATGACCGGTGCCCACTTCTCCGCCCCCTCGGGGAGGATCGGGATGGCGATGCGGACGAAGCCGTAGGTGCCGAGCTTCAGGAGGACGGCGGCCAGGATGACCGAGCCCTGGGTGGGCGCCTGGGTGTGGGCGTCGGGGAGCCAGGTGTGGAACGGGAACATCGGGACCTTGATGCCGAAGCCCATGAAGAAGCCGCCGAACACGACGAGCGCCGTGGTCTTGGCCAGCCCGGCGCCGCCCCACTCGGAGAGGTACGGGATCGAGAAGCTGTGCATCCCGGCCTGGGCGCCGCTCGTGATCTCCGGCGACAGGAAGTACACGGCGAGGATCGAGACGATCATCAGTGCCGAGCCGAAGGCCGTGTAGAGGAAGAACTTCAGCGACGCGTACTTGCGCTGCTCACCGCCCCAGACGCCGATCATGAAGTACATCGGGAGCAGGACGAGCTCGAAGAAGACGAAGAACAGGAGCAGGTCCTGGGCGGCGAACGTGCCGATCATGCCGGTCTCGAGGACCAGGATCAGCATCAGGAACGCCTTGGGGTTGTGGGGCTCCGGGAAGTGGTCCCACGAGTAGATGATGACCAGCGGCACCACCAGCACGGTGAGGGCGAGCAGCGGCAGCGAGATGCCGTCGAGGCCGACCTGGTAGCGGGCGTTGATCAGCTCGATCCACGACTTGTCCTGGGCGTACTGCAGCACGGCGGTGTGGTCGTAGTCGAAGTCCCACAGCAGGGCGGCTCCGACGACGAACACGGCCAGGCTGGTGACCAGGGCCACCACCTTGTGCAGGGTCTCCTCCGACTTGGGGATCGCCAGCATCACCAGCGCTCCCACCAGGGGCAGGAACACGGCGGCGGTGATACCCCAGCCGTTGAGCAGGTCCTTCACGGTTTCGACTCCCTCGTCCTCAACTAGCGACTACAACGAAGATGGCGGCCAGGATGGTGGCGCCAAGGAACAGATAGGCGGCGTAGGCCTGGACCTTGCCGGTTTGGAACTTGCTGGCCCCCTGGCCAGTCAGCTCGGCGCCGCTACCCGACGCGTTGACCACCGTGTCGACCACCCCTTGGTCGATGCGGTTGTAGACGAACCCACCGACCTGGCGGGCACCCTTGCCGACGGCGTTGACGATGCCGTCGAGGATGTTCTGGTTGAACCAGTTGGTGGCTCGAGCGAACGGGCCCTTGATGAACCCGACGATGACGTCGGTGTAGAGCCAGTCCAGGTAGTACTTGTTCTCGAGCACCTTGTAGCCGCCGCGGGCCAGCTTGTTGCGCTGGGTGATGCCGTGGGGGCCCTTGCCCTTCCAGTACCAGAGGTACGCCGAGCCGGCGCCGATGATGATGGCGAGGGCGGACACGAGGGCGATCCACGGGACGAACTCGGGGTGGCTGAAGTTGTTGTCGGCGCTCGGGAAGTACACGCCGGTGGGCTCGATGAAGTGCTCGAACCGCAGCGACAGGGACTCCGGCACGCCGATGCCGAACACCTTCTCGGGGAGGTTGGCGTAGCCGACCACGATGGAGCCGGCGGCCAGGATCATGAGCGGCACGGTGATGCGGGGCCCGTTCTCGTGGAGCTCGTGCTCCGCCGACTTCCCGCGGGGCTCGCCCATGAAGACGTAGTAGTAGGCCCGGGTCATGTAGGCGCAGGTGCACACGGCGCCGAGCAGGCCCATGATGACGGCGAACTTGTAGCCCCCGTCGCCGCCCAGCATGTGGGCGCCAGCCAGGATCTCGTCCTTGGACCAGAAGCCGGCGGTGATGAGCGGGAAGCCCATCAGGGCGAGGGTGCCGATCACGAAGGTGGCGTGGGTGATGGGCATGCGCTTGCGCATCCCGCCCATGTCCTTCTTCATGTCGAACGAGTGGATGTGGTGCGCCAGCGAGCCGGACCCGAGGAACAGGCAGGCCTTGAAGATGGCGTGGGTGAAGAGGTGGAAGATCGCCGCGGTCCAGGCGCCGACGCCGAGGGCGGCGACCATGTAGCCCAGCTGCGACACCGTCGAGTACGCCAGCACCTTCTTGATGTCGGTCTGGACGAACGCCAGGAACGCACCGAAGAGGAGGGTGACGCAGCCCACGACGGCGAGGGCGTTCACGTTGGCCGTGCCGATGGACAGGCCGTTGAAGAACACGCCGTAGTTGCGGGCGACGAGGTAGATGCCGGCGACGACCATGGTGGCGGCGTGGATGAGCGCCGAGACGGGCGTCGGGCCGGCCATGGCGTCGGGCAGCCAGGTGTGGAGGATGAACTGGCCCGACTTCGACATGACCGCGGTGATCAGGCACAGCGAGCCGATGAGCAGCAGGCTGTGGCGGATCTCGCCGGCGTTGGCCATCGTGTTGAGCTTGAGCACGTCGAACGAGTGCCCGGCGGCGAAGTACAGGATCGACACGCCGATGAGCAGGCCGATGTCGCCCACGCGGTTGGTGAGGAAGGCCTTGAGGGCGGCGTCGGAGTTGTTCTTCTCCTCCCACCAGTGCCCGATGAGGCCGAACGAACAGAGGCCGACGAGCTCCCAGCCCACCACCATCTGCAACGTGTTGTCGGAGATGACGTAGAAGAGCATCGCCGCCGTGAACAGGCTCAAGAAGGCGAAGTAGTGGGTCTCGCGGCGGTCGCCGCCGACGTAGTCGGTGGAGAAGACGTGCACGAGCAGCGAGATGAACGTGACGATCACGAGCATCAGGGCGCTGAGGCCGTCGACGAGGGTGCCGGCCTTGATGGTGACGTCGCCGGTCTCGAACCAGGTGACGTTGCGCTGCACCGGCGGCGTGACGTGGTGCTCCTCTTCGCCTTCGGCGTGCTCCTCGCCGCCCGCGGCGGCCTCGCCGTGGTCGCCCTCCGAGGTGGCCTCGGTGCCGTGGCCCTCGTCCTCGGTGGCGCCGGCCTCGCCGGATGCCTCGTGGGCGTCCTCGGTGGCGTGGGCGTCCTCGGACGCGGTGGCCTCGGTGGCGTGGTCGTCCTCGGTGGTGGCCTGGTCGGTGGCGTCGGCCGGGGTGTGGTCGGCTTCGGCGGTGGCCTCGGCCTCGTGGCCCTCGAGGGTGGCGGCGGCGGCTTCGCCGTGGGCCGACTCCGGCGGGTGGTTGACCCGGTTGATCCAGCCGATGCCCGTGGTGACGGCCAGGACGAGGCAGATCGCGACGGACGCGATGCCGATCTCGGAGCCCTTCTTGGGCAGCTTCTTGCCGAACGCGAGGATCGCGACGAACGAGAGGGCAGGGATGAGCGGGATGATCCAGACGTGGGTCAGCACGAGGCGTCAGCCCTTCATGAGGTCGACCTGATCCAGGTCGACCGTCTTGTAGTTGCGGAAGATCGCCAGCACGATGGCGAGGCCGACACCGACCTCGGCGGCGGCGACCGCGATGACGAACAGGGCGAACACCTGGCCCGAGATCGCACCGTTGACGGTGCTGAAGGCCACCAGGTTGATGTTCACGGCGTTGAGGATGAGCTCGATGGACATGAGCACCATCACGCCGTTCTTGCGGGCGATGACGCCGTAGACGCCGATGCAGAAGAGCGCGGCGGCGAGCATCAGGAACTGGTTCAGGAACATCGGTCAGTCCCTCCGTGCGATCACGATGGCGCCGACGAGCGCAGCGAGCAGGAGCAGCGACACGACCTCGAACGGGACGAGGTACTGGCCGAAGATGGCGTCGGACAGGGCCCCGGTGCTGGTGGGCTGGAGGTCGGCGGGGATCTTGTCCCGGCCGAAGCCGTCCCAGAGCGTGTAGCCGAGCAGCACCAGGAGCACGAAGCCGCTGAGGCCGGCCATGGCCCAGTTGTCGCGGCTCGGGGCCTCGGTCCCCTCCATGGGTGCTCGGGTGAGCATGATGCCGAAGAGGAACAGCACGACGATGGCGCCGATGTAGACGAGCACCTGGGTGATGGCCACGAACTCGGCGCCCAGCAGGATGAACAGGGCGGCGACGCCGGCGAGCACGACCACCAGGAAGGCGGCGGCGTGCACGACGTTGGCGGCGGTGACGACGCGGACGGCCGAGACGATCATCAGCGTGGCGATGATGCCGAAGGCGATGTTCTGCGCCACCAGCACGGGGGCGTCGGCGTTCTGGGTGGCTGCGAGGAGGGCGCCGATCACCGCGGCACCTTCTTCACCTTGGCGGACGAGCCGGCCTCGTAGGCCTCGAAGTCCGGGACGGTCTCCATCCACTCGCCCAGGCGGGTCTTGTCGTGGAGGAGGTCGGCGATGCGGGGCTCGGAGTACTCGAACTCCGGGCTCCAGAAGAGGGCCTCGAACGGGCAGACCTCGACGCAGATGCCGCAGTACATGCAGAGCGCGTAGTCGATGTCGAAGCGGTCGAGCGCGGAGACGGTGCGCTCCTTGCCACCGGGACGGCGCGGCGGCGCCTTCTCCTTGTGGCCCTCGATGTAGATGCACCAGTCCGGGCAGCTGCGGGCGCAGAGCATGCAGACCGTGCAGTTGTCTTCCTTGAGGGCGATGACGCCGCGAGCCCGCGTGGGCGGGGTCTCCTTCTCGTGCGGGTACTGCACGGTGGCCGCGCCCTTGGCGGGCGACGGGGCCTGCATGAACCGCTTGGCCCCTTCGCCGGGCCAGATGGTCTGCGTCATCTCGTTGAAGGTGACGCCCATGCCCTTGAGCAGGCCGGGGACCTTCGGCTTGGGAGGCTTCTTCGGCATCAGAAGACCACCTTCAGGATGGTGGTGACGAGGATGTTCGCCAGCGAGATCGGGATGAGCACGGTCCACGCCAGCTTCTGGAGCTGGTCCTCACGGAAGCGGGGGAAGGTGAACCGCACGAAGAAGATGAGGCCGCCGAGGATCATCATCTTGGTCAGCATGATGATGGGCCCGAGCAGGTTGAAGATCGCGCTGTCGAGGTCGGCCCAGGCGGAGGGCACGGCCCAGCCGCCGAGGAAGAGGGTGGCGGCCACGGCGGCGAAGGCACCGGCCGAGGCGAACTCGCCGATGAAGAACAGCAGGAACCGGAGGCCCGAGTACTCGGTGATGTAGCCGGTGACGAGCTCCGATTCGGCGATCGGCATGTCGAAGGGCGTCTGCCCCAGCTCGGCCTGCACGGCGATCATGAAGATCACGAAGGCGATGATCTGGGTGAGGAGGAACGGGTTGCCGATGCCGTCGAACCCGAAGATCGAGCCGTCGGCCTGGGCCATCACGATGCCCTGCATGTTGAGCGTGCCGGCCTGGATGACCACGCCGATGACGGCGAGGACCATGGGCAGCTCGTAGGCGATGAGCTGGCCGGCGGCACGGAGGCCGCCGATGAGGGAGTACTTGTTGGCCGACGACCAGCCGGCGAGCAGCACGCCGAGGGCGGAGATCGACGAGACGGCGAGGACGTAGAAGATGCCCCCGTCGAAGTTCGTCACGAACGTCATCTCGGGTCCGAACGGCACCGCCAGGTAGACGAGCAGCACGGTGCTGACCACGAGGTACGGCGCCAGCTTGAACAGCTTGCGGTCCGCACGCTCGGGGACGATGTCCTCCTTCTGGAGGAACTTGCCGACCTCGGCGAGCAGCTGCATCGACCCGAAGGGACCGGCCTCCATGGGGCCGAGCCGGCTCTGCATGAACGACACCATCTTGAACAGGAAGAGGTAGACGAACGTGCCCGCGGGCAACAGGACGGCGGCGAGGATGCCGACGGACCGGAGGACGGTCTCCTGCCAGTAGGAGAGCTCGATGCCGAAGATGGGGGCGCTCACCGGTCGATGTCTCCGAGGATGAAGTACAGGGACGCGAGGATCGTCACGACGTCGGGCACGTACACGCCGCGGGTGACCCACGGGATGACGGCGACGTTGTTGAACGAGGCGGTGCGGATCTTCACCCGGAACGGGCCGAGGTCGCCCTTGGAGACGACGTAGTAGCCCATCTCGCCGAGCGGGTTCTCGGTGGCCACCCAGGCTTCGCCCTCGGGCACCTTGATGATGCGCGGGACCTTGGCCATGATCGGGCCGGCCGGCAGGCCGTCGAGCAGCTGGTCGACGATCTTCGTGCTCTCCCGGATCTCCTGGAGGCGCACCCAGAAGCGGGCGAACGAGTCGCCGTCGGGGTGGGTGATGACGTTCCAGTCGCACTCGTTCCACGCCAGGCCCACGGGCTCGTCGCGGCGGAGGTCCCAGTCGACGCCGCTGGCGCGGAGGTTGGCGCCCGAGAGGCCGTAGGCCAGGGCGACGTCGGCGGGGATGACGCCGATGCCACGGGTCCGGGCCTGGAAGATCTCGTTGCCCTCGACGAGCGTCTCCATCTCGTCGCAGAAGTCCCGGATCTTCTCCATCGTGGCCTTGGTGTCGGCGATCCAGCCCTTGGGCAGGTCGTCCTTGAGGCCGCCGATGCGGTCGAAGTTCGGGTGGAAGCGGCCACCGGTGGCCGCCTCGATCTGGTTGAGGACGTACTCGCGGTCGCGGAAGGCGTAGAAGGCGGCGCTGATGGCGCCGATGTGCAGCGCCATGTCGCCGACGAACAGCGAGATGTTGGCGATGCGGGAGAGCTCGAAGAGGACCGTGCGGATCCACTGGGCCCGAGGCGGGGCCTCGATGTCCATGAGCTTCTCGGCGGCGAGGATGAACGGCACCTCGTTGGCGAAGCTCCCGAGCCAGTCGATGCGGTTGATGAGCGTCGTGACCTGCGGGTACGTGCGCACCTCGGTGAGCTTCTCGTAGCCCCGGTGCATGTAGCCCATGATCGGCTCGCAGGAGATGACCTCCTCGCCGTCGAGCTTGACGACGATGCGCAGGGTGCCGTGGGTGGCCGGGTGCTGCGGGCCCATGTTGAGGGTCATGCCCTCGTCGGTCTCGAACTCGAGGTTCACCCGGCCGTCGGCGGCCTGGGCGTTCGCGTACGCCAGCTGCTGGCGCTCGGTGAGGGCGGTCATTCTGCGGCCTCCTCGGTCTCGGCTTCGGCTTCGTCGTCGGACGCCGGCATGGGCTCCACGTCGACGATGCCGGGCCACGGCTTCACGAAGCGGGCCAGCAGCGGGAAGTCCTTGCGGAGGGGGTGGCCCTCGAACTCGCCCGGCAGGTACAGGTTCTGCAGGTACGGGTGCCCGGCGAAGGTGATGCCGAACATCTCGTGGACCTCGCGCTCGTGCCAGTTGACGCCGGCGAAGACCGGGAGCCACGTGGTGAGCGACAGGTCGTCGTCGGGGAGGTCGACCTTCAGGTTGAGGCCGAGCTTCTGCGTGAGCGAGTGCACCCGGGCGAACACCTGGAAGCGGGTGTCGCCGCCGGCGTAGCCGGTGACGATCTCGGTGTTGGGCTCGGGCCGCGGGTCGGTGGGCGCGTCCTCGTTCTTGCCGTACGGGTTCGGCAGCCAGTCGATGGCCGAGAGGAACTCGAAGTAGCGGAAGTTGAGGTGGTCGCGGACCACGAGGCCGGCGGTGCGCCAGGCGTCGCGGGTGACCCGCACCCAGACGTCGTCGCCGGGGCGGATGTGGTGCTCGACGACGGCGTCACCGAGCTCCTCGGCGAGCTTGTCGACCAGCGCCTGGCGGGCCTCGTCGACCTGCGGCGCCTCGGGGGTCTCCTCCACCGTGTCAGCTGACGACAATGGGATCACCCTTCCAGCGGGCCGCCATGTCTTCCTTGCCGATGCGCTCCTGGAGCAGCACGATGCCCTCGAGCAGGGCCTCGGGCCGCGGCGGGCAGCCAGGCACGTAGACGTCGACGGGGATGACCTGGTCGATGCCCTTGGTGACCGAGTAGCTGTCCCAGTAGGGGCCGCCGCAGTTGGCGCACGAGCCCATGGAGATCACGTACTTCGGGTCGGGCATCTGGTCGTAGAGGCGGCGGATGGCCGGGACCATCTTGTCCGTGACCGTCCCGGAGATGCAGACGAGGTCGGCCTGCCGAGGGCTGGCCGGCAGCGGGATCACGCCGAGGCGCATGACGTCGTAGCGGGGTGCGCCGAGGGCGGCACCCATCTCGATGGCGCAGCAGGCCAGGCCCCACTGGAAGATCCAGAGCGAGTACTTGCGCGACGTGTTGAGGAGAGAGGTGAGCGGCTTGGGGAGCTTGCCGCTCTCGACGAGGCCCATCAGGCTCCCTGCAGTGCGGTCAGGGCGATCAGATCCACTGGAGGACCTTCTTTCGCCAGGCGTAGAGGAGGCCGAGCGCCAGCAGCACGATGAAGACGATCATCTCGATGGCGCCGAACCAGCCGTACGCCTCGAGCCGGGTGGCCCACGGGAAGATGAACACGGCCTCGACGTCGAACATCACGAAGAGCAGGGCGAACACGTAGTAGCGGATGGGCGTCTGCGCCCAGCCGTCTCCCACCGGGTCCACACCGGACTCGTAGCTGACGTACTTCTCAGCCTGCGGACGGACCGGTCGGACCAACTTGCCGAGGCTGAGAACAGCCGCCAGCAGACCGAACGCGATCCCCATGAAGATCGCGACGGTGAGGTAGTTGCGATAGAACTCCGACACGGCTTCGAACCTTAGTGATGTGCCTCACGAGGGGCCAAAGGGAGCCGATTTGCAACGCGGAGGCCGCGTCGCGGTGGTTCAGCTCCCCGCGGAGACCTCGATCGGGGCAGCCGCCGGGGCAGGCTGCGGGTGGGTGAGGGCGACCGCCGTGCGGGTCACGTGGGCCAGCGGCTCGGGCACGAGGCCCACGCCGATGGTGACCACGAGGGCGATGATGATGGCGGCCCGGGCGCCGAGCGGGACCCGCAGCTTCGGGCCCGTGACCTCGGTGTCCCGGTCGTACATGGCGAGCACGATCCGCAGGTAGACGAAGGCGGAGATCACCGACGTCAACATGGCGATGAGGGCCAGCCAGAACGAGCGGGCCTCGACCGCGGCGCCGATGACGCCGAACTTGGCCAGGAAGCCCGAGGTGAACGGCACGCCGGCCTGGCCGAGCAGGAACACCAGGAAGGCGAACGCCAGCAGCGGCGAGCGCTTGGCGAGGCCGTTGTAGGCCGAGAGGTCGTGGGCGTTGTCGCCGGTGCGGCCGACGATGGTGACCACGCCGAAGCTGCCGGCCGCCATGAACGTGTAGGTGGCCAGGTAGAACAGCGCCGCCCGGGTGCCCTGGGTGCTGGCCGCCTGGATGCCCAGCAGGATGAAGCCGGCGTGGCTGATCGACGAGTACGCCAGCATGCGCTTGACGTTGGTCTGGCTCACCGCGAACAGCGAGCCGACCACCAGCGTGGCCACCGCCAGCGCGTAGATCATCGGCTGCCAGTCGGTGGCGTAGGTGGAGAACGTGTAGGTGAAGACCCGGATGAGTCCGGCGAAGCCGGCGACCTTCACACCCGAGGCCATGTAGGCCACGATCGGGCTCGGCGAGCCCTCGTACACGTCGGGGGTCCAGGCGTGGAACGGCACCGCCGCCACCTTGAACCCGAGGCCCACCAGCAGCAGGGCGAAGCCGGCCAGGAGCATCACGTTGTTCGTCAGCACGTTGGTGGCGAGGAACGCACCGATCTTGGTGAAGTTCGTGCTGCCGGTGGCGCCGTAGACCATGGCGATGCCGTAGAGGAAGAACGCAGAGGAGAAGGCGCCCAGCACGAAGTACTTGAGGGCGGCCTCGCCGGAGCGGGCCCGGCGCACGTGGATGCCGGCGAGCACGTAGACGGCGATCGACAGGATCTCGAGGCCGAGGAACAGCACCAGCAGGTCGTTGGCGCCGGCCATCACCAGGCCGCCAGCGGCGGACAGCAGCATCAACACGTAGGCGTCGGCGCCCTCGAGCCGCTCGCGCTGGAGGTAGCCGTGCGTGAGCAGGGCGGCCAGCACGACCGAGCAGAGGATGGCGAAGCCCAGGTAGAGGCTCAGCCCGTCGACCACGACGGCGTCGGCGACGGCCGAGATGGGCCCGTCGTCGCGCACCCGCCACCACAGGAAGACGGTGGAGACCATGGCGCCGACGGCCACCGCGACGGTGAACCCGGCGTGCCACGGGTACTTGGTGCGGCGGGGCGTCAGCGCGCCCGCCACCATGAGGACGACCGCGCCGCCCAGGAGGATGAGGACGGGCAGCAGGACCGACCACGCCACCTGCGGGGTGGCCAGGCGCTCGACTTCGGCCAGCATCATTCGCCTTCCTCGCTGCCGTGCTCGTCACCGTGGCCGGTGCCGTGCTCGCCCTCGGCCGTGGCATCGGCCTCGGACCGGCGCTCGGACTCCGGGACGACCTCGTCGCCGCGGGTCGACACCGAGGGCTCCCGGTGGTCGGAGTTGGCTTCGACGTGGTGGACCAGCTTGATGACCGAGGGCTCGATGCGCTCGAGGAACGGCTTCGGGAACAGGCCCATGAAGACGATGAGGAACAGCAGCGGAGCCATGACCAGGCCCTCGGTGAAGTTGATGTCCTTGAAGGACTTGTTGGCCTCGTCGGGCTCGCCGTGGAACACCCGCTGGTAGGCCCAGAGCAGGTAGAGGGCGGCGAGGATCACGCCGACGACGGCGACCACGGCCCACCAGCGGACCGTGAGGAACGAGCCGATCAGGATCAGGAACTCGCCCACGAACCCGTTCAGGCCGGGAAGGCCGATGGACGAGAGCATGACGAGCGTGAAGACCGCGGCCATCTTCGGCGCCGGCTTCTGGAGGCCCTTCAGCTCGGCGATCTCGCGGGTGTGGCGGCGCTCGTAGATGAACCCGACGAGCAGGAACAGGGCGCCGGTGGACACGCCGTGGTTCACCATCTGGAGCACCGAGCCGTCGAGGGCCTGGCGGGTGATGGCGAAGATGCCCAGCACGATGAAGCCCATGTGGGCCACCGACGAGTAGGCGACGAGGCGCTTGAGGTCCTTCTGCATCGTGGCGCAGATGGCGCCGTAGATGATGCCGATGACCCCGAGCGTGACCATGACCGGCGCCGCCCAGGCCGAGGCCTCGGGGAACAGGTAGAGGCCGAAGCGCAGGAACCCGTAGGTGCCGAGCTTCAGCATGACGCCGGCGAGGATCACCGAACCGGCCGTGGGCGCCTGGGTGTGGGCGTCGGGCAGCCAGGTGTGCACCGGGAAGATCGGGACCTTCACCGCGAAGGCGATGGCGAAGGAGATGAACAGCCACCGCGCCGTGCCCTGGGCGAGCACGCCCTGTTCGTTGGCGAGGGTCTGGAGGTCGAAGGTGACCGGCCCGCCCTTGGCGTGGAGGTACGACAGGGCGACGGTGCCGACCAGCATGAACGCCGAGCCGAACATCGTGTACAGGAAGAACTTCGTGGCGGCGTACTTGCGCTCGCCGTAGCCCCACCCGCTGATCAGGAAGTACATCGGGACCAGGACGATCTCGAAGAACACGAAGAAGAGGAACGTGTCGAGGGCCAAGAAGGCCCCGAGGCAGCCGGCCTCGAGCACGAGCAGCCACGCGTAGAACGACTTCTCCTCGTCGTGCGGCGGGGCGCCGAGCATGGCGATCGGGAAGAGGATGCCGGTGAGGGCCACCATCCACAGCGAGATGCCGTCGACGCCGAGCTTCCAGGAGATGTCCGGGTTCTTGAGCCACTGCACGTCGTCGACCAGCTGGAAGCCGGGCACGTGCTTCTTGAACAGCACCACCACGCCGATGGCGAGGGCGCCGGTGACCAGCGAGAACAGCACGGCCGCCTGCTTGGCGAGCTCGGGCCGGCGCTTGGAGACCATCGCCACCACGAGGGCGCCGACGACCGGGGTCAGGACCAGGAACGACAGCAGCGGCCACGAAGGGTTCGCTGCGGCGTGGCCGCCTTCGGAGGCGAGGAGGAAGGCGTTCATCAGTACACCGCCTTCGTGAGGATGAAGAAGGCCACGAGGATGGCGCCGACGAGGAGGCCCAGCGCGTAGTTGCGCACGTAGCCGGTCTGGACCGTGCGGCCCTTGTCGGAGCTGACCTTCACGACGGACGCCACGCCGTTCACGGCGCCGTCGATGATGTGCTTGTCGAACCAGGCGATGGCGTCGAAGCCCTTGCGGCCCGGGCCGCCCATGAAGGCGGCGATGGACGAGTCGTAGTACCAGCCCTTGAGCAGGACCTTGAGCTCGATCTTGTCCTTGGCCTCGCCCTTGTTCTTGGCGTACACGAACCAGGCGGCGGCCATGCCGATGAGGCCCATCAGCGTGGCACCCACCCCGAGGAGGATCTTCTCGCTGGTGGGCGCCACGAGGTGGTGCTCACCGAACTCGATGACCGGCTCCAGCCAGTGCTCGAGGAACTTGCCCTTGTCCCAGAACGCGGAGTTCAACCAGCCGCCCAGGAGGGCGAGCGGGCCGAGCACGATCAGCGGCAGGGTCATCGTCCAGGGCGACTCGTGCGGGTGGATCTCGCCGGTGGGGCCGGCGCCGTGACCAGGGTGGATGCCGGCGGCCTCGCGCTCGGCGTGCAGCTCGGGGACCGCCTCCTCGAGCGGCCGGTCCCAACGAGGCTTCCCGAAGAAGACCATGATCACCTGGCGGGTCATGTAGAAGCCGGTGAGCAGGGCGGCGACCATGCCGATGCCCCACAGGACCGGGCTCTTGTCGAAGGCGAAGAGGAGGATCTCGTCCTTCGAGAAGAAGCCGGCGAAGAACGGGAAGCCGGCGATGGCCAGCCAGCCGACCATGAAGGTGACCGCCGTGATGGGCATCTTCTTGAACAGGCCGCCCATGCGGCGCATGTCCTGTTCGCCCTCCATGCCGTGGATCACCGAACCGGAGCCGAGGAAGAGCAGGCCCTTGAAGAAGGCGTGGGTGATCATGTGGAACAGGGCGGCGACGTAGGCGCCCGAGCCGATGGCCAGGAACATGAAGCCGAGCTGGCTGACCGTGGAGTAGGCCAGCACCTTCTTGATGTCGTTCTGGGCGACGGCGATGGTGGCGGCGAACAGCGCGGTGAGCGCACCGACGATGGCGATCATCCACGGGACCCAGCTCGCCGCCTCGGCGATGACCGGGTTCATGCGGGCGAGGAGGTAGACGCCGCCGGTGACCATGGTGGCGGCGTGGATCAGGGCGGAGACCGGGGTCGGGCCGGCCATGGCGTCGGGCAGCCACACGTACAACGGCAGCTGGGCGGACTTGCCGCAGGCCCCGAGGAAGAGCATGGCGGCGATGACCGTGGCCGTGGTGGTGGCCAGGCTCGGCGACGCCGCCACGATGCCCGTGTAGTTGATGGTGCCCAGGGCGGCGAAGGTGAAGAAGATCGCCACCATGAAGCCGAAGTCGCCGATGCGGTTGGTGACGAACGCCTTCTTGCCGGCCGAGGCGTTGGCGTCGTCGGTGTGCCAGAAGGAGATGAGGAAGTACGAGCAGGCACCCACGCCTTCCCAGCCGAGGAAGGTGATGAGCATGTTGTCGCCCAGCACCAGCATCAGCATCGAGAAGACGAACAGGTTCAGGTACAGGAAGAACTTGGAGAACTTCGGGTCCCCGTGCATGTACCCGATCGAGTACAGGTGGATCAGCGTGGCGATGCCGGTGACGAACAGGCACATGGTGATCGACAGCGGGTCCGCCAGGAAGCCGAAGTCGACCTGGAAGCCGCCGACCGGGAGCCACTCCCACAGGGTGACCGTGTAGGCCCGCTCGTGGACGGTCTCGCCCTGGAGCGCGATGAACGTGGCGACCGACGCCGCGAACGAGCCGGCCACCGCGGCGGTGGCGAGCCAGCCGGCGAGCGGCTCGCCGAGGCGGCGGCCGAACACCACGAGGAACAAGAAGCCCGCCAGCGGGAACGCGGGGATGAGCCAGATGAGGTCGTTCACGCGCTACCTCAGCCCTTCAGCACAGACAGATCGTCGGCCGTCGCACCTTGGCGGCGGCGGAAGATGGACACGATGATCCCGAGGCCGACCACGACCTCGGCGGCGGCGACGACGAGCACGAAGAAGACGGCGATCTGGCCGCCGAGGTCGTCGAGCTCGCGGGACAGGGCCACGAACGAGAGGTTCACGGCGTTGAGCATCAGCTCGACGCACATGAACATCACGAGGGCGTTGCGGCGGACCAGCAGGCCGACCGCGCCCATCGTGAAGAGGATGGCGCCGAGGATAAGGTACGGCTCGGAGCCCATGGAAGCGGCGAGCATCATGCGGTCACCTCGTCGGACGGGGCCGACTCGGGCTCCGGGATGTCGTCGTGGGGCAGCTCGTCGATGAAGGCCTCACGGCGGTGGCGGGCCAGGCTGACGGCGCCGACGACGGCGATGACCAGCAGGACCGACGTGATCTCGAAGGCGAAGAGGTAGTCGGTGAACAGCGACCGGGCGAGCTGCTCGACGTTGGGGACGAGCGGCTCGACCTTGGCGTTGGCCGACGACTCACCGGTGACGGCGCCCAGCACGATGATGGCGATCAGGCCCACGACCAGGAGGGCGCCGGCGACGATGGCCGCAGGACGCTGGCCCTTCAGCGGCTCGAAGCCGACGTCGTCGGTCTGGTCCACGCCCAGCAGCATGATCACGAAGAGGAAGAGGACCACGATGGCGCCGGCGTAGACGATGATCTGCACCGCGGCCAGGAACTCGGCCTCGAGGGCGATGAACAGCACGGCGACGCCGAAGAGCGTGGCGATCAGGCTCAGCGCGGAGTGGACCGGGTTGCGGAAGCCGATGACGCCGCTGGCGCCCAGCAGGCAGATCAGGGCACCGATGATGAAGACGATCTGCTCGACCATCAGTGACCACCTCCGTGGCCGTGGCCGTGCTCCTCAGCCGCCGGGGCAGGCGCCGGGGCGGTCTGGCCCAGCTCCGGGTCCTTGACGCCGAAGCCGAGCTCGCCGCTCCAGCCGACCTTGCCGACGTAGTCGGCGCTGCCACCGGGGGCGGTGGCGCGCACCCAGGCGCTGGAGTTCTTGGCGACGGTGGCCAGGTCGGTCCAGTCCTCCCACGGGAGCTGCTGGGGCAGGCCCTCGTCGTCGACCACGAGCTCGGCCTTCGTGTAGATGGCATCGGCCCGGTTGGTGAACGAGAACTCGAACAGCTTGCTCTCGGTGATGGCCTCGGTGGGGCAGGCCTCCACGCACAGGTCGCAGTGGATGCACCGCAGGTAGTTGATCTCGTAGACGAAGCCGTAGCGCTCGCCGGGCGAGACCGGGTCGGCGGGATCGTTGTCCGCGCCGCGGACGTAGATGCACTTGGCGGGGCAGACACCGGCGCACAGCTCGCAGCCGATGCACTTCTCCATCCCGTCCTCGTACCGATTCAGCACGTGGCGGCCGTGCAGGCGCACCGGCTTGTCGCGCTTGCCGCCTTCGTCCTTCGCGTACTCGCGGGTGACGCGCTGCTTCTTGCCGCGCTGGCGGAACGTGACCGCGAAGCCTCCGAGGTAGCCCATCAGTCGATCACCCCTTCGAGCTGGCGGTTGCGCCGAGCGACCTTCATGGCGAGCAGGAGCATCCCGTAGCAGACCGCCATGATCCCGACGCCGCCGGCGGCGGTGGCGAGCATGCCGGCGAAGCCCCAGCCCTCGTCCGACGCGACGCGCATGGCGACGAGCAGGAGGAGCCAGCCCAGCCCGAGCGGGATGAGCAGCTTCCAGCCGAGGTCCATGAGCTGGTCGTAGCGGACCCGGGGCACCGAGGCCCGGACCCACACGAAGACGTACAGGATGACGAAGATCTTGGCGAAGAAGAACACGAAGCCCCACGCCCAGCCGGGCAGGACCGGCAGGTCGGGGCCGTTGGGGCCGCCGAGGAAGAGGGTCACGATGATGGCGGCCATCGTGATCGCGTTGAGGAACTCGGCCAGGTAGAAGATGGCGAACCGGAAGCCGGAGTACTCGGTCTGGAACGAGCCGACCAGCTCCTGCTCGGCCTCGACGAGGTCGAAGGGCGGGCGGTTCAGCTCGGCGGTGGCCGCCAGGCAGAAGATCACGAACGGGATCAGGCCGGTGACCCAGAGGTTCCAGCCCCAGGTGCTCTGGGAGGAGACGATGCCGTTGACCGACAGGGTCCCGGCGGTGAGCACGACGGTGAGGACGGCGAGGCCGAGGGCGGCCTCGTAGGAGACCATCTGGGCGCTGGCGCGGACCGAGCCGAGCAGCGGGTACTTGGAGCCCGAGGACCAGCCGGCGAGCATGACGCCGTAGACGGCGATCGACGACATGGCGAGGATCACCAGCACGCCGGCGCCGGGATCGGCCAGCTGGATGGTGGTGTCGTGGCCGAAGATGTGGATGATGCCGCCGTTGCCGTCGTTGAAGTCGCCGCCGAGCGGGATCAGGCCGAACACGATGAACGCGGGGACCATCGTGAGGATGGGCGCCAGGCGGAAGACCCACTTGTCGGAGCGGTCCGGGATCAGGTCCTCCTTGAGGAGCACCTTGAGGCCGTCGGCCAGGGTCTGGAGGATGCCGAAGGGGCCGGCGCGGTTCGGGCCGATGCGGTTCTGGAGGTCCGAGATGATCTTCCGCTCGAACCAGATCATGAGCATCGTGGCCAGCAGGGTGATGCCCAGCGTGATGGCAGCCTTCACGATGACGATGAGGACCACGCCCCAGTCGATGTGGCCGGCGAGCATCGGGTCGTTGGCGAACACGATCATGCGATCGTCTCCACGCGGACCTCGGTGACCGGGCTGGTGGCGTCGATGAGGACGCCGGGAGACAGCTCGCTCTGGCCGACGGCGATGGCGACGGTGCCCACCGGGACGTCGGCATCGGGCTTCACCGCGGTGGTGAGCGAGCCGCGAGCCGAGGAGATCTTGACCCGGTCGGCGGCGCCGACGCCGAGGCGGTCGAGATCGGCCGGGTTGGCGTAGACGGCCGGGCCAGCGGCCAGGCCAGCCAGCGACGGGGCGGCCTGGACGATCGTGCCCTGGTCGAAGAGCTTGCGGTAGGTGACCAGCCGCAGCGAGTAGGCGTCGACCGCGGGGGCCTCGTAGGTGGCGGGTGCGAACGACACGGTGGCCGGACCGGTGGGCCCGGCGTCGACGGCCTCGGCGTCACCCTCGGGGGCGTCGGCTTCGGCGTCGGCCTGCGCCTCGGTGGCCTCGGCTTCCGCGGCCTCGACCTCGGCGACGTCGTCGGCCGCATCGGCCGCCACGGCGGCGTCCTGGGCGTCGGGATCGGCGACCGTCTCGGCGTCGTCGGCGTTGGTCTCGACCTCGTCGACGGCCGGGACCGGCGCCGCGGGGCGCAGGACGATGCCGTCGGTCTCGACAGCGAGCTGCTCGACCGTGATGCCCTGGTGGCGGACGGAGATCTCGGAGATCTCGTCCCAGATGTCGTCGACCGAGGTGAGCTGGAGGTCGGCGCCGAGGCGGAACGCCAGCTCGGCGGCGATCATCCAGTCCGGGCGGGCCGTGCCCGGCGCCGTGACCTTCTGGTTCACGACCGAGATGCGGCCCTCGATGTTGGTGTGGGTGCCGTCGACCTCGGTGAACCCGGCGGCCGGCAGCACGATGTCGGCGGCGAGGGTGGAGGCGTTGGGCAGGGTGTCGACGGCGATGACCGTGCGGGCGCCGGCGACGCCGCGCTCGGCGAGCAGCTTGTCGGGGAAGTCGCCCAGCGGGTCGGCCCCCAGGAGGATCAGGGTGTCGATCTGGCCCTCGGCGGCAGCGGCGAGGATGCCGGCGGTGTCCCGGCCGGTCTCGGCGGGGACGGTGCTCCAGAAGCGGGAGAACCACTCCTGGCCCTCGTCGAGCGCGACCCGCCCGGGCAGGAGGCCGGGGGCCAGGCCGAAGTCGATCGAGCCGTGGACGTTGCTGCGGCGCAGGCCCGAGAGGAAGCGCACCTCGGGGAAGGCCTCGAGCAGGGCACCGGCAGCGGCGATGACGGCCTCGGGGCTCTCGGCGACGGAGCCCCGGCCGAGCAGCACCGTGAACGGCCCCTTGGCGAGCTGGTCGCGCACGGCGGCGAGGTCGCCCTCGCCGGCGATGATCTGGGCGACGGTCTCGTTGACCGCACCGGGGACGGTGCGGATCGAGTGGGCGGCGAGGTCGGTGAGCGAGGTGGGCACGGGGGCCAGCTCGATGACCGAGGCCTTGTGGCGGGTGACGGCGTCGCGGATGCGCAGGAACAGCACCGCCAGCTCGTCCTTCGGGTCCGACCCGATGACGAGCAGCGTGCCACCGGCGGTGCAGGCTTCGTCGATGGTGGCCTGCGGCAGCGCGGCGACGGCCGCAGCGGGGAGGCCGTCGCCCAGCTGGGCGTCGACGGAGTCGGTGCCGATGACGCCCTTGGCCAGCTTGGCCCACGCGTACTGCGACTCGTTGGTGAGGCGGGCGCCGCCGATGACGGCGGTGCCGGTGGGGCCGCTGCGGTCGAGGCCGGTCTTGATGGCCCGGGCGGCGGCGGTGAGGGCGTCGGCCCAGCGGGTCTCGGCGAGGGCGCCGGTGGCGTCCTTCACGAGCGGGGCGCTCAGGCGGGCATCGCTCCCGATGGACTCGAAGCCGAAGCGGCCCTTGTCGCAGAGCCAGCTCCAGTTGACCGGGTCCGAGTCGACGCCGACCAGGCGCAGGACCTCGTTGCGGGAGGCGTCGACGACGACGCGGCAACCGACCGAGCAGCCCATGCAGGTGGACTCGACGACGTCGAGGTCCCACGGGCGGGCCTTGAACCGGTACGGCTTGGCGGTGAGGGCGCCCACCGGGCAGATCTGGACCGTGTTGCCCGAGAAGTAGGAGGCGAACGGGTGGTCCGGGAAGGTGTTGACCTGGGTGCCGTTGCCGCGGTCCTGGAAGTGGATCAACGTGTCGCCGGCGACGTCCTTGGCGAACCGGGTGCAGCGGTCGCAGAGGATGCAGCGCTCGCGGTCGAGGTAGACGTTGTCGCTGATGGCGATGGGCTTCTCGTAGTGCCGCTTCTCCTCGACGAACCGGCTCTCGCCCGGGCCGAAGGCGATGGTGTGGTCCTGGAGGGGGCACTCGCCGCCCTTGTCGCACACCGGGCAGTCGAGCGGGTGGTTGATCAGGAGGAACTCGAGGATGCCGTCCTGGGCCTTCTTGGCCACGGGCGACTCGGTCTCCACGACCATGTCGGGCGCCACGGTGAGCATGCAGCTGGGCTGGAGCGCCGGGCCGCGGCCGGTGTCGACCTCGACGAGGCACATCCGGCACATGCCGACCGGCTCCATGCGGTGGTGGTAGCAGAAGCGCGGGATGTAGACGCCGTTGCGCTCGGCGGCGTCGATGACGAGCTCGCCGGGCTTGGCGTCGACCTGCTTGCCGTCGACGGTGATGGACACGGAGGTCTCGACGTCAGTCAACGGAGGCCACCTCCTTGGGTGCGGCGTCGTAGGGACCGACGAAGGCCGGGCCCTTGACCTCGACGGTGATCTCCGAGGGAGCGCCGATGTAGGCCTCGAACTCGTCCTGGAAGCGCATGATCGCCGACGCGACCGGCGTGGTGGCGCTCTGACCGAGCGGGCAGATGGTGGTCTGCTTCGGCGGCCAGTTCATGCCGACCGAGATGTTGTCGCAGACGTCGAGCAGCAGGTCGAGGTCCTCGGGGCGGCCGTGGCCGTCGAGGATGCGCTCGAGGATCTTCTCCAGCCAGCTCGTGCCCTCGCGACAGGGCGTGCACTTGCCGCAGGACTCGCGGGCGAAGAACCGCACGAGCCGCAGGCAGGCCTTCACCATGTCGGTGTCCTCGTCGAACACCACGATGGCGCCCGAGCCGAGCATGGTGCCCATCTTCCCCACGATGCCCGCCTCGAGCGGCGTGTCGAGGTGCTCGGGGTAGAGCCAGGGGGCGGAGGCGCCGCCGGGGATGAACGCCTTGAGCTCCTTGCCGCCGCGGATGCCGCCGCCGTAGACCGGCGCGTAGAGCAGGTCGCGGAAGGTGGTCACGCCGAACTCGACCTCGTACACACCCGGGTTCTTGACGTGGCCGGACACCGCGAACATGCGCATGCCGCGCGAGTTCTCGGCGCCCAGCGCCGCGAACGACGCGCCGCCGTTGCTGATGATCCACGGGAGGTTCGCCAGCGTCTCGACGTTGTTGACGATGGTCGGCTGGAGGTACAGGCCCTTGGCGGCCGGGAAGAACGGGGGCTTCAGGCGGGGCATGCCCCGGTTGCCCTCGAGGCTCTCGATGAGGGCCGTCTCCTCGCCGACGATGTAGGCGCCCGCACCCCAGTGCAGGACGATGTCGACCGAGAAGTCCGAGCCGAGGATGTTCTTGCCGACGTAGCCGGCCTCGTAGGCCTCGTTCAGGGCGGCGGCGATGCGCTCCTGGGCGAAGGCCATCTCGCCGCGGACGTAGAGGAACGCCTGGCTGCAGCCGACGGCGTAGCAGGCGATGAGCACGCCCTCGATGAGCTGGTGCGGATCCTTCTCCATGAGGAGGCGGTCCTTGTAGGTGCCCGGCTCGGACTCGTCGCCGTTGACCACGAGGTAGCGCGGGAACACGCCGGGAGGGCAGAAGCCCCACTTGACGCCGGCGGGGAAGCCGGCGCCGCCGCGGCCGAGCAGCGAGGCGGTCTTGACCTCCTCGACGACGTCGGCCGGCTTCTTGGCCAGCGCGGCCTTGATGCCCTCGTAGCCGCCGGTGCGGAGGTAGCCGTCGAGCGTGTGGCCGTCGGGCTGGTCGAACCGGGTCGTGATGATCTTGGGTGCGTCGGTGACGGCCATCAGCTCTCGGCACCTTCGTCGTTTCGGGCCAGCCAGACCGGCTGCGGCACGCCCGTGGGCAGCGCGTTGCCGGCCCGGCGGTCGGCGGGGATGTGCTGGCGGGTGCGGGCGAGGGTGCCGTGCGGCGGGACCTCGTCGGCGAGCTTGCCGGCGCGCAGGTCCTCGATCAGCTGATCGAACTCCTCGATGGTGATGCGGTGCCGGTAGCGGTAGTTCACCTGGAGGCACGGCGCCTCGGTGCACGCGGCGATGCACTCGACGTCCTCGATGGTGAAGAGGCCGTCGGGGGTGGTGCTGCCGGCCTTGATCCCGAGCGCGTGCTCGGCGTGGTGGAGCAGCTCCTCGCCGCCCATGATCTGGCAGCTGATGTTCGTGCAGATGTTCACGAGGTAGGTCCCGACGGGCTCCCGCTTGAACATCTCGTAGAAGGAGCACGTGCCGAGCACCTGGGCGGGCGTGGTGCCCACCAGCTCGGCGATGTGCTCCATGGCGTCGTCGGCGACGTAGCCGTCCTGCTCCTGCGCGAGGTGCAGCAGCGGGATGGTGGCGGACTTGGCCACGGGGTACCGGCTGACGATCTCGAGCGCGGTGACCAGGTTGTCGGGCGAGAACCTGCTCATCGATCCACCTCGCCCATGATCGGGTCGACCGAGGAGATGATGGCGACGGCGTCGGCGATGAGGCCGCCGTGCATCAGGTGCGGCAGGACCTGCAGGTTCACGAAGCTCGGCCCCCGGACGTGCATGCGGTAGGGCTTGGCCGACCCGTCGGAGACGAGGTAGACGCCCAGCTCGCCACGAGGGGACTCGACGGCCGCGTAGGCGTCGCCCTCGGGGACCTTGAAGCCCTCGGTGAAGATCTTGAAGTGGTGGATCAGCGCCTCCATCGACTCGTCGATGCGAGCGCGCGGCGGGGGCGTGACCTTCTTGTCCTGGGTCCGGTAGTCGCCCGCCGGCATCATCTCGATGACCTGGCGGAGGATCTTGACCGACTCCCGCACCTCGTTGAGGCGGATGGCGTAGCGGTCGAAGCAGTCGCCGTAGGTGCCGACGATCACGTCGAAGTCGACCTGGTCGTAGGCCAGGTACGGCATGTCGCGGCGCAGGTCCCAGGCGTAGCCGGTGGAGCGCAGGATCGGCCCGGTGGCGCCGAGCGCCAGGGCCTCTTCGGTGGTGATGGACCCCACGCCCTGGAGGCGCTCGCGCCAGATGGGCTGGTTGGTCATCAGGACCTCGTACTCCTCCAGCCGCTCGGGGATGGAGTCGAGGTACTCGGTGAGCCGCTGCTGCCAGCCGTCGGGCAGGTCCGCGGCGGTGCCGCCCACGCGGATGAAGTTGTGGTTCATCCGGAGGCCGGTGATCATCTCCAGGATCCGCAGGCCCTCTTCGCGCTCGCGCCAGCCGTAGATCATCATCGACGTGGACCCGAGGTCCATGCCGTTGGTGGCCAGGAAGAGGAAGTGCGAGGTGAGCCGGTTGAGCTCGCTCATGAGCATCCGGATCCAGGTGGCCCGGGGCGGGAGCTCGAGGCCGAGCAGCTGCTCGGCGGACAGGCAGAACGCCAGCTCGTTGAAGATCGGCGACGCGTAGTCCATGCGCGTCACGTTGGTGCCGCCCTGGAGGTAGGTGAGCGACTCGCCCGTCTTCTCCATGCCGGTGTGCAGGTAGCCGATGACCGGCTTGGTGCGCAGGACGGTCTCGCCGTCGAGCTCCAGCATCAGCCGGAGCACGCCGTGCGTGCTCGGGTGCTGGGGCCCCATGTTGATGATGGTGGTCTCGGCGTCGTCGGGGGCGTCCTCGCCGGCCTCGGCCTCGGACATGCGCAGGACCGAACCGACCTCGCGGAGCACCTCGGTGCCGCCCGCGACGATGCGAGGCGCCATCTCCTGTGCGCCTTCGTCGGTGAGGTGGGGGGACTCTTCGGTGGCGGTCATGCGTCGGGGGCGTCCTTGAACTGCACCGGGATGCGCCCGATGCCGTAGTCCTTGCGGAGCGGGTGGCCCTCCCAGTCCTCGGGCATGAGGATCCGGGTCAGGTCGGGGTGGCCGTCGAAGCGGATGCCGAACAGGTCGAACGCCTCCCGCTCCATGGCCTCGGTGCCGGGGTGCACCTCGAACAGCGTGGGCACGACCGGGTCGGATTCGGGGACCTGCACGCAGATGCGGAGGCGCTCGCGTGCGCTGTGCGAGATGAGCAGGACGACCAGCTCGAAGCGCTCCGGGGCGATGCCCTCGGGCAGGTCGCGGTGCGGGTTGGCGAGCTGGTCGACGCCGATGACGTCGAGGCACTGCAGCCAGCCCTCGTCGCGGAGGGTGCGGACCAGGCCGACGAGCTCGTCGCGGCTGGCGTGGACGACCCGCTGGCCGCGCACGCGCACGACGGGCGCGCCGTGGAGCAGCTCTGGTTCGGGCGCCGCGTCAGGCGCCACCGGCTCGTCGGTGGCGGCGGTGGTCTCGGACATGATCAGGACCGACCCAGGAGGATGGGCTGGGGGCCACGCTGGCCGTCGAGCTGGGTGACCTCGAGGGCGGCACCGCCGCCGTTCTCGGCACGGCGGCGGAAGATCTCGCCGTCTTCGATCTTGGCGTGGAGCGTGCCGATGGCGTGGATGAGCGTCTCGGGCCCGGGCGGGCAGCCCGGGGCGTAGACGTCGACCGGCACGACCTGGTCGACGCCCTGCACGATCGCGTAGTTGTTGAACATGCCGCCGGAGCTGGCGCAGACGCCCATGGAGATGACCCACTTGGGTTCCATCATCTGGTCGTAGATCTGGCGCAGGACCGGGGCCATCTTCTGCGAGACGCGACCGGCGACGATCATGAGGTCGGCCTGGCGCGGCGAGGCCCGGAAGACCTCCATGCCGAAGCGGGCGAGGTCGTAGTGGGCACCGCCGGTGCCCATCATCTCGATGGCGCAGCAGGCCAGGCCGAACGTGGCCGGCCACATGCTCCGGGTCCGGGCCCACTTGACGACGTCTTCGACCTTGGCGGTGATGACGCCGTGCTCCAGCGTCTCCATCCCGTTGGTCGTGAAGTCGAGGCCCATCAGGCGGCCACCTCGGTCGGCGCCTCCGGGTCGCGGCCTTCCTGGCCGACCCGTCGCACGGTGGACCTGGTGGTGCGCTCCGGGCTGATCGCGGCGCTCACCGACCGCCGCACCTCGGCGATGGGTCCCCAGTCGAGGGCGCCGTGGGCGATCAGGTACACGAACGAGGCGAACACCGCGATGGCGAACACGAGCATCTCGAGCAGGCCGAAGATGCCCAGCTCGCGGTGTATGACCACGTACGGGTACAGGAAGATGATCTCGATGTCGACGATCACGAAGATCATCGCCACCAGGTAGAAGCGCACCGGGAAGCGCTCCGGCGGTTCCTGCCGCGGCACGATGCCGCACTCGTACGGCGCCGACTTGGCCGCCGAGGGCCGCTTCGGGCTGACCAGCCGCGACATGATCAGGCTGCTGGCCGCGAAGCCGATGCCCAGGACGGCCATCACGACAATGGGCAGGTACTGGCCCATGGTCAGGCGGCTCCCGCCGTCTGGGCCCGCTGCACCTGGGCGAGCTTGTCGCGGCGGTGCAGCATCGAGCAGAGCACGCCGGTGACGGCGCCCATCACGATGGTCATGCCGATGGCGTTGCGGCGCAGGTGGTGGCCCTGGATGCGCTTGAGGATGACGGTCACGACATCGGCCTCGGGGTCGGCCACCGGCGTGGGCGGGGCCTGGCCGGGCTTGGTCTCCTGCGGGATCACGGCCTGTAGCTGGATGGCGGCGTAGAGGTCCGGCGGGCTCTGGTTCACGATGGAACCGAGCTTCCACTTCACCCGGCCGATGATGCTGTCGTCCGTGCGGGCGGTCTTGCCGCCGATCAGGAACGAGTCCAAGACGATGTAGTCGCTGGCCGAGGCGAACATGTTCTGGCCTTCGGGCCCGAGGGCCGTGGCCACGAACGCCTGGGTCTCACCCGTGTACTTGTTCGACGTCTGCAGGATGCGCCAGGGGGCGACCTGCTCGTTCAGCTTCTCGAGGAGCGCCTCGCCCTCGGGATCCTGCACGGAGACCAGGTCGCCGATCTTCGGATCGCGCTGGGTCGGGGGGTAGTTCTCGGAGAACACCTCGCTGGCGTCGCGCAGCGCGACCGGGTCCGGCAGCTCGTCGGGGAGCGGTAGGGAATCGGCTTGTTCCAAGGAGGACACGACCTCCCCACTGCCCGGTTCGCTGCGGACCACGTCGACGACCTTCCAGGTCGGGGCCGAGCCCTTCCAGCCGATGCCGTACATCGACCAGATGATGCCCATGACGAACATCCAGCCGCAGAAGCCGGTGAGCGCCAGGAGGAAGCCGAGGCGGGCGCCGTTGTTGGTCGCCAGGATGATGAAGACCG
>DATMGQ010000230.1:0-26032 GCA_035555395.1 Acidimicrobiales bacterium
CTACGACAACCCCGCGTCGGTGTTCGTCGCCGGGTTCATCGGCCAGGCGAACCTCTGGCCCGCCCGAGTGGCCGAGAAGGCGGCCGGGTCCACCACCGTCGAGGTCGCCGGACGCAAGCTCGAGGTCACCACCGACACGTCGGGCCTCTCGGTGGGCGACGCCGGCACCTTCATGGTCCGGCCCGAGCGGGTCTACATCGATGCCGACGCCGCCCACCCGGACCGCTGGACGGTCGACGCGACGGTCACCGACCTCGTGTTCCAGGGCCCGGTGGTGCGCTACGAAGCCCGCCTCGACAACGGTTCGATGGTCGTCGCCCACGTCCCGGCCCGGCGCGAGGGGCTCCCCATCCCGGGCGATCGCGTGCAGGCGAGCTGGTCCGACGACGCGTGCGTCCTGCTCCCCGGCTCACCTCCCGAGCCGACGGCAGATCTCGCCGTGGAGGAAGAAGACTGACCGGCATGGCACGACGCACCTCCCCCCGGCGTCCGGCTGCGGCTGGCGCACTCCCGTCCGATCCCGAGCTGGCGAACGCGGTCTCGATCACCCGCGAGCTCACCCGCCGCCGCTTCCTCGCACGCAGCGGCATGGCCGCCGGCGCCGCGCTCTTCGCCCCGTCGATCCTCGCCGCCTGCACCACCCCCGGCTCGAACCGGTTCACGGTGAGCAACTGGGTGTCGTACATCGACGAGGACGACTCCGGGAACCCCGAGGGCAAGGGCACCACGCTCTACGAGTTCCAGAAGCAGACCGGCATCGACGTCAACTACCTCACCGACTTCAACGACAACGACGCCTACTTCAACAAGTCGTTCTCGCCGCTGCTCGGCCGGGGGAAGACGATCAACGCCGACGTCGTCATGCCCACCAACTGGATGGCTGCCCGCCTGATCGACCTGGGCTGGGTCGAGGAGCTCGACCTCGGCAACATCCCGAACCACGCCAACCTGCTCGACGCCTACACGAACCTCGACTGGGACCCGGGCGCCAAGCACTTCATGCCGTGGCAGGCGGGCATCGGCGGCATCGCCTACAACCCGGAGCTCACCGGCGGCGAGATCACGAGCGCCAACGACCTCTTCGACAAGAAGCTCAAGGGCAAGGTCACGATGCTCACCGAGATGCGCGACACCGTCGGCGTGGTGATGATGGGCCAGGGCAGCGACGCCGCCAAGGCCGATCCCGACGACATCAACAAGGCGCTCGACGAGATCGAGAAGGCCGTGGACGACGGCCAGATCCTGAAGTTCACCGGCAACGAGTACCTCCAGGGCCTCGAGGACGGCAGCATCGCGGCCTGCGTCGCCTGGTCCGGCGACATCTACTCGCTCGACCCGGAGCTCGGCATCGAGTTCGTGGTGCCCGACGAGGGCGGCACGCAGTGGTTCGACACGATGGTCATCCCCAAGGGCGCCACGCGGAAGTCCCAGGGCGAGGAGTGGATGAACTTCGTCTACGACCCCGAGAACGCCGCCCGGATCACCGAGTGGGTCGGCTACATCTCGCCCGTGAAGGGCGTGAAGGAGGTGCTCGAGGCCGCCGGCGGCGACAGCGCCGAACTGGCCGAGAACCCGCTCGTGTTCGTCGACGACGAGACCCAGAAGCGGCTGCAGGTGTTCGGGCCGCTGCAGCAGAAGGACGAGATCGCGATCCAGACCCGCTTCAACGGGATCACAGGCTGACGGAGGTTCCATGGCCGGCACCGCGAACACCACGCTCAAGAAGGGGAAGAAGGGCACCTACGGCCTGCTGTCCCCCGGTGTGCTGTGGCTCCTCCTGTTCTTCCTGGTGCCGATGGGCAGCCTCCTCAAGATCGCCCTGTCCGAGAAGCCCGACCCGTGGCTGCCCGAGTACGACTTCACGTGGCACTGGGCCAACTTCTCGGACTCGGTCGACCGCTTCGGCACCGAGCTGATCCGGTCGTTCACCTACGCCGGGATCGCCACGATCCTCTGCATCCTGATCGGCTACCCGCTCGCCTACTACCTGGCCTTCCGAGCCGGGAAGTGGCGCAGCATCCTGCTCGGCCTGGTGATGGTCCCGTTCTTCACGTCGTTCCTGATCCGGACCATCGCCTGGCGGACCATCCTCGGCGGGGAGGGCCCGGCGGTGTGGGTGGTCGAGACCCTCCACCTCACCGGGATCACCGACTTCCTCCACATCACGTCGAACGGGGCGTTCCTGAACACGCCCCAAGCGGTCATCGGCGGGCTCACGTACAACTTCGTCGCCTTCATGATCCTGCCGATCTACGTGAGCCTCGAGAAGATCGACATCAACCTGCTCGACGCCGCCCGCGACCTCTACGACGTGCCGGCCAACGCCTTCCGCAAGATCATCCTCCCGCTGTCGCTCCCGGGCGTGTTCGCCGGCACGCTGCTGACGTTCATCCCGGCCGCCGGCGACTACATCAACGCCACGCTCCTCGGCAACGTCCGCACGAGCATGATCGGCTCCCAGATCGAGAAGCTGTTCCTCTCGGAGAGCAACTACCCGGCGGCCGCCGCCCTGTCGTTCATCTTCATGGCGATCATCACCGCCGGCGTGCTCCTGTACGCCAAGGTGCTCGGAACCGAGGAGCTGGCCGCATGACCGCCACCACCGGCCCCGCCTCGCTCTCCGAGCTGATCCCCGACAGCAAGCGGGCCCCCAAGGTCCGGCGCCCCTTCCCGCAGCGGATCCTCGGCATCTGGGCGCTCCTGGTCTACGCCTGGCTCTTCGCCCCCATCGTCGTGATCGTGATCTTCTCGTTCAACGACCCGGTCGGGAAGTTCAACACCTCCTGGAACGAGTTCACGCTCGACAACTGGGCCCACCCCTTCGACAAGCCGGCGTACCGCGACGCGCTGATCACCAGCCTGCAGGTGGCGTTCGTGTCGGTGCTCATCGCCACGATCGTCGGCGGGCTCATGGCCTTCGCCCAGTCGAAGTACAACTTCCGGGGCAAGGGCGCCATCAACATCTTGGTGGTGCTGCCGCTCACCACCCCCGAGATCGTGATGGGCGCCTCGCTCTTCACCCTGTTCTTCGCCCGCAACGTCGGGTTCGGGTTCACCACCATCGTGATCGCCCACGTGCTCTTCTGCGTGAGCTTCGTGGCCCTCACCGTGCAGGCCCGCATGCGCGGCTTCGACTGGTCGCTCGAGGATGCGGCGCTCGACCTCGGCTCGACGTCCTGGCAGGCGTTCACCAAGGTCACGTTCCCGCTGATCCTGCCCGGCGTCGCTGCCGCCGCCCTGCTTTCGTTCGCCCTGTCGATCGACGACTACATCATCACGAGCTTCGTGGCCGGCGACCGCACCACGACCTTCCCGATGCAGATCTTCAACGCCAACAAGGTCGAGATCCCGCCACAGGTGCAGGTGCTGGCGACCATGATCTTGATCTTCACCCTCGGGCTGATGGCCATCGGCGCCTGGCGCACCGTGCGCTCCGAGCCCGCTGGCGGCTGAGTTCCACGAGCTTCGGGGTGACGGGTGATTCACTCGTCATCTCCCGACTTTGCAAGCGTTTCGCTTGTCAAGTGCCCTTTCGGCGAGCGAAACTAATGTGACCCGCGTAACGAACCGACGACCGGAGCACCCCGTGAACGCCTCTCCCTCCCCCGCCGAACTGCAGTCCCTCGCCAAGGACCACCTCTGGGGGCACTTCTCCAAGCTGCACCCGGAGGACGACGGCAACGTCACCATCATCGACCGGGGCGACGGCTGCTACGTGTGGGACACCAACGGGAAGCGGTACCTCGACGGGCTCGCCGGCCTCTTCACCGTCCAGGCCGGCCACGGCCGCCCCTCGATCGCCAAGGCCATGGCCGAGCAGGCCGAGAAGCTCGCCTACTTCCCGGTGTGGACCTACGCCCACCCCACCGCCGTCGAGCTCGCCGGCCGGCTGGCGGCCCTCGCCCCCGGCGACCTGAACCGGGCCTTCTTCACCACGGGCGGCGGCGAGGCCGTGGAGTCGGCCTGGAAGCTCGCCCGCCAGTACTTCGTGGCCAAGGGCGAGCCCACCCGCCACAAGGTCGTGTCCCGGAACCTGGCCTACCACGGGGCCACCATCGGGGCCCTCTCCATCACCGGCCTCGACGCCATCAAGGACGTGTTCGCCCCGCTGATCCCCCAGGGCAACCTCAAGGTGCCGAACACCAACTCGTACCGGTACCCGGAGCTCACCCAGGAGGCCCTGCTCGCCCCGGCGGAGGCCATCGAGGCCGCCATCATCGAGGCCGGCCCCGAGACCGTGGCCGCCGTCTACCTCGAGCCGGTGCAGAACTCGGGCGGCTGCTTCACCCCGCCCGACGGCTACTTCGCCCGGGTCCGGGAGATCTGCGACGACTACGGCGTGCTCCTGGTGAGCGACGAGGTGATCTGCGCCTTCGGCCGCCTCGGCGCCATGTTCGGGGCCGAGCGCCTCGGCTACCAGCCCGACATGATCACCATGGCCAAGGGCCTCACGTCGGGCTACTCCCCGCTCGGCGGCGTCATGGTCTCGGACAAGATCGCCGAGCCGTTCCTCGACAACGACGAGATCTTCCTCCACGGCATCACCTTCGGCGGCCACCCGGTCAGCTGCGCGGCGGCCCTCGCCAACCTCGACATCCTCGAGGGCGAGGACCTCATCGGGAACGTCCGCACCAACGAGGACGGCTTCCGCGCCGCGCTCGAGGGCCTGCGCGACCTGCCCATCGTGGGCGACGTCCGCGGCATGGGCTACTTCTACGGCATCGAACTGGTGAAGGACACCGCCACCAAGGAGACCTTCACCGACGCGGAGGCCGACTTCCTCCTGCGCGGCGAGCTCACGCCCCAGCTCATCGCCAACGGCCTGCTGTGCCGGGCCGATGACCGGGGCGAGCCGGTGATCCAGCTCTCGCCGCCGCTCACGGCCGGACCCGAGGAGTTCGAGGAGATGGCCCGGGTGATCCGGGTCGCCCTCCTCCACGCCATGGACGCGATGGAGAAGATGGCGTGAGCGCCCCGCTCCTCGTGGGGGTGCCCACGGAGATCAAGGCCGACGAGGGCCGCGTCGCCATCACCCCCGACGGCGTCCGCGAGCTCCACGGCCACGGGGTCGACGTCATCATCCAGTCCGGTGCCGGCAACGGGGCCAGCATCCCCGACGACGACTTCCGGGCGGTCGGCGCCGAGATCGTGGCCACCGCCGACGAGGTGTGGGAGCGGGCCGGGCTCATCTGCAAGGTGAAGGAGCCGCAGGAGTCCGAGCTGGCGTACCTCCGGGCCGACCAGGTCCTGTTCACGTACCTGCACCTCGCCGCCTACCCCAAGGTGGCCGAAGCCCTCCTCGCCGCCGGCACCCCCGGCATCGCCTACGAGACGGTGCAGACGGCCGATGGCGTCCTCCCGCTCCTCGCACCGATGAGCGAGGTCGCCGGGCGCATGTCGATCCAGGTCGGCGCCCACTTCCTCGAGCGCCACAACGGCGGGCGCGGCGTGCTGCTCGGCGGTGCGCCGGGTGTCCGCCCGGCGTCGGTCGTGGTGCTCGGCGCCGGCAACGTCGGCTGGAACGCGGCCTGGATGGCGGCCGGGCTCGAGGCCGAGGTCGACCTGCTCGACAAGAACATCGAGCGGCTGCGCTACGTCGACCAGATCCAGATGGGCCGGGTCACCACGCTCGCCTCGAACCGCGGCCAGGTCGAGCGGGTCGTCCGCTCGGCCGACCTCGTGATCGGCGCCGTCCTCGTGGCCGGCGGGCGGGCACCGGTCGTCGTCGACGAGGACCTCGTGAAGCAGATGAAGCCGGGGGCGGTCGTCGTCGACATCGCCATCGACCAAGGTGGGTGCATCGCCACCTCCCACGAGACCAGCCACCACGACCCGGTGTTCGAGAAGCACGGGGTCATCCACTACGCCGTCGGCAACATGCCCGGCGCGGTGCCCCACACATCCACCTACGCGCTCACGAACGTCACGCTCCCCTACCTGTCGGAGCTGGCCTCGCTCGGGGTCGCCGCTGCGGTCGGGCGCGACCCCGCGCTGGCGCTCGGCGTCAACACGCTCGGCGGCCAGATCGTCAACCACTCGGTCGCCGAGGCGCTGACCCGGACCCACGTCCCCCTCACCGACGCCCTCGCGACGGCCGGTGCCTGACGTGCCGGTGGGATCCACGCCCCGTCGCAACGGCCGCAGCGCCCGCGCCGCCGCAGCGCCGGTCATCGACGAGATCGACAAGGCGATCATCCGCGCCCTCCAGGTCGACGGCCGCATGTCCTACGCCAAGCTCGGGCCGGAGGTGGGCCTGTCGCAGGCCGCCGTGCGCCAGCGGGTGCAGCGCCTCACCGACTCGGGCGTGATGCAGGTCGTGGCGGTCACCGACCCGCTCTCGGTCGGCTTCACCGTCCAGGCGATGATCGGCGTGCGGGCCGAGGGCGACCTCCGGGCGCTGGGCGCCAGCCTCGGCGCCATCGGCGAGATCGACTACGTGGTCATCGCGTCGGGCGCCTACGACCTCCTGCTCGAGGTGGTGTGCGAGGACAACGACCACCTCCTCGACCTCGTCAACGACGTCATCCGGGCCACCCCGGGCGTCCGCAGCGCCGAGGTCTTCACCTACCTCGACCTCGTGAAGCAGACCTACACCTGGGGCACCCGCTGATCAGGTGAGGTCGCGCTCGTAGACCACGAAGTCCTGGCGGGCGAGCTGGTCGTAGAGGAACCGGGCCGTGGCGTTGCCGGTCTGGGTGTGCCAGTAGAGCTTCTCGGCACCAGCCTTCGCCGCGAGGTCGGCCGTCGCCTCGATCAGCGCCCGGCCGGTGCCGGTGCCGCGCGAGTCGGGCGACACGAAGAGGTCCTCGAGGTAGCAGTACGTGCCGGCCGCCCAGGTCGAGCGGTGGAACAGGTGGTGGCAGAACCCGATGAGGTTGCCGTCGACGAGCGCGCCGATCGCGCCGACCGGCTCAGCGTCGTCGAAGAACCGTGACCACGTGAGGTCGGTGACCTCGGCCGGCAGGGTCGACTCGTAGAACCGCAGGTAGCCCTGCCACAGCGGGTTCCACGCCTCCCGGTCGGACGGCTCCAGCGGTCGGATCACGAGGGTCACCCGTCCAGCATCCCACCCGCGGGCTGGCAGGATGGGCGGATGCAGCGCACGATCTTCACCGACGAGCACGACCTGTTCCGCGACGCCTTCCGGCAGTTCGTGGAGAAGGAGATCGTGCCGGGCTTCCTCCAGTGGGAGGCCGACGGGATCGTGCCGCGGGAGCTGTTCGCCGCGGCCGGCGCATCCGGGTTCCTCGGCATGGACGTGCCCGAGGAATTGGGCGGCGGCGGGGTCGACGACTTCCGCTACAACCTCATCATCGGCGAGGAGCTCCAGCGCTCGGGCACCGGCGGCGCCGGGCTGGGCCTCACGCTCCACAACGACATCTGCCTTCCGTACTTCACCTCGCTGTGCACCGACGAGCAGAAGGAGCGGTGGCTGCCGGGCATCTGCTCGGGCGAGCTCATCACCGCCATCGCCATGACCGAGCCCGGCATCGGGTCGGACCTGGCGTCCATGGGCACCACCGCCATCCGCGACGGCGACCGCTACGTCGTGAACGGGTCCAAGACGTTCATCACCAACGGCATCAACGCCGACCTCGTGATCACCGCGGTCAAGACCGATCCCACCCAGAAGCACAAGGGCATGAGCCTGGTGGTGATCGAGCGGGGCATGGAGGGCTTCGAGCGGGGCCGCAACCTGGAGAAGGTCGGCCTCCACAGCCAGGACACCGCCGAGCTCTTCTTCACCGACGTCCAGGTCCCCGTGGCGAACCTGCTCGGCACCGAGGGCCAGGGCTTCGTCCACCTCGTGCACAACCTGCCGCAGGAGCGGCTGTCGATCGCCGCGTCGGCCGTGGCCGCCGCCGAGGCCGCCCTGGGCTGGACCCTGGAGTACGTGAAGGACCGCAAGGCGTTCGGCCAGCCCGTCGGGTCGTTCCAGAACAGCCGGTTCAAGCTCGCGGAGATGCGCACCGAGATCGACGTCGCCCAGTCGTTCGTCGACCGCTGCATCGAGGGCCTCAACGACGGCACCCTCACCGCCGAGGAGGCCGCCGAGGCCAAGTGGTGGTGCACCGAGCTGCAGAAGCGCACGGTCGACACGTGCGTGCAGCTCCACGGCGGGTACGGCTACATGCTCGAGTACCCGATCGCCCGGGCGTACACCGATGCCCGCATCACCACGATCTACGGCGGCACCACCGAGATCATGAAGGAGATCATCGGCCGCTCCCTGGGCGTGTGAGCGAGCCCGTCGACCCCTCCGGCCCTCACGAGCCCGTCGGGCCCGCCTGGCCGGCCGGGCCGCCGCAGCCGGGAGCGCCCGAGCCCGCGCCGCCCGGGGCGCTGGTGTGGACCGTGAAGCGGCGGTGGATCCCCCGGCTCGGGGCCGACACCCTGTGGCGCCGCTTCTACCGGCGCTTCCGCAAGACCATCCGCCGCACCGGCGACGCCGCCGACGGCGGCGGGTGCGGGGACGTGATCGGCGAGGGCATCGTGGCCGCCATCGTGCTGATCATCGCCGTGCTGGTGATCCTGTTCGTGATCTTCCCGCTGCTCGTGGCGATCGTCGACCTGGTGGTGCTGCTGGTCCTGGCGGTGGGCGGCCTCGTCGCCCGCGTGTGCTTCCGGCGGCCGTGGCTGATCGAGGCCCGCGACGGCACGGGCCGCGTCCTGCGCTGGCAGGTCGTCGGCTGGCGGGCCAGCACCCAGCGCGTCGCCGACCTCCGCCAGCTGCTGCCCACCGGCGTCGTCCCGCCCGACGCCGTGCATTTCGCCGACGCCCCCATCGACGAGGACGCCTGACCCGGGTCAGCCGGTGTAGCTCGGCGACCCGCTGACCGGCTCGGCACCCGTGGGCGCCACCGGTGCCGGGACCGTCGTCGTCGGGGCGGCGGTCGTGGTCGTCGTCGCCGGGCTCAGGTCGCGGGTGCAGGCGTCGGCCTGGCCGTCCTGGTCCTGGTCGACCGACCCGAGCGTGATGAGGCCGGCGAGCGAGGCACGGGTCGATCCCCCGCTTCCCCATGGCCACCGACCCTAGAGCGAACTTCGTATGCGGGAGCGCCCGTCGCGGCGCTCCCCCATACGAAGTTCGGAAGGTGGGGTCAGCGGCGGAGGAGGTCCTTGGCGATGTGGGTGATCTGGATCTCGTCGGTGCCGGCGTAGATCTGCAGGACCTTGGAGTCGCGGGCGAGCTGCTCGACGCGGAACTCGCTCATGTAGCCGTTGCCGCCGAAGATCTGGACGGCGTCGAGGGCGACCTCGGTGGCGGCCCGGGCCGAGTAGAGCTTCATGGCGCTGGCCTCGGCGAGGGTCATGGAATGGCCCGCCGCGCTCATCTCGATGGTGCGGAACACCAGGTTCTCCACGTTGAGGCGGGCGACCTCCATGCGGGCGAGCTTGTCCTGGATGAGCTGGAAGTTCCCGATGGGCTCACCGAACTGGACCCGGTCCTTGGCGTACTGGACCGACAGGGCGAGGCACTCCTCGATGATGCCGAGGGCCATGGCGGCGACGCCGGAGCGCTCCTGCATGAACGTAGCCTTGGCGCCCTCGCGGCCGCCCTTGGCGACGTCCTCGGACTCGCCGACGAGGCGGTCGATGCCGACCCGGACGTCGTCGAGGAACAGCTCGCCGGTGGGCGACGAGTGCATGCCCATCTTCCGCAGCGGCTTGGACTGCTCGAGCCCGGGCGTGCCCTGGTCGAGGACGAAGGAGAGGATCTTGCGGTCCTTGGGGTCGTTGCCCTCGTCGAGCTTGCAGATGAAGACGATGGTGTCGGCGTAGGGGCCGTTCGTGATGAAGGTCTTGGAGCCGTTGAGGACGTACTCGTCGCCGTCCTTGCGGGCGGTGGCCTTCATCGAGCCGAAGGCGTCGGACCCGGAGCCGGGCTCGGTGATGGCCCAGGCGCCGACCTTGTCCATGGTGAGCAGGTCCGGCACCCAGCGCTCCTTCTGGGCGACGGTGCCCTTGGAGCTGATGGCGGCGGAGGTGAGGCCCATCGACACGCCCATGGCGGTGACCATGCCCGGGCAGACCTTGCACAGCTCGATGATGGGGATCAGCGTCAGCGACGAAGCGCCGCCGTCCCCGTCTCGCTTGGGCTTCTCGGGCGGGGTCTCGCCCTTGGCGACGGCCTCGGCCACCGCCTTCTCGAACGCCATCTGCTTGGCGAAGCGGTCCCGGGCGGCGGTGTCCATGCCGAACTCCCGGAACATCTTGCGGAGCACCTCGTAGGGCGGGGTGTCGCCGTGCTCGAACTCGTCGATGCGGGGGCGGATCTCCTTGTCGATGAACTGCCGGACGGCGCCGCGCACCATCTCCTGCTCGTCGGTCCACTGGTACATCTCGTCACCCCTTCTGCGCCGGCCGACCAGCCGGCTGCTGCGGTCCCGCAGGCTAGCCCACCAACTTGACCGCTCGGTCAAGTTGGTGGCGCCTCCACCGCCGGCCGCTCCCCCGCCTGCCAGCATGGGGCGATGGGGATGAAGCGGAACCGCAAGGAGCTGCGGGCGGCGCTGGACTCCGGAGAGCCGGTGCGCCTGCACCGGTCGCTCTGGAAGGCCGACCGCCTGGTGGGCATCGTCGTCGGCCTGGGGCCGACCTGGGTCGTGCTCCACTCGCTCGACGACGTGATCCTCGACGGCTGGCACGCGGTGCGGCTGGACTCCGTCGCCCGCGTCGAGCGCCGGGGCGCCAACAGCTTCGCCGCCCGCGTGCTGCGGGCCCGCGGCCAGGCGGCCCAGCCGCTCGACATCGACCTCGGCGCGACGCCCGACCTGCTGGCCGACCTGGGTGAGAAGTTCCCGCTGCTGTCGATCCACCGCGAGGGCCTCGACCCGTCGGTCTGCGCGATCGGCAAGCCGGTGCGGCTCGGGAAGCGGAAGCTGCACCTGCTCGACATCGACCCGGACGGTCTCTGGGACCACGGGCCGCGCCGGTTCGCCTACGAGGACATCACCCGCGTCGACGTCGACGGCCGGTACGAACGGGCCCTGCACGAGCTCGGCGGCTACCCGCCCATCCCGACCTGACCGACCGTTCCGGAGAGCGGACCCGGCGCCGCGACGTCAGGCGAGCTGGGCCAGGTAGGCGCCCAGGGCGTCGGTGATGCCGATCGACCCCTCCTCGCGGCCCGCCGGATCGTGGTGGCCGTCGAGGAACGCGCCCTGCTCGGTGTGGACGTAGCGGGTCCCGCCGTCCTCGGTGGGCTCCAGCTCGATGGTGGCGACGGACAGCGACGCCCGCTCGGGGCCGTTCGTCATGTCGTAGGCGTACACGAGCCGCTCGTTCTCGACGATGTCGTAGTAGCGGAGGTAGAAGCCGACCTCAACGCCCTCGGGCGAGCGGGCCACCTCGACCTCGCTGCCGCCCGGTCGGAAGTCGAACGAGCTCTCGAGCTTCTCCCAGTCGCCGCCGCCGAACCACTTGGCCTTCTCGGCCGGGTCGGCGAAGGCCTGGAACACCCGCTCGGGCGGGACGGGGAACGTGCGCTCGATGGTGAACGAGGCGTGGATGGTCGATCGGTCGGTCATGACGGGTCCTTCGTGGTCGTGGTGGTGGGATCGGGGTGCTCGGCGAGGTGCTCGCCCAGGCGGTCGAGCCGGCGCTCCAGCGGGGTCCGGCGGCCGTGCAGCCAGTCCTCCGTGGCGCGGAGGCCCTCGGTGGCGACCTGGTAGGTGCGGACCCGGCCGATCTTCTCGGATCGGACGAGCCCGGCGGCCTCCAGGACGCCGAGGTGCTGCACCACCGCCGACATGGTCATGGCGAGCGGCTCGGACAGCTGGGTGACGGATGCCGGCCCACCGACGAGGTGGTCGACCAGCGCACGCCGGGTCGGATCCGCCAGCGCCTGGAACGCCAGGCTGAGGGGGTCCGAATGCTTAAGCATGTCCTTAAGTCTCGGGATCCGGCCGGCCGCCGTCAAGCCGAACTTTCGATGGTTGTGGTTGCACCGCAACCGTTTGCGCAGGAAGTTCGTGGAGGGCGGGGCCAGTTGGGGGCCACCGCGGACGGATCCCTAGGGTTGGGCCATGCGCAACCCCAAGGACTTCTTCAAGCCGCTGGCCGCCGGTGCCCCGGCCCCCGCTCGGGAGATCCCGTTCCGCCCGTCGCGGATGATCCACTTCTTCGACCCGAGCAACGAGAAGATGGCCGCCAAGGTGCCGGGCATCGCCAAGAAGGTCGACATCATCCTCGGCAACCTCGAGGACGCCATCAAGGCCGAGAACAAGGAGGCCGCCCGCAACGGCCTCGTGGCCATCGCCAAGAGCACCGACTTCGGCGAGACCCAGCTCTGGACCCGCATCAACAGCCTGGACTCGCCGTGGGTCCTCGACGACCTCATCACGCTCGTCACCGAGATCGGCGACAAGCTCGACGTGATCATGGTCCCCAAGGTCGAGGGCGCCGAGGACATCCACTACGTGGACCGGATCCTCGCCCAGCTCGAGGCACGCGCCGGGCTCGAGAAGCCGATCCTCGTCCACGCCATCCTCGAGACGGCCGCTGGCGTTGCCAACATCGAGGAGATCTGCGCCGCCAGCCCGCGCATGCAGGGCCTCTCGCTCGGCCCGGCCGACCTCGCGGCCAACCGCCGCATGAAGACCACCCGCGTCGGCGGCGGCCACCCCGGCTACCTGGTCCGCCAGGACCCGATCGACGGCGAGATCGAGAGCGACCGCACGATCTACCAGCAGGACCTCTGGCACTACACGATCGCCCGCATGGTCGACGCGTGCGTGGCCAACGGGATCTTCGCCTTCTACGGCCCGTTCGGCGACATCAAGGACGTCGTGGCCTGCGAGGACCAGTTCCGCAACGCCTTCCTGCTCGGCTGCGTCGGCGCCTGGTCGCTGCACCCGGTGCAGATCGACATCGCCAAGAAGGTCTTCTCCCCCGACCCGAAGGACGTCGCCCACGCGCTGCACGTCATCGAGGAGATGGGCGACGGCACCGGTGCCGTGATGATCGACGGGAAGATGGAGGACGACGCCTCCGTGAAGCAGTGCCACGTCATGGTCGACCTGGCCAAGCAGCTGTCCGCTCGCGACGAGGACGTCGCCGGGCTCTACCGCGCCGTGGGCCTGGAGGTCTGAACCGATGGCTGACGAGATCCTCCCCCGCCGCTCCGTCCTCTACATGCCCGGCGCCAACGAGCGCGCCCTCGAGAAGGCCAAGGGCCTCGACGCCGACGCGCTGATCCTCGACCTCGAGGACGCCGTGGCCCCCGACGCCAAGGCCGACGCCCGTGACCGCGTGTGCGCCGCCGCCACCTCCGGCGAGTACGGCGCCAAGGAGATCGCGATCCGCGTCAACGGCCTGACCACCCAGTGGCACGCCGACGACATCGCCGCCGCCGCCGAGGCCGGCCCGGCCGCCGTCGTGGTGCCCAAGGTCGACTCGGTCGCCGACGTCCACGCCATCGAGCGAGGCCTCGAGGCCGGTGGCGCCCCGGACACCACCAAGATCTGGGCGATGGTCGAGACGCCGGTCGCGATGCTCCACGCCGAGGAGATCGCCGCCGCCTCCGAGCGCCTCACCGTGCTCGTCATGGGCACCAACGACCTGGCCAAGGAGCTCCACGCCGAGCACGTGCCCGGCCGCCAACCCCTGCTCACCGGGCTCGGCCTGTGCCTGCTGGCCGCCCGCGCCACCGGCAAGGTCATCCTCGACGGCGTCTACAACGACATCAAGGACGAAGCCGGCTTCGAGGCCGAGTGCCTCCAGGGTCGCCAGATGGGCTTCGACGGCAAGACCCTGATCCACCCGAGCCAGCTCGAGCCGGCCAACCGGATCTGGGCCCCCACCGCCGAGGCGGTCGAGGACGCGGCGGCGCTGATCGCCACGTTCGAGGAGGCCATCGCCGCCGGCAAGGGCGTGGTGACCCACAACGGGCGCATGATCGAGAACCTGCACGTCGACAACGCCCGCCGCATCCTGGCCGTCGCCGACGCCATCGCCGCCCGCCAGGGCTGAACCCTCCGGGCCACCGGCTCGGCGACGGGTACCGTCCTCGCATGGCTGACGACACCCCAGGCGGCGCCGATCCCGGCGAAGGAACGACCCCCGACGGCTCGGCTCCCGCCGGGCCGCCCCCGGGCTTCGCGGGCGGCACGCCCACGCCCCCACCCGGCTTCGCCGGGCCCGGCTCGGGTGTCGGCACGCCCGGGGGTCCGCCGCGGGGCTTCGCCGGCGCCGATCCCAACGTCGTCAACCCGTACTCGTCCCCGGCGTACCCCCAGGTGCCGGTGCCGCCGGCGCGGTCGGCCCCCGCCCCGAAGAAGGGCAAGGGCGGCCTGATCGTGCTCGCGGTCATCGTCATCGCCCTCGTGGGCGGCGGCATCTGGTTCGCCACCTCGTCCGGCGACGATGACGCTTCGTCGAGCAGCGACGTTGCCGAGGGCGGCCCGGGCGCCGCCGTCGAGACCTACTTCCGGGCGCTGGAGGACAGCGACTGGGAGCGGGCCTGCGCGGTCATGAGCGAGGAGCTCCAGACCCAGGCCTCGGCCCTGAGCGACGGGGCCGGCTGCGCGGAGGCCATCGCCGAGGCCGCCGAGGGCGAGGACCCACCGACCGGGGTGAAGGTGGTCTCCGAGGAGGTCACCGGCGACCGCGCCGTGGTGATCGCCGAGCTGGACGGCCACGAGATCGACTACGACCTGGTCCGCGAAGGCGGGGCGTGGCTCATCACGGTCCGAGGTGCGGCCGCCACGACCGAGCCGTCGTCCGGGGCGCCGAAGGACGAGATCGACGCCGCGGAAGCCCAGGCCTGCGAGCTCAACCAGCGGACGGCGCAGACCGCGGTCGAGGCGTACTCGGCGGCGAACGGCGCGCCGCCGCCGAGCCTCGACGCACTGGTGCCCGACTACCTCAAGGCCGTCCCCCCGGGCCTGCAGCTCGAGGGAACCGAGGTGACGGCGGTCCCCGGCGGCCCTTGCGCCTGAGGCACCGAGTGGTGTGACAGGCTCCGGCGATGCGCTACCGCCGGATGCCGATCGAGGTGGAGTCTCCCGAGGAGCTCGGGTACGACACCATCACCAACAACCTCTCGGAGAGCTCGGTCGCCGACCGCAAGCTGTCCGACCTGGGCCTCGACCTCGACCTCGACGAGCTGGTGCTCTGCTACGGCGACCACCTCGGCGACCCGTTGCTGCGCGAGGCGGTCGCGGCCGGCGGCGCCGGCCTGTCGCCCGAGCACGTGATCGTCACGCCAGGAGCGGCCACGGCGCTGTTCGCGGTGGCCACGTCCCTGCTCGACCGCGGCGACCACGCCATCGTCGTGCGCACGAACTACGCCACCAACCTCGAGACGCCCCGGGCCATCGGCGCCGACCTCGACATCGTCGACCTCTCGTACGACCGGGGCTGGAAGCTCGACATCGACGAGGTCGCCGAGAAGGTCCGCCCCGGCACCACCCGGCTGATCAGCGTGACGTGCCCGCACAACCCCACGGGGACGATGCTCGACGTCGACGACCTCAAGCGCCTCGTGGGCCTCGCCGAACAGGCCGAGGCGGTGCTGCTGGTCGACGAGACCTACCGGGACCTCACCCACACCGGCGAGCGCATCCCGCTCGCCGCCACCCTGTCGCCCAACGTCGTCAGCGTCAGCTCGATGAGCAAGGCCTACGGCCTGCCGGGCATCCGCATCGGGTGGGCGGTCACCAGCGACCCGATCCTGGGCGAGTCCCTGCTGGCCGCCAAGGAGCAGATCGTCATCTGCGGGTCCACCATCGACGAGCACATCGCCGGGCGGGTCCTCGCCGAGCGCAAGCGGGTCCTGCCACCCATCGTCGCCGACGTCCGCGAGCGGCTGGCCACCGTCGAGGCGTGGATGGCCGCCCAGGACACGTTCGAGTGGGTGCGTCCGTCTGGTGGCGTCGTCGGCCTGGTGCGGTTCCGGGAGTCGGTCGAGGTCGACGAGGCCGCGTTCCACCACAGGCTCCTCGCCGACCACGGCACCTACGTCGGCCCCGGCCACTGGTTCGAGGTGAGCGACCGGTACTTCCGCCTCGGCTTCGGGTGGCCCACCCACGACGAGCTGCGCGCCGGGCTCGACGCCCTCGTCGCCGCCGCAGGCGACGCGGCCCGCTGATCCACCGCCGGCGGCCGCCGGCGTGACCAATGTGACACCGATCGGTGTCGAGGTTCCGGTGCTCGATCCCCTACGGTCGCGACGTGCCCGTCCCTCCCCTGCCCGACATGACCGAGATCCTCGACCGGTCGGAGCGCTTCGCCGCGCACCCCGGCCTCCGAGACAGCGCCCGCCTCTGGCTCGCCTGGGGGCCGCCGGCCCGGGCCCGCGTGGCCGACGAGGCCGCGCAGCTGGCGCGCGCCTCGCTGCGGCCCACCACGCTGCGGGCCGTCGGGCGCACCGGCGTCGACCTGGCCAAGGGCGTGGCGCCCGGCCTCAAGGACGATGCCGTCCGGCGGGTGAAGGAGGGGCCGCTCGAGGCGGGCAGCGCCATGCGCCACATCCAGGAGCTGGTCAAGGCGGGCGGGCCGACCTACATCAAGCTGGGCCAGTTCATCGCCACCGCGCAGGGGCTCCTCCCCGACGAGTGGGTCGAGGCGTTCGGCTGGTGCCGCGACACGGCCACACCGCTGCCGCCCGGCCTCGCCGAGCAGACGTTCGAGGAGCGCTTCGAGGTGCCGCTGGAGGCGGTGTTCTCCGCCTTCGACCCCGAGCCGCTCGGGTCGGCATCGATCGGCCAGGTCCACGCGGCCACGCTCCACGACGGCACCGAGGTGGTGGTGAAGGTCCGCCGCCCCGGCCTCCGGGAGCAGTTCGAGCGCGACCTGCGGTCCATGGCGCTGGCCGCAGCCGCCGCCGAGCGGGCCTCCAAGTCCGCCCGGGTGGCCAACCTCACCGGCTTCGTGGAGCTGTTCGCCCAGATGGTGCTCGAGGAGATCGACTTCCGGTTCGAGGCGCTCAACCAGGTCGAGCTCTCCCTCGCCTCGGAGGCCGCCGGCCACGACTTCACGATCTTCCCCCGGCCGATCCCCCACCTCACCACCGAGGACGTCTTCGTGATGACCCGGGTCGAGGGCGTGCCGTACAACCGGGCGCTCGAGGCCTACCCCGACGCGGTCGACGGCGAGCGGCTGCTCAACCTGGCCATCACCGGCACGCTCGAGCACATGGTCGCCTACGGCATCTTCCACGGGGACCTGCACGCCGGCAACGTCCTCATCAACCCGGCCGGCGACTTCTCGCTGATCGACTTCGGGATCGCCGGGCGCATCACCGCCGAGCAGCGGGCCGCGACCGTGCAGTTCCTGTTCGGGTTCGGGCGCAACGACAACCTCATGCAGCTCCAGGGGCTCCAGGCGTTCGGTGCGGTGCCTGCCGGCGCGGACCTGCCCGGCCTCGCCGCCCAGATCGAGGCCCAGCTCAACGCCATCGACCCGACGCTGCTGTCCCGCGAGGGCGAGTTCACGGTCGACAAGCTCGGCCAGGCGCTCGGCTCGATCATCAAGGTCCTCGCCCAGAACGGCTTCTCGCTGCCCAAGGAGCTGGTGCTGTTCTTCAAGAACCTGCTCTACCTCAACGGCTTCGCGGCGACGTTGGCGCCGGACACGAACCTGTTCGACAACATCGAGCCGACGTTCGTCTACTTCGTGAGCCGGTACCCCGAGGAGCTCGGCCAGATCATGAACGACATCATCTGAGCGGGGCTCAGGCCGAGATCTGCGCATCCACGGTCGCAAGCAGCCACGCGAGGGTCGTCGAGGCCTTGTCCGCGTCGACGTGGATGCCGTTGGTCCCACGGTCGGCGTTGCAGGACGTCTTCGACACGGGGCACAGGTAGGCACCGAAGTCGATGATGTGGGCGTGGCGGACCGTGGCCGCTCGCTCCAGCTCCTCGCGGACGCAGTCGGCGCGGGCGGTGTAGTCGGCCGGCATGATCCACCGGCTCTGCGGACCGGGCCACGCGGGCAGCACCACGAACACGTCGTCGGCGTAGTTCCTCAGGTACAGCAACCGGGACCGGATGTCGTCGTAGTACGCCTTGCGGCCCGTCGCGCTGCACGGGTTCACCCAGACGCCGTTCATCTTGTGGTCGAGCATGGCGTGGGTCCCGCCCATGATCACCACCGCGTCGGGGCGGGTCGCGAGGAAGGGCGGGTAGTGCTTCCTCCAGCCCTTCTTGCACCAGTCGGTGACCGGGACGACCTTGTTGTCGACCCAGCGGGCATCACGGAACGGGAGATCGCCATCGCAGGCCGAGACCGCCCCGTTGAGCACGGTGTACTTGGTCTTGTCGAGCCCCGCCGAACCCGTACCGACCAGCCAGGACGGGATCGAGTCCCCGTAGAGGACGATGCGCTTCGTCCCCGGGGTGGTGGGCGGATTGGTGTTGACCGGCTCGCACGCCGTGGTCGCCAACGCGACGAGGGAGAGGAGGACGAGGGCGAACCGACCCGCCAGACGAGGACGCAACACGGGTGCAGCTTGGCACAAGGCCGACCACCCGGCTCAGCCCGGCAGGCGGTCTCGGCGGACGTCGACGATGATCGCCAGCTCGGCAGCCACCTCGGGGCTGACGGGCGGGCGGCGGCGCGCCGCCCGTGGGCGTCGATGGGTCACACGGACCCTTCTCAGTTGCTTCATGCGACTCAGTATGCGCCGTTGAGTTTCATCATGCAACCCGTTAGGGTGTGACCCATGAAACGCGCCAGCTTCGACGATCTCGACTGCTCGGTCGCCCACACGCTCGAGATCATCGGCGAGTGGTGGACGCCGCTGATCCTGCGGGACTGCTTCTTGGGCGTCACCCGCTTCGGCGACTTCCAGGAGCGCCTCGGCATCGCCCGCAACGTCCTCACCACCCGCCTCGAGACGCTGGTCGAGCACGACATCTTGAAGAAGGTCCCCTACCAGGACAACCCGCCCCGGTACGACTACAAGCTCACGGCCAAGGGCCGCGACCTGTGGCTGGTCGTCGCCGCGCTGCGCGAGTGGGGCGACAAGTGGGAGTCCCCCGACGGGCCGCCCGTCGAGATGGTGCACAAGCCGTGCGGCCACGTGACCCACATCGTCCCCACCTGCGCCGACTGCGGCGAGGCGCTCAGCCCGTTCGACATCAAGCTCAAGCGGGGCCCGGGCGCCAAGGCCAACACGCCGGTGGTCGCGTGAGCACCGACGCGGCCGCCACCACCGGCGGGCTCCGCCTCGACGCCAGCTCGCTCACCGACGCCGGCGCCTTCGTGCGCGAGGCGGGGTTCCACCCCACCGAGGTGAGCGGTACCCGGGTCACCGGCCACATCGACATCGACGAGCGCCACCACACGCCGTGGGGCATCGTCCACGGCGGCGTGTACGCCACCGCCATCGAGTCGGCCGCCAGCATCGGCGCATCCACCGCAGTGCGCGACGCTGGCCAGGTCGCCGTCGGCCTCACCAACACCACCCACTTCCTCCGTTCGATCACCCACGGCCGCGTCACGATCGAGGCCGATGCCCTCAACCAGGGCCGCAGCCAGCAGCTCTGGAAGGTCGATGTCCGCGACGACCGCGGCCGCCTCCTCGCCCACGGCGAGGTCCGCCTCCAGAACCTGACCCCGGGTGGTTAGGCCCAGGTAGCCTCGGCCCCCGTCCAGAGGAGGGTCGATGGCTCGCAAGGCGCCGGCACCGGTGATCACGGAGTTGCCCGAGATCGGGGTCACCGTGATCTCGAAGTGGCTCTACAACTGCTACGTCATCCACGACGGCGGCGACGGCCAGCCGTTCGTGGTCGACCTCGGGATGCCGTCGCAGCTGCCCCTCGTCGCCGACGCGCTCGGTGCCCACGGGTCCGACCCCTCGGAGCTCGGCGCCGCGGTGGCCACCCACGGGCACGCCGACCACGTCGGCGGGCTGCCGACCCTGCGCGACGCCCACGGCACCGCGGTCCACCTGCCCCACGCCATCGCCGAGATGCGCGACGGCACCCGGGCCCTCCGCCCACCTGGCCCGCGGGCCGTGATGGAGATCCTGCCGGTGATGGCGAGCCAGCCCCGGGACCTCCAGGCCACCAAGGAGATCGCCGGCACGATGAAGGAGATCGGCTGGGACGGCAAGGGCGTGCGCCTCCCGTTCGAACCGGACTCGTGGCTGGCCGACGGCGGTCGCCTCCCCGGCCTCCCGGACTGGGAGGTCCTCAACACGCCGGGCCACAGCGACGACTCGACCTGCCTCTACCACGCCCCGAGCCGCACCCTGCTCTCGGGCGACGCCGTGCTCTCCGTCGAGGGGAAGGGGTGGTTCAACCCCGAGTACGTCGACGGCCGGCTGTCGGCGGAGACCGAGCGCCGGCTGCGAGCCCTCGACGTGGAGCACCTGCTGCCCGGCCACGGCCTGGTGGTCCGGGGCCCCGACGTCATGGGAGCGGCCCTCGGGTTCACCGAGCGGCCACGCGAGCGCTCCAAGCTCAAGGCCCTCTACCGGGTGCTGAGCGACCACGCCGGTCGCCGCGCCTGACTCGCTTCACCGCGACGGGGCCGACGCGGGACCGATCGGCCCCAGCACCGGGTGGCGGCCGAACCACGCCGGGATGCGTCGCACGAGCTTGGCCGGCCCGCGGACGGTCACGGTCCCGGCGTCGACCGCCTGGGCGAAGGTGTCGTCGCCCATCCACACCCGGGTGAGCGCCGCCAGGTCGGCGTCGACCACGGCATCGACCGGTCGGCCCGGGTCGACCAGGCAGAGGTCGACCTCGCCGGGGTCGATGGTGATCCAGAAGTAGCGGCGGCCCTCCGACGGGACCCGCACCTCGAGCTGGACGACCGCCTGGTCCACGCCGAGCGACGCCGGATCGAGGTAGCGGCGCACGTCCCAGAGGAGGACCTCGGCGTCGAGCTCGTCGGGCGGGTACTCGCTGCGCACCCAGCGCTGGCCCCACCGGCCGAAGCCCTCGACGATCGGGTACAGCTCCCAGCCCGCCTCGGTCAGCTCGTAGCGGACGCCGTCGGGGCCGTCGGTGCGGCCGAGGACCCCGGCCCGGGTCAGGTCCTTGAGCCGCTTGGAGAGCGTGGCGGGAGGGCAGCCGGGCAGACCCCGCTGGAAGTCGCCGAAGCGGGCGCTGCCGGCGAGGGCCTCGCGGACCACGAGGATCGCCCACCGCTCGCACAGCACGTCGGCCGCCTTGGAGACCGGGCAGAACTGGCCGTACTCGGGCATGCCGCGAACCTACGCCCGACCCGCCGGGGCCGCACTTCAACCGTTGAAGTGCGCGCCACCCGCTCGATCCGGATCATCGGAAGCGTCCAACCCCGACTCCCGAAGGAGAACCGCCATGACCGGACGCGCTGCCATCAGCCTCACCACCGGCCTCGAGGATGCCGAGAAGGTGACCGTCGCGATGCTCGTCGCCGTGGGCGCCGCCGAGAGCGGCCGGCCCACGATCCTGTTCCTGACCAAGGAGGCGGTGCGCCTCGGCGTCACCACCACCGCCACCGGGACGGCCTGCGACGGCTGTCCGCCGCTCCCCTCGCTGTTCGAGCGCTACGCCGCCGCCGGTGGCGAGGTGCTCGTCTGCCCGATCTGCTTCGACGCCCGCGGGCTCGATGCGAACGACCTGCGCTCGAACGCGACGATCGGCGGGACCGTGCCGCTGTGGGAGTGGATCGGCGACGGGGCGACGACGTTCAGCTACTGACCGGCGAGGTCCGGGATGTCACGCCTCGATGACCCGGACCTTGCTGATCTGGTAGCCGGACCAGAGGAAGACCAGCCCGAACAGGATCAGCAGGGCGGCCACGAGGAAGGCCACCACGCTGATCGTGGCATCGGGCCAGACCATGATCGCGATGCCGAAGAGGATCGTGAGGATCGACCGGCTGGTGATCGACCCCTTGTACTCGGGCGCCATCTGACCCCGGGCGAGCAGGCCGATCGCTCCGGCGATCACGAGGTCGAGGCCGACCAGCCACACCAGCACGCCCACGGTGATGCCCGGCCAGAACACGAGCATCAGGCCGAACACCAGGTTGATGACGGCTCGCAGCAGCAGCAGGCCCCAGTACGACATGCCGCGGTGGTTGCGGATGGTCTCGAGCAGGTCGCCGACGCCGACGACCACGAGCAGGATGCCGACGAGCCGGGCCACGACCGTGAGGGTCCGGTCGGGCCAGAAGAGCAGGATCAACCCGGCGGCCAGCGTCATGGCCCCGACGGTGTAGGCGAGGATCTTCGACTCCCGCACGATGCTGATGGCTGATCGGTCTTCGGCCATGACGCCGCTCCTGCTGCTCGTTGCCGACGGGTCCGCCTCGACGGTAGCCCCGCCCGGGTGAGCCCAGGTTGACCCCGGTCAGGGGGTGACGATGGGGAACATCAGGGTGAAGCCGTCGAGCGTGGCGAGGAACGCCTCGAGCGCGGCCCGGTCGCCCGACACGGCCACGGCGCCGGCATCGACGAGCACGGCCAGCTCGGCGACCGCGTCGGGCGCGAACAGGAGCTTGGCGAGCGGGGCGTGGTCGGCCTCGATCGCCACGTCGGCGTCCGGCAGCCCTTCGGGATCGGACTCGAGGCGGATGCTGTGGATCGCACCGCGCTCGATGCCGACGCGCCAGCGCTCGCCACGGTCCGAGGCGGTCAGGTCGATCGCCCAGGTGCGGGTGGCGGCGGCGAGTCCGTCGATCCGGACGCCCAGGTAGTCGAGCAGCATCTCCGTGGTCATCGCCGCGACGGTGTCGGGTGCGGCGGTCGAGCTGATCGTCATCTCGGGGTGGCCGTGGCGCAGCTCCTGCGCACCGGTCAGGTAGAAGTCCCGCCACGGACCGGACTCGGCCTGGTAGCCGAGCTGCTCGAGCGCGTCGGCCTCGAGCGCCCGGGCCGCCTCGTTGTGCGGATCCGAGAACACGACGTGGCTGACCACCTCGGCGACCCAGCGGTAGTCGCCGGCATCGAACGATGCCCGAGCCTTCTCCAGCACCGCGTCGGCACCGCCCATGAACTCGACGTAGCGCGCCCCGGCCTCGGCCGGCGGGTGCGGGTGGAGGTGGGCCGGGTTGCCGTCGAACCAGCCCAGGTAGCGCTGGTACACCGCCTTGGCGTTGTGGTTGACGGTGCCGTAGTAGCCCCGGCTCGCTGCAGTCGCCTCCAGCTCGGGCGGCAGGCGCAGCTCCTCGGCGATCTCCGTCGCGGTGAGGCCGTGGTTGGCCAGGCGGAGGCTCTGGTCGTGGATGAACCGGTACGTGTCGCGCTGCTGGGCGAGGTGGGTGACGATGTCCTCGTGCCCCCAGCGGGGCCAGTGGTGGCTGGCGAAGCACACGTCGGTGTCGTCGGCGTAGAGGTCGATCGCCTCCTGGAGGTACTTGCTCCAGCCGAGCGCGTCGCGGACCTGCGCGCCACGGGGCGTGTACAGGTTGTGCAGGGTGCACGTGCAGTTCTCGGCCATGCAGAGCACCCGGTGGTCCGGGAAGTGGAAGTTCATCTCGCTCGGCGCCTCGGTGTTCGGCGTCACCTGGAACACGATGCGGATCCCGTCGACCACCAGCTCGGTGTGCGTGTCGGACACCTCCTCGGTGGGCGCGATGAGGCCCTGGTCGGCGAGGACGGGGACGCCCTTGCCCAGCCCGGCGTCCACGTGGCCCTGCGGGCCCTTGGGCAGGAGCGCGCCGTACATGTAGCTGCCGCGGCGGGTCATGACGTTGCCGGCGACCACGTTCTCGCTGACCGCGGCCTCCAGGAAGCCGGCGGGGGCGATGACCCGGACCTTGCCGGCCTCCACGTCGGCCTCGTCGATCACGCCCCGGACGCCAGCGAAGTGGTCGACGTGGCTGTGCGTGTAGATCACCGCCGTCACCGGCCGGGCGCCGAGGTGCTCCTCGACGAGGGCCAGCGCGGCCTGGGCGGTCTGCACCGAGGTGAGCGGGTCGATGACGATGCGGCCCTCCTCGCCTTCGATCGTGGTCATGTTGGCGAGGTCGAGCCCCCGCACCTGGTGGAAGCCCGGGGCGATCTCGAACAGGCCGGCCTCGTTGTTGAGCTGGCCCTGGCGCCACAGGCTGGGGTTGACCTCGGGCGGCGCCTCGCCGTCGAGGAAGCGGTAGGCACCGAGGTCCCACGCCGGCCAGCCGCCGCCGTGCGCCACCTGGTCCGGAGCGGCGAGCACCCGTCCCCGCGTCGCCCGCTCCCGATCCGGGTCGTCGCCGGTGAGGAACGGGAGGTCGGCCAGGGCCCGGTTGGCGGCGGCCGTGGCCTCGGTGGCCGGCTTGGGGGTGAGATCGGGTGCGCTCATGCCGGGAGTCTGGCCCACCGGCGAGCCGAGCACCGGAGGCCGCCGCGATCCGCTGCGGGTGGTGCGGTCCGCTGCCCGTGGTGCGGCGGACGCAGCTTCGCGATCTTTTTGACAATGATTCTCATTTTCGGGATAGGTTGGCGGCCATGCACCGCTCCCCCGTCCTCCGCCGGTCCACCCTCGCCCTGGCCGCGGTGCTGCTCGGGACAGCCGCCCTCACCGGTTGCGGCGAGGAGGCCGGCGGTTCGGGCACCCCCGACGATCCGCTCCAGGTGGTGGCGTCCTTCTACCCGCTCCAGTGGATGGCCGAGCAGGTCGGCGGCGACCGGGTCGAGGTGACGAGCCTGACCAAGCCCGGTGCCGAGCCCCACGACCTCGAGCTCACGCCCCGGGCCGTGGGCTCCATCCAAGATGCCGACGCCGTGGTGTTCCTGTCGGAGTTCCAGCCCGCCGTCGACCAGGCCGTCGTCGAAGCCCAGGGCGAGGTGTTCGACGCCCGTGACGCCACCGAGCTGCTCCCCGTCGAGCACGCCGGCGAGGAGCACGAGGACGAGGCGCACGACGAGGCCGCCGAACACGAGCACGAGGAGGGCGAGGAGGGCCACGACCACAGCCACGACTACGAGGTCGGGTCGACCGACCCCCACTTCTGGCTCGACCCCACGAAGGTCGCCGAGGTGGCCACCGCGTTCGCCGACTCCCTCGCCGAGGCCGACCCCGCCCACGCGGCGGACTACCGGGCCAACGCCGAGGCGCTCGCCGACCGGCTCGACGAGCTCGACGGGGAACTGGAGGCCGGCCTGGCCGACTGCGAGCAGACCGACCTGGTCACGAGCCACGAGGCATTCGGCTACCTGGCCCGGCGGTACGGGTTCGAGCAGGTCGGGATCAGCGGGCTCGCCCCCGAGGCCGACCCGTCGTCGAAGGCCATCGCCGAGGTGGCCGAGTTCGTCGAGGAGCACGACGTGACCACCATCTACTTCGAGACCCTCACCAGCCCGGCCGTGGCCGAGACGCTGGCCTCGGAGGCCGGAGCGGAGACGGCGGTGCTCGATCCGCTCGAGGGCCTGACCGACGAGTCGAAGGGCGACGACTACCTCGAGGTGATGCGGTCGAACCTCGCCACGCTCCGAGCCGGGCAGGACTGCGCGTGACCGCGCCCGACGGCGCCGCACCGGTCGTCGAGCTCCGCGGCTGCGACATCGGCTACGAGGGCCGGGCCGTGGTGCGCGGCCTCGACCTCACGATCGAGGCCGGCGAGGTCCTCGGGATCCTGGGCTCCAACGGCTCCGGCAAGTCGACCACGATCCGCGGCCTGCTCGGGCTGACCCCGATCCTCGCCGGCGAGGTCCGCCTGTTCGGCACGCCCCGCAGCCAGTTCCGCGACTGGGCGCGGGTGGGCTACGTGCCCCAGCGCCAGACCGTCGGGGGCGGGATCCCGTCGACCGTCGCCGAGGTGGTGGCGTCGGGGCGCCTCACCCGGCTCCGGCCCTGGCGGCGGTCCACCGACGAGGACCGCACCGCGGTGGCCGACGCCATCGCCGCGGTCGACCTCGCCGGCCACGAGCGCACGACCATGACCGCCCTCTCCGGCGGCCAGCAGCGCCGGGTGCTCATCGCCCGGGCGCTGGCCACCCGGCCCGACCTGCTCGTGCTCGACGAACCCACCGCCGGCGTCGACCGGGCCAACCAGGAGGCGCTGGCCGTCGCCCTCGGCGCGCTCGTCGAGCAGGGAACCACGATCGTCCTCATCACCCACGAGCTCGGGCCGGTCGAGCCGCTCATCACCCGCGCCGTCGTCCTGCGCG
>DATMGQ010000231.1:0-15691 GCA_035555395.1 Acidimicrobiales bacterium
ACAAGCCGCCACCGCCATCGGCACCCAAGGCCCCCGCATCAGCAACATCGAGAACGACCACGGCCGCCATCCCGTGCTCGCCGAGCGCTACAGAACCTGGATCAGCAATCTCCCAACGACTTGCACCCCATAGGAGCATCAACGAAGCCGGGAACCGTGCCGTGCGTTGACACGGAGCCCGGTGTTAGGCAGACTTACCCCCCGATGGTCGTCTGTCATTGCAACGCCGTGAACGATCGAGAGATCCGAGCCGAGATCCTCGCCGGCGCGCTCGACGTCGACGGCGTGGCCGAGCGGTGCGACGCCGGCACCCGGTGCGGCAACTGCCGCCCGGTGGTGGAGGCCCTCCTGGCCGAGCACGGCGTCACGATCCGCCGCGCCACCGTCGCCGCCTGAGCCCCGCTCCCCCGGGTCAGCGTCCCCGCCCTCGGGCGTGAGGCGACCCTTGCACCTGGAGTCCACACCGCCTCTGAGCAGGGAGCAACCGTCCCAACACCGTTTTGGGTTGGCTACGGTGGCGGCACCACGACGACCCCTGCTGCGAGGCTGACATGCAAGGCGATCCCGAGATCATCGAAGCGCTGAACGAGATCCTGACGGCCGAGCTCACGGCCATCAACCAGTACTTCATCCACGCCAAGATGCGGGAGAACTGGGGCTTCAAGAAGCTCGCCGCCGTCGCCCGCCGGGAGTCCATCGAGGAGATGGAGGACGCCGACAAGATCATCGAGCGGATCCTCTACTTCGACGGCGTGCCCAACCTCCAGCGCTACAACCCGGTGCTCGTCGGCGAGACCGTCCCCGAGCAGCTGAAGCTCGAGCTCGAGACCGAGAAGGCCGCCATCGAGCGGTACAACCGCCACATCGCCCTCGCCGTCGCCAAGGGCGACAACGGCACCCGCGAGCTGATGGAGCACCGCCTGGTCGACGAGGAATCGCACGCCGACTGGCTCGAGTCCCAGCTGCACGTCATCGACACGATCGGCGTCGAGAACTACCTCGCCCAGCAGCTCGACGGCGACGACGACTGACGGCGGCCGGGCCGCTCAGCCCGACGGGCTCGGACCCGGGGCGCCCGATGGCGGGGCGCCCGGGCCGCGTTCCTCCACCAGCGCCGACCGCAGGTCGGCCAGCTCGCTGCGCAGGGCCTTCACCTCGTCGAGGAGCAGCACCTCGCGGTCTTCGGGGCTGAGCGTGCCCGACGCCTCGTCCTTGGCCGCCTGGCGCTCGGCGTCGTTGTCGGCCAGGAACTCGGCCAGCGAACCCGCGAGCACGCCGATGAGCGCCACGCCGCCGATCATCAGGATCACCGAGACGAACCGGCCGGTGCTCGTCTCCGGGACGAGGTTGCCGTAGCCCACGGTGGTGAAGGTCACGAACCCCCACCAGACCGCCGTCGCCTGGGTCTTGAAGCCCGAGCTCGCCGGCTCCACCCGGTACACGACCTCCGAGCACACCACGATCAGGCCGAGGCTGTAGAGCGACGCCTTGCCGATGCGCTCCACGAGCCGGCGCAGGATCTTGGTGGTCCCGCCGGCCAGGATGAGGCGCAGCAGGCGCCCCAGGCGGGCCAGGCCGAGGAACGCCGTGCCCTCGAGCGACGGGAACAGGTACCAGGGGAACGTGAGGATCACGATCGCCAGGTCGAACTGGCCCAGCCCGGTCTTGAGGTACTTCGGGCGCCACCGCAGGTGGACCACGAGGTCGGCCAGGAAGATCAGCCACGAGATGACGTTCAGGCCGACGTACGGGTCGCCCTTGGTGCGCGGCGCCAGCCCGACGACGATCGGGACGAGCGCGGCGAGGATGATCACCGGCGACATCGACCGCTCCCACCGGACGAGGCGCGGGTCGGCGTCGTAGCTGGGGTCGTTCACCCCCAGCGGGGCCTGGTCCCCGGCGGCGACGGTGCTCGCGGCGTCGGTCACCGGGTCATGTTGGTCCAACGGGCCGAGGGGATCGGGGATGGCGATGGCCCGCCCCGCCACCCGCTCGTGGCAAGCTCGGGACCCGCTCGACCTTGGAGGCGACGATGACCGAGCCGCCCCGTTCCCGCTGGACCGATCGCGACGACGTGCCGCGCGGCGACGAGTACGACCAGCGGTTCGAGCGACTGGCGGCCTCCGGCGCCGACGTGCACGGCGAGGCCGCCCTGGTGGCCGGGCTGGGCCCGGTCGGCTCCGTGCTCGACGCCGGCTGCGGCACCGGCCGGGTGGCGATCGAGCTCCACCGCCGCGGGTTCGACGTGACCGGGTTGGACAGCGACGCCGCCATGCTCGCGGCCGCCCGGGCGAAGGCCCCGGACCTCCCGTGGATCGAGGGCGACCTCGCCGCCACCGACCTCGGCCGCCGCTTCGACGTCGTCGTCCTCGCCGGCAACGTGTTGATCTTCGTGGCGCCGGGCACGGAGGCCGACGTCGTCGCTCGCTGCGCCGGCCACCTCGGATCCGGCGGCCTGCTCGTGGCCGGCTTCCAGGTCCAACCCGACGGCTACGGCCCCGACCAGCTCGATGCCCACGCCGACGCCGCCGGCCTGGCGCTCGTGGACCGGTGGTCGACCTGGGACCGCGACCCGTGGCACCCCGGCGGCGGGTACCAGGTCTCCGTCCACGCCAAGCGCTGACAAACGGGTCAGGTGGTTGCAGCCCGCGGAGTAAGCCGACGTTGAGATGCCGACGAGTCGAGAATGTTCCGTACCAGGTCGAACAGATTCAGATGGCGCAGACGCTCGAAGAGTGCAACCAGGTCTGAGTGGCAGTCCGGAAGATCGCGAGGCTGACTGAGATCAAGTTCGAGCAGTTCGAGGTACTCGCCAAGCGCAACATTGTCCGAGCGCTTGAGATACTCGCCCGAAACCGCGAGGAACGCCCGGACCTGCAGAATCACAGACCGCAACTCGTTCTGCGACACGACAGCACCGAATGCGAGCCGGATCCTGACCTCGAGATCGTAGCTTTCATCGGCAATTCTCCGCTGTCGCGCATAGCCGACCTCGTCAGTGATTCCCTTCACGGCTCGCCGGCGAAGGCTCCGCACGATTCCGGTACTCGGACGGTAGAGAAGCGCTGCCAGGTTGGACACCTCAGCCGCAGGTTCCGGATGTCCCGCCGAGTGGTTACCTTCCGTAGTACCCGCGTCGCGATCCGGCTCAAGAAAGCTCACCGCAGGCGGAACCCTGAAACCGACGAAGAAGCTGAGTAGGCCGACGGCGATCCACGACACAGCGACCGCCTCCCCCGTCTCCGGGCTCCACGGGAGCAGATCGAGGGCGCCGAGCGCCACGAGGGCTGCAAGTACCGTGGCCCGGGCCCCGTCTAGGGCGGCGAGTAGGAGCAAATCCCCTACCGCCCGGCGCGTAACTGTCACCACCTCTCGAACTTTCAGGTCCGATACCAGACACCAGCCAACGGCATATACGAAAGAAACAAGCGACGCCGTTAGCGGCGCCAGAATCGTCGTCCAGTCAAACTCCTTCATTTCCCCCGCCGGATGTCGTTGTTGCTACGAAGTGAACCGATCGAATATGTCGTCCGAGAACTCGGAGTTGAAGACGTACTGGCATCGAGGTCCAACACTGCCGCCGCTCTCCTGAACTACCCCGAGGTACTCGAGCATCTCGAGATCCGTCTTGACGAGGCTGACCGGAAGCCCGATGTAGCCAGCGAGTCGCTCGAGCGGCACGGGCCCCCACTTCAGCACTCCGTGGAGAACTGAAACAGGTTCACCACCGCCTGCGACGGACACCATCAAGCGGTGGACCTGCTCGGCTAGGACTCGCATGGCCCTGCGTTGATATCGCCGCAAGTCCTCCTCAACATTTCTCTCAGTCTCGGGGTCCACGATGAGGTAGGGGTCACCCAGCCCCCACGCGACCGGGGCTGCGGTAATCGAACTCACCGAGAGCGGTCCAATCTGTGAATTGTCAAACTGCTCATCCATAGTTTTTCCTAATCATTCAAGTTTGATAGTCGCACAAAAAGAACGCCAGCGTCTAGCACGCGTTTGAGTTGGACGGACTGATCATGTCCGTCGACCATGGGCCAGAATGCAGCGAGGTCCTTGTATTCATAAGCCCGCCCATGCGCGACGTCGTTACGAAGCTTGGAAACACGTGAGACCACCGTCTCCCACTCACTTCCAAGGTCGAGCTCCGCTTCCTGACCGAGATCAGGAAGCGAATCGCCCATCACCCCACCAATAACAGCAAGATCACGCATGGTCCATACATCGACCGAGGACGCCGACAGTTCATGCGCCCGGGGCGAGTCACTATCAGCAAGAATCTGCTGAACTCTTGCAACCCATTCGCTGGCACCGAACCGCTCGACCCACAGCCTGCGCAAATAGCGCCGCAGCAGGCTCTCGAGACGTTGGAGGAAGTTGAGAGCCTCGGCAAAGTCATCTACCTCGTCGGTTATGACGGAGTAGAGAATTCGAAAGAAGATATTGGAGATCTTCTCTCCCGGGACGAACAAGGTGGGATACGCGTCGACGAGATCAGCGTACGACTCTCGATCCGTGCGCTTCACCGACTTGAACCTGTTTCCCAGCTCGTCGGAGAGCGGGCCTTCCAGGCCCAACTGAATTGACATCTGCTGAATCAGGCTACGAACACTCTCACTTAGGCCGTCCTCGACGTTTTGGATGGAGTCCGCCTCGCCACCGTTCGGACTCACAAGCAGAAGAGTCATAGGGCGAAGACCCAGATTGGCAGCAACATCGGCAAGCCGAGATACATTTGCGGTCATCTCGGGATAGTTCGCACATACCCCCTTGACCAGGAACAGCCCGAAACCATGGCCCTTATATATACTTACATTGCGGACGGAATGGTCGGACCCCTCCACAAACCTACGCAGTTCGTTCTCGGTGGCCAGGCCCGGTTGACTCAAGCTGTTCGGGCCCTGAAGAACCACGTAGAACTTGATATCTTGTTCATCTGAGTCAGGCGAGAAGAGATGCACCAAGCCACGAGAACTGAGTCGCCGCAGGATATCCTGATACGAGGGCTCAGAATCCAGCAGACCCTCGGTGTCAGCCTTCACGATCTGGCTGATCTGCGGGCGCTCCTTGTGGATTTCGCCCTCGACCTGATCCGGGAAGCTAGGCCACCAGTCGTACTGGATCCCGTACTGCTCGGTCCGGAACTCCAAGAGTTGCTCGACCAGGTCGCTCGCCTTCCGCGCTTCTAGAAGAAAGCGTCGACGGCGATCCTCGGTGGCCCAACAGCGAATGAGAACGTCGTAGGGTCCTAGAACCGGATAGATCGAAGCTGCAGTGATGCCCGCGCGGGCAGTCAGGTCCTGAACCGAGCGAACGATGTCCCCAAATCGGGGGGAGGACAGCCGACACAGAAAGTAGAGACAACTTTCCGAGAACAGCTCGTGAACAGCCGGATGCCACACCCAGCGGGCGGCCGATGCACTTGTCGAGCGGAACGTGGGAAGAACGTTGGGTGGGATCGCCTCGTTATCCAGCGGGGAGGATTCCCCGGATGTCGTCATGCTGGTATACCTGCCTCCCACCCAAACGTCAACGCATTTGCCGATTGACCAGCCAACCGTGACGCACCGCCAACTCCCACGATAGCAGGAGCCGTCGACCGGACGCGTCAGGCGTCGGTCGGGAGGCGCCTGGGCGGGCGGGGGAAGAAGGCCGAGGTGCGCTGGACGTACTCGGCGTAGCCCGGGCGCCGCTTCCCGATCGTCTTCTCGAGCATGGCCACGCCCGAGACCCGCAGCAGCAGGAACGACATGACCAGCGGGCCGATGACGCCGTAGCGGCCCGGCACCGTCTCGGCGGCCACGAGGAAGATCCCCCACCACACGCAGAAGTCGCCGAAGTAGTTCGGGTGCCGGGTGAAGCGCCAGAGCCCCCGGTCCATGACCTTGCCCTCGTTCTCGGGCCTGGCCTTGAACGAGGCCAGCTGGGCATCGCCCACGGACTCGAACAGCAGGCCGACCATCCACACCGCGATGCCGAGCAGGGCGAGCGGCCCGAAGCCCGCAGGCTCGTCGGCCGAGGCCGCGAGCTGCACCGGCAGCGACACCACCCACATCAGCACGCCCTGGAGCAGGAACACCTGGACCAAGCTGACCAGCCAGAACCGGTCGCCGTGCTTCTTGCGCATGGCCTGGTACCGGTAGTCCTCGCCGTGGCCGAGGTTGCGCCACGCGAGGTAGCTGCTCAGCCGCACGCCCCACACGCCCACCAGGGTGAGCAGCAGGTAGCGGCGGTCGGGGAAGCCGTTGCCCACGACCGCGGCCGTGGCCGCCACGACCACGAAGCCGGCACCCCAGATGATGTCGACGATGCTCGCGTCCCGCACCAGCAGCGACACCAGCCACGTGACCAGCATGAGCACGGTGACGGCGCCGGCACAGGCCAGCAGGACGGAGGCGAGCACGGGTCAGCTCCCTACCCGCAGCGCGGCCGGCGCATGCTCGGGGACCGCCGGCGCCCTGGGCGGCACCGGGCGCAGCCGCTCGTAGGCCTCGCCCAGGGGTGGGCGCGGGTCGGCCTCGCCCTTGTTCGGCCAGAAGCTCATCGCCCGCTCGGTGAGCGCGGTGATGCTGAGCGACGGGTTCACGCCGAGGTTGGCGGACACCGCCGATCCGTCCGAGACGGTCAGGCCCTCGTAGCCGTAGACCCGGTGGTACGGGTCGATCACCCCGGTCTCGGGGCTGTCGCCGACGACGCAGCCGCCGAGGATGTGGGCCGTGGTGGGGGCGTCGAGGATGGTCTCGTTCCAGGCGCCCCACGGCTCGCCGTCGAGCATCTCGGCCACCTCGCGGGCGGCGTCGTTCGCCACCGGCAGGTAGCTGGGGTTCGGCTCCCCCTCCCCCGGCCGGCTCACCAGCACCCCGAGCTTCTTGTTGCGGCGCAGGGCGATGCTGTTGTCGCGGCTCTGCATCACCAGGAGGATGATCGAGCGCTCCGACCAGCGGTGCACCGACATCGAGCGCAGGAACTGCACCGGGTGGCGCGCCACCTTCTTCAGGAACTTCACCTGTCGGGGCGGGCCGTCGCCGCCGTCGACGAGGACCGTCGACAGGAGGCCCATGGCGTTCGAGCCCGGCGGGTACCGGACCGGCTCGATGTGGGTGGTCTCGTCCGGGTGGATCGACGAGGTGATGGCGACGCCGCGGCTCAGCTCGGGCCGGGCGGTCTTCGCCGACGCGCCGACGATCGCCTCGCTGTTGGTGCGCACCACGTCGCCCAGCCGGTTCGACAGGGCCGGCAGCCGGCCCTCGTCGCGCAGCTTGAGCAGCAGCTTGACCGTGCCGAGGACGCCGGCGGAGAACACGACCTGCTCGGCCGTGAAGGTGCGGGTCCGCTTGCGGACCCATGCGCCCGGATGCTCGGTGGTGACCCGCCAGCCACCGCCGGGCAGCTGCTCCAGGTCGGTGACCTGCCGGTCCGGGTGCACGACGGCGCCGTTCTTCTCGGCCAGGTACAGGTAGTTGCGGTCGAGGGTGTTCTTCGCACCGACCCGGCAGCCGACCATGCAGCTGCCGCAGTGGGTGCACCCGACCTTGTCGGGTCCCTCGCCGCCGAAGTAGGGATCGGGCACGGTCTGGCCGGCCTTGCCGAACCAGACGCCGACGGGGGTGCGGTGGTAGGTGTCGCTGACCCCCATGCGGTCGGCGAGCTCGTGCATGTACCGGTCCGGCGGGGTGTCGGCCGGGACCTCGTTCACGCCGAGCATGCGCTTGGCCTGGTCGTAGTAGGGCGCCAGCTCGCTCTTCCAGTCGGTGATGTGGCCCCACTGCTTGTCCGTGTAGAAGGGATCGAGCGGCTCGTAGAGGGTGTTGGCGTACACGAGGGAGCCGCCGCCCACGCCGGCCCCCGACAAGATGGCGATGTCCTTCAGCGGGGTGATGCGCTGGATGCCGCGCATGCCGAGGCCGGGCGCCCACAGGAACCGGCGCAGGTCCCAGCTCGTCTTCGGGAGCGTGGTGGTGTCGAAGCGCCGGCCGGCTTCGATCACCCCGACCCGGTAGCCCTTCTCGGTGAGCCGCAGCGCCGACACGCTGCCACCGAACCCGGAGCCGACAACCAGCACGTCGTAGTCGTAGGAGGCCATGGCTGCATCGTCTCAGATCGTGGGCGGCGGGGACGGATCCGAGGGAGGCCGCCGGAGCACGTGAGACGGGCCGGGCCCCGAAGGGCCCGGCCCGTCTCCTGCCTCCCCAGGTCAGGGGTGCGGGATGAGCGTGATCAGCTCGCCGGGGGCATCAGCACCGAGTCGATGAGGTACACGGTGGCGTTGGCGGTCTGGACGCCCGAGCAGATGACCGTGGCCTGGCCGTCGCCGACGTCGAACGAGGGGGCCTCGCCCGACACGGTGAGCTCGGCGCCGTTCACGGTCTCGTAGGTGCCGCCGAGGTCCGCCGGCTCGATGCGCTCGGGGACGACGTGGTAGGTGAGGATCGAGGTCAGCTGGTCCTTGTCGGCCAGCACGGCGTCGAGGTCGGACTTCGGGAGCTTGGCGAAGGCGTCGTTGACCGGGGCGAAGATGGTGAACGGGCCACCGGTGTTCAGGGTGTCGACCAGGTCGGCCGCGGTGACGGCGTCCACGAGGGTCGACAGGGCCGGGTTGTTGCTGGCGGCGGTGGCCACCGGGTCCTGGGCCATGCCCTCGAACGAACCGTCACCGGACTCCGGCACGGCGGCACAGCCGTCGCCCTCGGGAGCCGCGGCCTCGCTGGAGCCGCTGTCGTCGGCCATCGTCGTGCTGCTGTCGGAGCCCTGGTCCGACATCGTGGTCTTGGTGGTGTCGCCGGAGTCGCTGGCACCGTCGCTGCCGCTGTCGCTGCTGCCGCAGGCGGCGACGAACAGGGCGAACGGCAGCACGACGGCGGCCATCTTCTTGCGGGTGGAGAGCTGCATGAGGGGGTCCCTTTCGAGTGGGTGGGGAGTGCCCGGCGTCACCGGGGGTCTCGACTCCTCTACGTGGACCTCACGCCGAGCGGATGACGAGGAACGCGAACTTTCCGGTGGAACCGCAGGTCAGACTCCATGGATTTCTCGCCGCGGCGACCGGAGGCGACCGGGCGAGCCATCCGGGACCGCCCCGCGCGCCGAACACCGGCCATGGACGACGTCGCTCCCCCGGCCTCCGAGCTGCACCCCTCGTGGTGGCGCACCGGCCTCGCCGGCCTGCTCGCTGCCGCGGTAGCCCTCGCGATCGGCGAGCTGATCGCCGGCCTCTCCTCGCAGCTCGCCTCACCGGTGATCTCGGTCGGCAACCGGGTCGTCGACGCCGTGCCGCGGCAGGTGAAGGACTTCGCCATCGAGACCTTCGGCACCAACGACAAGAAGGCGCTGCTGATCGGGATCTACTCGTGCGCGGCCGTGTTCGGCTTCGTGCTCGGCGTGGTCGCCGGGCGGCGGTTCCTCGTCGGAGCGATCGGGATCGGCCTCTTCGGAGCCGTCGGCGTGTGGGCCGCGGGCCAGGAGGTGGGGGCACCGTCCTGGGCCGGGCTCCCGAGCGTGATCGGTGCCGTGGTCGGCGTCGTCGCACTGGCCCTGCTGCTCGCCACGATCCCCCACGCGGCCCACCCGGCAGCAGCAGGCCGGGTCGTCCGCCGTCCGCAGGCGGCCCCGGGCGCATCGCCCGACGAGTCTCCCACCGACGGCATCTTCGCCCGGCGCGGGTTCCTCAAGATGTCCGGGGCCGTCGTGGTCGTCGGTGCGGCCGCCGCGGCCGGCGGCCGGTGGCTGCAGGGCCGCTACAGCGCCGCCTCGTCGCGGCTCGCGGTGGTCCTGCCGAAGCCGAAGCAGGCCGCTCCCCCGTTGGCGGAGGGTGTGGCGATCGACCTCGAGGGCATCTCGCCCTTCATCACGCCGAACGCCGACTTCTACCGGATCGACACCAACCTCACGGTCCCCCAGCTCGCCGCCGAGGACTGGTCGCTCACCATCAAGGGCATGGTGGACCGGGAGCTCGAGTTCACCTACGACGAGATCCTCGCCATGGACATGATCGAGGAGCGCATCACCATGACCTGCGTCTCGAACGAGGTCGGCGGCGGTCTCGTGGGGACGGCCACGTGGCTCGGCGTCCCGCTCGACGCCCTCCTGGAGCGAGCGGGCATCCGCGAGGGGGCCGACCAGATCGTCGGCCGGGCCTTCGACGGCTTCACCACGGGCTTCCCGGTCGACACCCTCGACGGACGGCCGGCGATGCTCGCCGTCGGCATGAACGGCGAGCCGCTCCCGCTCGTCCACGGCTTCCCCGCCCGGATCATCGTCCCCGGGCTCTACGGGTTCGTGTCCGCCACCAAGTGGCTCACGGAGATCGAGCTGACCACCTTCGCCGACTTCGACCAGTACTGGGTCAAGCGCACGTGGTCCGACCGAGGCCCGATCAAGACCATGTCCCGCATCGACACGCCCAAGGGCCTGGGCAAGGTGAAGGCGGGCCGGGCCCGCATCGGCGGGGTGGCCTGGGCCCAGACCCGGGGCATCGAGAAGGTCGAGGTGAAGCTCGACGACGGCGAATGGACCCCCGCGACCCTCGCCGAGGGGGACTCGACGATCACGTGGCGGCAGTGGGTCTACGAGTTCGACGCCACGCCCGGCCGCCACCAGGTCACCTGCCGGGCCACCGACGGGAGCGGCGAGACGCAGACCGAGGAGCGGGCCAAGCCCTACCCGGACGGCGCCAGCGGCTGGCACAGCGTCGCCTTCCTCGTCGACTGATCGAGTCGGTCAGCGCAGGTGCGTGCACCACGGGACACCCCACGTCCCCCATCGCACTCACCTTCACCCCGATGAAGGGGGTGCGTGCACCACGGGACACCCCACGTCCCCCATTGCACGCACCTTCATCCCCCGGCAAGCGCGGTCGGATCACTGTCATACCCTTTCGGCATGCTTCCGACATGGCCCTGGCAGATCGAACCATCGCCGTCCAGGCGTCGACGCAACTGGGGTTGATCTCGATGACGCAGGCGCGAGCCGCCGGGCTCACGCCGCGCCAGGTGAAGCATCGCCTGGCAACGGGCACGTGGGTCCGGGTCGTCCGCGGCGTCTACCGGCTGGCCGGTGTCCCGCCGACGTGGCAGCAGTTGGCGCTCGCTCCGTGCCTGGCTCACCCCGACCTCGCCGTGGTCTCGCTCCTGACGGCCAGCCGGCTCCACGGTCTCCAGTCCAGCGCTCCGCTTCTGCCCGATGTGACCGTCCCCATGGGCCAGAACACGCGCGTCAGCGGTGCCACCACCCACCGTGCGCGCCTCACGCCGCTGGACACCGTACGCATGGGTCCGATTCCCGTGACCACCGTCGAGCGGACGCTGGTCGACTGTGCGGCCGTCCTCGGACCGGTGCAGCTCCAGCGCATCGTCGACGCAGCGATGCACAGCAAGCGCACCTCAGCTCGAGCGGTGGACGCGGCCTGGGACAGGTCGCAGCGGGCGCCAGGACGATGGGGCCACCAGAAGCTGCTCGCGGCGCTGGAGGACTGGAGGGAGGGGCTCGCTCCAGACACCGCTGGCGAGGTGCGACTCATCCGGGTACTTCGGCAGTGGGGCTTCCCCGAGCCCGAGCGCCAGATCGTCGTGTTCGATCCATCGGGCGAGGCCGTCGGACGGGTCGACCTCGGCTGGTCGACCCACCGCGTCGGACTCGAGTACGACTCCGAACGTTGGCACGGTCCCGAACGCTGGAACCATGACGAACGCCGCCACCAGGCCATCGAGGCGCTCGGATGGACCCTCCTCCACGCCGACAAGGCCGACCTTCGACCCGGTCAGCGCGGCCTCCGCCAGGACCTGGAGCGGATCTGGCCGAGCGCCGCATGATCCGGTTCGCCCTCCACTGCGGTCGAGGGAGCGGTGCGTGCACAAAGGGACATCCCATGTCCCCGACCGCACGCACCCGCGCACTCCCGAAGCCCCCCACCCTGGGGTGCGTGCACAACGGGACACCCCATGTCCCCGACTGCACGCACCCCGATCGTTCGGGGGGGTCAGGGGGTGGTGAGGAGGGACTCGAGGTGCTCTCGGGCGCGGTCCGCGTACTCGGTGCTCCACCCCTGGGTCGCGGCGTTCGGGAGGATGTTCAGCGTCTCGACCAGGTGGACGGCCGCGCGCCGCTCGTCCCAGCGATCGGGCTCCGGAGCACCGTCGAGGTAGGCGGCTACGAGCGCATCGCGGAGGCCTGGGCGGGTGCGGACCACCTCGTACTCGAGTTTGAACCAGTCGCCGGCACGGTCCCAGGCCTCGGCCATGTCCCAGTCGATGATGCCCTCGATCGTCCCGTCCGGCCGAAGGATCAGGTTGCCGGGATGCAGGTCCCGGTGGCACACCACCGGCTCGGCGACGTCGTCGAGCAACCCTGCCAACCGGTCCAGCCTCGCCGCAACCCGCTCGACCACCGCTGGCGCGACGGCGTCGGTCGCCTCGCACCGCTGGCGGACCTGGCCGAGCCGGTGAGCGAGGTAGTCCGACCACCGGGCGAAGCTCGGCGCCGAGCCGTCGAGGCGCGAGCTGAACCCCTCGACGCGGACCCGGTGCATGCCGGCGGCGGCCTGGCCGAGCGACGCGGCGAACCGGGCTTCCTGCGCCTCGTCGAGCACCGCCTCCTTGGCGTTCGCTCCCTCGACCCAGGTGAACACCCGGACCAGGCAGCCCTCCCGGTGATCGTCGAACACCAGCTCCGGCACCGGCACGCCCTCCTCGGCGACGAGAGCGAGGGCCCGGTGCGCCGAGCGCCACTTCGGCGCGACGGCCGGATCCCCGAGCTTCAGCACGAACCCCCGGCCCGCCGTGTCCACGACCCTCCAGCTCCGGTTGCCGTAGCCGTGCTGCGCGTCGAGGAGCCGGACGTCGGGCGAGCCGAGGACGCTCCGGGCGAGGCGCTCGACGTCCCCGACCGAGAGGTCCGCCACCGACACGGGATCAGGCGGGGATGACGAGGGACGGCTTCACGGTGTCGCCGCGGAACGGCTCGTACACCGCGAGCAGGTCGCCGGCGGGGCCGAACACGGCCCAGTGCTCGGCGGCGTCGTCCGTACCGATCGCCAGCAGCTCCCGCGGGAGCACCTTGCCCACGGCGACGTCGGCGGCCCGTTCCTCGTCGACCTCGACGCGGGGCAGGTGGCGGACGGCGTCGGCCACCGGGAGGGCCCGCTCGGGTGCCACCTGCTCCAGCGGGACGGCGTCGGCGAGGGTGTAGGGGCCGACCGACACCCGGCGCAGGCGGACCAGGTGGGCGCCGCCGCCGAGGGCCGCGCCGATGTCCTGGGCGAGCGTGCGGATGTAGGTGCCCGACGAGCAGGTGACGTCGACCTGGAACGAGATCCCGGACCCGGCTGCCGACGCGGTGGCGAAGGCGTCGGTCTCGGGTCCGCCGATGCGATCCAGCGCTGCGACCTCCGCTCCGACCGCCGCGACCTCGAGGGCGTGGATCGTCACAGGTCGAGGCGCGCGGTCCACCTCCTTGCCCTCCCGGGCCAGCTCGTGGAGCCGCTTGCCGTCGACCTTCACCGCCGAGACCATCGGCGGGATCTGCTCGATGGCGCCCACGAACCCGGCGGCCGCGCCGACGACGTCGTCGAGGGTGACCGCGCCCATGTCGTGGGTGGCGGTGACCTCACCGGACGCGTCGAGCGTCGAGGTGTCGACCCCGAGGCGCACCTCGCCGACGTACCGCTTGCCGAGCGGCGACAGGAAGCGGAGCAGCTTGGTGGCCTTGCCCACGCCCAGCAGCAGGACCCCGGTGGCATCCGGGTCGAGGGTGCCGGCGTGGCCGACCTTGCGGGTGCCGAGCAGGCCCCGGCTCTTGGCCACCACGTCGTGGCTGGTCCACCCGGTCGGCTTGTCGACGACCACCAGGCCGTCGGGCCCCGCCTGGCCTCCCCCGCGCCGACCCATCAGGCGTCGTCGTCCGAGCGCTCGGGCTTGTAGACGTCGGGGTCGTACTCGACCGGGGTGGCGCCGGGGTCGAGGTCCGGGAGGGTGCGGATGACCGACTCGATGTGCTGCGCGCTCCGCAGCACGCCGTCGAGCTCGAAGCGGGTCTCGGGCGTGCGCTTGATGTGGGCCTCGCGGCCGATGGCGCGCTGGAGGCGGGCGCGGTGCTCGTCGAACGCCTGGGCCACCTCCTCGTCGGCTTCGTCGCCCCGGGAGTGGTCGTAGTAGGCGACGGCCTTCTTGAGGTCGCCGTCGACCACCACCGAGGTGAGGGTCACGAACTCGAGGCGCTCATCGTCGATGCGGCCCAGCTCGCGGGCCAGGATGTCTCGGACGAGCGTGTTGAGGCGCGCGGTCCGGGGGTAGTCACGGGCAGTCGTTCGCTTCGGCATCAGTCGTCCTCTTCCTCGTCGAGCCAGGACCTCCGAGCGGCGATGACCTCGACCTCGGGGAACGACCACACGAACCGTTCCACCGCGTCGAGCACCGCTCGGGCCTGGGTTTCGCTGGACGCCACCGTGGCGAAGGCCAGCTCGCTGCGCTGCCACTGGTCCTGGAACGCGACCTCCGCCACCGCCACCCGGTGCCGGCGACGAGCGCCTTCGAGGATGGGCGTGATGACCGCGCGCTTCGCCTTCAGCGAATCGGTCACCGGGAGGTGCAGGTCGACGACCAGGACACTGGCAAACACAGCGGAGCAAGCCTACCGACCGACCCATCCGGCTCCCCCATGGGTTCCGCCGGCAGGGCGTGGGCCCGTCAGTGCGACGAGAGGGCCCGCTCGGTGGCGTCGTCGAGGCGACCGGTCTCGCCGGCGATCCAGTGCCGGCGGCACAGCAGCTCGTAGGACACCTCGGCAGGCTGGGCGTCGCCCAGGGCCTCGACGTCGCCGATGACGACCGTCTCGCCCTCGTAGACCTGGACGCCGTCGACCATGCGGGCGTTGTGCGTGGCCCGGGAGCCGCACCAGCAGCGGGCCTCGACCTGGAGCTCGCAGCGCTCGTCGGCCACCTCGAGGAACCGGGCCGTGGCCGGGAAGAGCCGGCCCCGGAAGTCGGTCAGCAGGCCGAGGGCGTGGACGTCGGTGCCGAACTCGTCGACCACCCGGGCCAGCTGGTCGGCCTGCTCGGGCGCGTAGAACTGGGCCTCGTCGCACACGAGGTAGTGCAGGGTCCCGTGGTGGTCGACCTGCTGCTGGGCCAGCGCGAAGAGGTCCAGCTTGGGTCCGACGTCGACCGCCGTGGCGGCGACGCCGAGCCGGCTCGAGACCTGGGCGCCCTCCCGGTCGAGGTGCGTGCACAGCAGGCCGCGCAGCCCCCGGGTGGACAGGTTGTGGTGGATCTGCAGCGCGAGGGTGGACTTCCCCGACCCCATCGTCCCGTACGAGAACCGCAGCACACCCACGAAGGGCAAGTTACACGAGTGGAATTCCACCCGCCACGGAACGTGCGAACACCCCCCTGACCAGCGCAAGCCTCCAGCGCGAGGCATGGGTTGACCTACCGAGCGAAGCGAGCCCGGGGGTCTGGGGGCAGAGCTTGCGGAGCCCCCAGGATCAGGTGCGGCGAAGCCGTACCGAACTGCGAAGACGGTCGGGCGTCAGCCCGTCCATCAATGGTTCGTTCGGATCGTGAAGAACGCCCCGGCCGAAGGCCGGGGCGTTCTTCACGAACGAGTCACGACCGAGGAATCTCCCGATCCTCGTAGGTCTCGATGATGTCGCCGTCCTTGAGGTCCTGGAAGTCGGTGAGGCCGATGCCGCACTCGAAGCC
>DATMGQ010000232.1:0-9706 GCA_035555395.1 Acidimicrobiales bacterium
CTCGGGCATCGGTCCCATCTCCGTGGCCGCCTTCTCGGTGTCGACGATGTTCATCGCCGTCCCCACCGGCGTGAAGATCCTCAACTGGCTGGCCACCATGTGGGGCGGCAAGCTGACCTTCTCGGCGCCGATGATGTACTCGATCGGCCTGGTCACGATGTTCACCATCGGCGGCCTGTCGGGCGTGACCCACGCGGTGGCCCCGGCCGACACGCAGCAGACCGACACCTACTACATCGTCGCCCACTTCCACTACGTGCTCTTCGGTGGCGCTCTCTTCGGCTTCGTCGGCGGCTGGTACTTCTGGTGGCCGAAGGTGTTCGGCTACCGGCTGAGCGAGCTCCACGGCAAGATCAACTTCTGGATCCTGCTCATCGGCTTCAACCTGACCTTCGGCCCGATGCACATCCTCGGCCTGCAGGGCATGCCCCGACGCACCTACACCTACCGCGACGGCTACGGGTTCAACCTGTGGAACTTCGTCTCGACGGTGGGCGCGTTCACCATCGCCGTGTCGTTCCTCTACTTCTTCTGGAACATCTACTCGAGCTACCGCAAGGCCAAGAAGGCCGCCGGTGGCAAGGGCCACAAGCTCACCCAGCCGGCCGATCCGTGGGACTCCCGCTCGCTCGAGTGGATGGTCCCGAGCCCGACGCCGGTGCACAACTTCGACGTCACGCCCACGGTCCAGTCGCTCGACGAGTTCTGGCACCGCAAGTACGGCGAGGACGAGAACGGGCGCCTGGTGCGCATCGCCGCCACCGAGGATGTCGTCCAGAAGGGCGACGCCAAGGACGTCCACCTGCCGTCGCCGTCGTACTACCCGATCGTGCTGGCGTTCGGCCTCCCCTGGATCACCTGGGGCCTGATCTACAACCTGTGGTTCTGCGCCTTCGGTGCGCTGTTCGTCGTGGCCGGCATCTACGGCTGGATCATGGAGCCCTCCACCGATCCGTCCGACGGCCACGACCACGAGGACGACCACGACGACGACCCGAGCGGCGACGCGGCTTCCGAGCCCGATGCTGCTGATGAGCCGAGCGGCGAGGCCGCTCCGACCGAGGAGGCTGCGCTCGTTGACTGATCTCGCTGGCGCCCTGAAGGAGGAGCTGGTCGGTCACGACCACCAGCACGTCACCTCCACCGGCATCTCGAACGAGAAGCTGGCCATGTGGACCTTCCTGGGGTCCGAGTGCCTCCTCTTCGGTGGCCTCATCTCCACGTTCATCCTGTACAAGACCCGGGCCGCCGACGGCGAGACCCCGCACGAGCTCTACGACATCCTCTTCACGTCGATCTCGTCGTTCGTGCTCCTCATGAGCTCGCTCACGATGGTGCTCGCCGTGTCGGCGATCCAGCGCAAGGACCTCCGGGCCATGCGCGGCTGGCTGCTCACCACCGCCCTCCTCGGCGTGGTGTTCATCTCGGGCCAGGTGTACGAGTTCACCGAGTTCCTGAACGAGGGCTACGGCTTCACCCACAGCCCGGCCTGGTCGGCCTTCTACACGCTGACCGGCTTCCACGGCGTCCACGTGACGCTCGGCATCGTGATGCTGCTGTCCACCGCGGCGCTGTCCCTCCGGGGCCACGTCGGACCGCACAACCCGGAATCGGTCGAGATCGTCGGCCTCTACTGGCACTTCGTGGACGTGGTGTGGGTCGTCATCTTCACCGTCGTCTACCTGATCAAGTGAGGGGCTGGACATGAGCGAGATCCCCGTTCCCCAGGACGTCTACTTCGACGAGCACGCCGACGAGCACGTCCGTGCGGCCCACGACCACCACGTCCCCAAGGACGCGATGTTCGTGAAGGTGTTCCTCCTCCTGGTGCTCGTGACCGCCATCGAGGTCCTCTGGGCCTACCTGCCCTTCGAGGACACCGAGAACAACTGGGCGCACTTCGCCTACTGGGGCGGCCTGCTCGGGATGATGTCGGTGAAGTTCGTCATCATCGCCGGCACGTTCATGCACCTCCGGTTCGACAACAAGCTGCTCCAGCGGGTGTTCTACGCCGGCGTGGTGCTCGCGGTGGCGGTGTACATGATCGCCCTCTGCACCTTCCAGCTCTTCAGCAACAAGCCCCCGGGGTTCACCCCGTGAGCTGAGCCTCCGGGCTCGCTGGACCTGATCGCTCTGCATCGAGGCGCCCTCCGGGGCGCCTCGAGCGCGTCCGGGCACCGGTAGGTTGCGGCCGATGCCACCCGTCCCGCACCACGAGCGCACCACACGGGCGGCCTACGACCTCGTCGCCGAGGACTACGCCCGGGTGCTCGCCGCCTACGAGGTCGTGAACCGCTGGGACCGCGCCGTGCTGGCCGCCTACGCCGACGCGGTAGCCGAGGGCGGCGGCGGCCTGGTGGGCGACCTGGGCTGCGGGACCGGACGGATGACCGGCCATCTGCGACGGATCGGACTCGACGTCGTCGGCCTCGACCTGTCGCCGGGGATGCTCGCCGTCGCCCGGCGGGCCCATCCCGACCTCGCCTGCGCCACGGCCACGATGGCCGCCCTTCCCCTGGGCGACGGCGTCCTCGTCGGCGCGGTGGCCTGGTACTCGTTCATCCACACCCCTCCGGCCGAGCAACCGGTGCTGTGCGAGGAGCTCGCCCGGGTGGTGCGGCCCGGCGGGCACGTCCTGGTGGCGTTCCAGGTGGGCGACGAGTGCGTGCACCTCGAGCATGCCTACGGACGGGACCTGGACCTCGATGCGCACCGCCTGGACCCCGACGGCGTGGCCGAGCGCCTGGAGGCCGCCGGCCTGGCCGTCACCGCCCGCACCGTCCGGGAGCCCATCGCCCCCGAGCCCCAGCAGCAGGCCTACCTGGTGGCCACGGTCCGCTGACCGCACGGCTGGCCGGTCAGGCCACGGTCAGCGGAGGTCGAGGCGCATCAGCACCCGGGGGAAGCCGTCGAGGACGGAACCGGTGGCCGAGGCCTGGGTGAACCCGGCCGCCTCGAAGAGCGCCTTCGTCCCGACGTAGGCCATCGTCAGGTCGACCTTCTCGCCCTGGTTGTCGACCGGGTAGCCCTCGAGGGCCGCGGCGCCGTGGCTGCGGGCGAAGTCCACGGCACCGGCCAGCAGGTGGTGCGAGATGCCCTCCTTGCGGTGGCCGGGGCGGACCTTGATGCACCACACCGACCACACGTCGAGGTCGTCGACGTGGGGGATCTTCCGATTGGTGGCGAAGCTGGTGTCCGCCCGGGGGTGCACCGCCGCCCAGCCGACCACCTCGTCGCCGTCGTACGCCAGGACGCCCGGCGGCGGGGACTGGGCCACCAGTTCGGCCATCCGCTCGCCCCGCGCCTGCTTGGTGAGCGACCGGTTCTCCTTCGACGTGGTGAGCCGGTAGCTCAGGCACCAGCAGACGTTGGCGTCGGCCCGCTTCGGGCCCACCATCGTCGCGACATCGTCGAACACGTCAGCCGGCCGCACCTCGATGCCCATGGGGCGATGATGCCCCACCTGGGCGGACCAGACCTGGCTGCGCCGCACCTGGCGCGGCGACCGGGCTAGGAGTACCAGAGGATGTCGTCGTAGCCGTTGTGGTCGTAGTCGCCGACGACGGGGGTGGCGGTGACGTTGACGGCCGTGGTCACGCTCGTGGGGGTGCCGGTGCGGCTGATGGCGGTCCAGATGTAGTCCGGGCCGCTGCCGGGGGTGTACCAGAAGAGCTCGTCGGCGCCGTCGCCGTCGACGTCGGCGGCGAAGGGGCGGTAGTCCTTCTTCGTGACCCGCGTGGGGACCGAGGTGTATGTGGCACCGGCGCCGTACCACCAGATGTAGTCGGCCTTGGCGCCGGGTCCGTACCAGAAGAGGTCGTCGGTGCCGTTGCCGTCGAAGTCGCCGACGACCGGGCGGTAGCTGCCGGTGATGGTGAGCGGGGTGCTCACCGGCACGCCGTTGGTGAAGCGCCACAGGCTGTCGGCGCCCTCGCCGGGCTGGAACCAGATGATGTCGGTGTCGCCGTCGCCGTCGTAGTCGCCGGGCAGCGGGATCGCCGCGGCGTTCACCGACAGGTTCGACACGGTGAAGCCGCCGCCGGCCTTGGCGAGCCACAGCTGGTCGGGCCGGGCGTTCGGCTCGTGGTTGGTGTTGCCGACCTGGCTGCGGTCGGCCACCTTCGGGTCACCGCCGGGCTGGTACCAGAACAGGTCGTCGCGGCCGTCGCCGTTGAAGTCGCCGGGCACCGGGAGGAACGAGCCGGCCTGCGACGCCGCCACGCTCGTGAAGGCGCCGGTGGTGGCCGTGCCGTTCCACTGGGCATCGGCGGCGTCCCAGGTGCCGTACCAGTAGACGTCGTCGAACCCGTCGCCGTTGAAGTCGCCCGACGCCGGCACGTACGTCCCGCCGACGGACTTCGTGGTGCTGGTCTTGGCCAGACCGGCCCGGTAGGACCAGAGGTAGTCGGTGCCGGCACCGCCCTGGAGGTCGCGGCGGATGACGCCGACCCGGGCGTTCAGGCCCGTGCCGCTCACCCGGAGCTCGACGGTGTGCGGGACCCGCCGGGCCCCGGCCACCGAGGACCGGTTCCAGGCGTGGTACATCGCGATGAACCGCCCCCGCTGGTCGGCCAGGCCATCGGCGCCGCCGGGGCCCCAGGCGCCCGAGACCGAGCGCAGCAGCGGCGACGAGGACGGCCGCTTGCACGGACCGAGCGGGCCCGAGCAGACGGCGTAGCCGGTGGCGTAGTTCGGGCTGTTCCAGTTGTTGCCCGAGTAGAGGAGGACGTAGGCCCCGTTGATGTAGGTCATCGACGGGTTCTCGATGGTGGTGGCCTCCCAGCTGCCGGCGTTGTTCCGGAGCAGCTCGCGGGCGGTGGACCCCGAGGCGAAGCCGGTGCCGGCCGAGTTCAGCTGGCGGGAGTAGAAGCGCTGGAGCCGGCCGTTGCCGTTGCCCTGGATCTGCCAGATCAGGTACGCCCGACCGGTCTCCTCGTCCACGAAGACCTCGGGGTCGACGGCACCGGCGGGATCGGTGGCCGCCGACGGGCAGACGATCGGGCTCGACGACGCCGCCTTGAACGGACCCATCGGGCTGGAGGACGTGGCGACGTAGATGCAGAAGCGGCCGAACGGGAGGCTGCCGCTCACCCGCTGGACGCGGACGGCGTGGTACGACACCCAGTGGCTGCCGACGAACCCGACCGACGGCGCCCACATCTCCTTGGGGTCGCAGCCGGACTCGGCGGGGTTGCAGTTGTCGTTGTCGATGCCCCACGGCACGTTGGGGAAGGCGTCGTTGCCGTAGCCGTACGCGTCGTCGACGTAGGCGGCCGTGCCGACGCCCTCGGTGCGGGCGGTGTACCGCTGGTTGTCGGCCGACCACATCGCCGGGAGGTCGGCGCCGCCCGTGTTCGTGGCGTAGGCCCAGGTCATCGGACCGAACGAGGCGAGGGTCGGATCGGCGAACGTGTACGAGTGGGGGACCCCGGGCTTGAACCACTCCTGGGTGTCGCTGCCGCTCGAGGGGGTGGCGGCCGCGCCGACCACCACGCCCAGGGCGATGACGGCCGCGGCGAGGCGACGACGTCGGGGACTGCTCAGTGCTCGGGGCCGATCCATGCTCACTCCTGTCCCAACCCCATCGGCAGGGCGCCGCTGACGTGGAGCACCGGACCGGGGGATCCTGGGGTCACTCGGACGGAGGGGGCGTCCGAGGCGCTACTCCCAGCGGAACCAGCGGGCGGCGGCGAGCGGTGCCACCACGGCCCAGACCGCCAGGACGACCAGGGCGGAGCCGGGGACGGTCCCGGCGCCGAGCGCACCGTGGAACACCTGGGCCAGCGCCGTCGACGGCAGCAGCTTCGCGACCGCCTGCATCCCGGAGGGGAGCTCGTCGATGGGGAAGATCATGCCGCTGACCAGCAGGAGCAGGAGGTAGAGGCCGTTGGCCGCCGCGAGCGTGGTGAGGGCGGGCAACGTGCCGGCCATCAACAGCCCGATCCCGGCGAACGCGACGGTGGCCAGCACGGCGGCGACCAGGGCGATGCCGAGCGACGGCGCGGAGAACCGGAAGCCGAGGAGTAAGCCCTCGGCGAGCAGCACGATGATCTGGAGGACCTCGATGACGACCACGGCGGCGGTCTTGGCGGCGAGGAGCTGGCGCCGGCTGAGCGGCGTGGCCCCCAGGCGCTTGAGCACGCCCATCTGGCGCTCGAAGCCGGTGGCGATGGCGACCGAGACCAGGGCCGTCGACATGATCGCCAGGGCCAGGACGCCGGGGAGGAGGAAGTCGATCGGGTCGCCGGCGCCGGTGGGCAGCACGTCGACGTTGGCGAAGAACGCCAGCAGGACGACCGGGATCAGGAACGTGAGCAGGACCGACTCGCCCCGGCGGAGGGTGAGCAGCAGCTCGATGCGGGTCTGCGCCCGCCAGGCCTGGGCGCTGGGGGCGGCGGTGGGGACGATCACGCGGACCGCCGGCGGCCGCGGAGCCGCTCCGTGCGGGCCTTGGCGGAGTCCTTCGACCGGGTGTCGATGCGCACCGCGGGCACCTCGCCCGTGATGGCGGTCATCCGCAGGAACACGTCCTCGAGGGTCTGGCGGCCGGCCCGGATGTCGGCGAGCGGCAGGTCCTTCTCGGCCAGCCAGCTGGTGAGGGTCGAGATGTTGCTGGGCGACGGTTCGGTCTCGACGAGGTACTCGCCGGGCGAGGTCTCGTGGACCGCCGCGATCATGACCTTGCCGAGCGCCGCGGTGTCGATGCCGGGCGGCGCGCCGAAGCGGATCTCCCGGCTCCCGCCGGCCGCCATGAGCTGGTCCGGGGTGCCGACGGTGATCAGGTGCCCACGGTCGATGATGACGACCCGGTCCGACACCTTCTCGGCCTCGTCGAGGTCGTGGGTGGTGAGCACGACGCAGACGCCGTCGTGGGCCAGTTCCCGGACCGTGCTCCGGATGAGCTGGCGGCCCTGGACGTCGACGCCGGCGGTGGGTTCGTCGAGGAACGCCACCCGCGGCTTGCCCACCAGGGCCAGGGCGAGCGACAGGCGCTGCTGCTCGCCGCCCGACATGTGGCGCCAGGTGCTGCGCCGCAGGTGGTTGAGACCCACCCGGGCGAGCAGCTCGGCGGGGTCGGCGGGGTCGGCGTAGAAGGCGGCGTGCAGTTCGAGCGCCTCGATCGGGCGGATGCCCGGGTAGACGCCACCGGCCTGCAACATGACCCCGATCTGAGGCACGAGCTGGTCGTGTTGGGCGATCGGGTCGAGGCCCAGGACCCGCACCGAGCCCTCGGTGGGGCGGCGGTAGCCCTCGAGGCACTCGATGGTGGAGGTCTTGCCTGCACCGTTCGGGCCGAGGACGGCGAGCACCTCGCCGTGCTCCGCCGTGAAGGTCAGCCCGTTGACGGCGCGCCGGTCGCCGTAGGCGATGACGAGATCGTCGACCTCCAGGGCGGGCATTGAGGTCACGCTAGTTGCGGGGCGCAGGAACGCCGTAGTCCGCCCGCCGGGCCGCCGAGTACCGTCGTGGCCCATGCTCGACATCCGCCGCATCCGCAGCGAACCCGACGCCGTGAAGGCCGCCCTCGCCCGCCGGGGCATCGACACCTCCGACGTCGACCGGGTCGCCGAGCTCGACGGACGCCAGCGCCGGCTGGCCTCCGAGCGCGACGACCTCCGGGCCCAGATCAAGGGCCTGTCGAAGCAGGTCGGGCTCCTCCACAAGGAGGGCAAGGCCGACGAGGCCGGGGCCGTCCAGGCCCAGAGCCGCCAGCTGGGCGAACAGGAGCAGGCCCTCGCAGCCGAGGCGGGCACCGTCGCCGACGAGGTCCGCGACCTCCTCCTGCGCATCCCCAACACGCCGCACCCCGATGCCCCCGACGGCGCCGGCGAGGCCGAGAACCCGGTGGTGCGCGTCCACGGCTTCGACCCCGACGGCTACGGGGAGCACCAGCGCATCCCGCACTGGGAGCTCGGCCCCCGCTACGGCATCCTCGACAACGAGCGGGCCGTGAAGATCTCGGGCGCCATGTTCACGATGCAGCGCAAGGGCGGCGCGACCCTCGCCCGGGCGCTGCTCCAGTACGCCATCGACCGCAACGCCGACGAGTTCGAGGAGGTCCGGCCGCCCACCCTCGTCACCAGCGAGACGCTCACGGCCACGGGCCAGCTCCCGAAGTTCGCCGACGACGCCTACTGGGTCGAGCGCGACGACCTCTGGGCCATCCCCACCGCCGAGGTGCCGCTCACGTCGATCCACCGCGACGAGATCCTCGACACGGCCGACCTCCCGATGCGGTTCATGGCCGCCACGTCCTGCTACCGGCGCGAGGCCGGCTCGGCCGGCCGGGACACCCGCGGCATGCTCCGCACCCACGAGTTCGACAAGGTCGAGATCTTCCAGTACGCCACCCCCGAGCAGGCGCCCGACGAGCTCGAGGCCATGGTCTCCCGGGCCGAGGCGGGCATCCGCGACCTCGGCCTGGCCTACCGGGTCATCGAGATCTGCACCGGCGACATGGGCCAGAGCCACCACCGCTCGTTCGACATCGAGGTCTACGCCCCCGGCACCGACCAGTGGCTCGAGGTCTCGTCGGTGTCGTGGTTCAGCGACTACCAGGCGCGCCGCGGCAACATCCGCTACCGCCCGGGCGGCGGCGGGACGGCCATGGTCCACACCCTCAACGGCTCGGCCCTCGCCGTCCCCCGGGTCTGGGCCGCCATCGTCGAGACCTACCACCGGGCCGACGGCGGCATCGACGTGCCCGAGGTCCTGCTCCCGTACTTCCGCAACCAGACCCGCATCGCCTGACGTGATCACCGAGCTGCCGGTCGTCATCGAGGCCCCCGACGGGGAAGCCACGTGGGGAGCGGCGGCCGTCGACCACCCGATGCGGGCCGTCACGCGGGCGGTGGCGTTCGAGCCCGACGGCTGGACGCCCGAGCGCCAGGCCGAGGTCGTCGAGCTGTTCGACCGGCTGGCGCCGGAGTGGTCCTCGCGCGACGTCGCCGGCCGGGAGCTGCCCATCGTCGACGCCTTCGACCGAGGGGTCGCCGCACTGGCGCCGGCCCACCCCGCGGTCGCAGTCGAGCTCGGCGGCGGCACCGGCCTCTACTCGGCGCTGGTGGCCGAGCGGTGCACCACGCTGGTGACCCTCGACCTGTCCTGGGAGATGATCCGGCTCGTGCCCGACGGTCCGGCCCTGCCCGTCCAAGGCGATGGGGCGAACCTGCCGCTGCCCGGCGGCTCGGTCGACGTGCTGGTCCTCGTCAACATGTTCCTCTTCCCCACCGAGGTCGACCGGGTGCTGACGCCCGACGGGGTGGTCGTGTGGATCAACTCCCGAGGCCCCGAGACCCCGATCCACCTCACCGCCGACGAGGTCGATCAGGCCCTCCCGGGGCACTGGGACGGCGTCGCCTCCCGCGCCGGTTGGGGGACGTGGTCGGTCCACCGTCGGGCGGCCGAGGGCTGATCCCGCCTTAATCATCTAAATCCGATTACATTGGTCGGAATTAGCCGCTACCGTCACCGGCATGCGGTCACGCCCCACGCCCTCGCCGAGCGCCCCGCTGCTCGGGCGATGTTGCGCCTGAGCTGACGCAGCCCTCTGCCGCACGCCCTCCGGATCCCCTGCCTGTGGGTGGCGGTCGTGTCGGACCGGCTCTCCCTTGTCGGTCCGGCTCTGCAGGAGCGGCGGCGCGCCCGAAGCCTTGCGTGCGCGCCGCCGCCCTGCCGTCTCCCGTCCTCGTCCGTCCTCGTCCCC
>DATMGQ010000233.1:0-2367 GCA_035555395.1 Acidimicrobiales bacterium
AGCCAGCCGATCAGGGCCAACAGCATGACCAACGAGTACATGCGGGTCTCGGTGGCGTAGCGCAGGGCGTAGGGCAAGACGGCGACGACGGCCAGGGCGAGCCAGGCGACGCGACGGCCGCCGAGGCGGTTGCCCGCCACCCAGAAGAACGGGATCGCCGCCAGGGCGAACACGCCGGAGAGCGCTCGGACGGCGACGTCGCCCTCGCCGAAGGCGGCCATCCACCCGTGCAGGAGGAGGTAGTAGAGCGGCGGGTGGCCGTCGTGGCGGAGCGCCTCGGTGATGTCGCCGAGGGGCAGCCGGGCGATGTTGACGCTCAGCGACTCATCGAGCCAGAGCGGCGACTTGGTGACGAACCGCAGGACGATGCCCACGACGAGCGCCCCCACGATGAGCACCTGGAACAGGCGGGCCCACGACCCCCAGGCCAGCGGATCGGACTCGTCGGGGTCGACGGCCGCCGCAGCCGGGTCGGGGGAAGGAGCGTTGGACACGGCGGGCGACGCTACCGCTGTGCCTCGGCGGCACCCAAGGCACCCGGCCGTGAGGAGCGCCGCAGACCGCCCTTGAACCGCTGGAGCGGGAGCTCGAGCAGGTACCAGCTCACGGCGGCGAACACGCAGCCGCCGATGACCCCCACGGCGAGCAGGTACGGGAAGCTGCTGTCGCCCGGCACGGTGTGCACCCAGCCTGGCCACGTGGGCGACCCGAACGCACCGAGGCTGGCGACCGAGCGCTTCATCCAGTCGAAGTGCCAGAGGTAGATCCCGTAGGAGACGGTGCCGAGCCACACGAACGGCTTCCACGACCAGGCCCGGCGGGCCCAGGTGCGGTCCTGCGGGCCGAACACCGCCGGGAACATGAGCAGCAGGGTGAACAGGGCCAGCGAGAGCTGCCGCCGGTGCCAGAACCAGCCGGAGTACCCCTCCTCGAAGGTGCGGGCGCCGATGACGTAGGCGTACCAGAGGAAGATCGCCGCGGCCGCGAGCCACCACACCTCGACCCGACCGGCGAGGCGGTCGAGCCGGGTCCGGAGGCGGTCGTCGTGGAGCGACCAGACCGAGACCACGGCGAGGGCCATGCCCGTGCCGAAGAGGTCGAGGTTGGTGGGCAGCCAGTCGAACGCGATCCCCCGCTTCGACGGGGCCCACGCCTCGATGGCGATGCGCGAGACCGTCCCGCCGGCGATCAGCAGGATGCAGCCGGCGAGGTGGATGGCGGCCGTGCGGCCCGGGGTCCGACCCCGCCGCGTGAGGGCCGCCAGCACCATCGCCCAGAACGGGATGAGCAGGTAGAAGCTCATCTCGGTGGCCAGGCTCCACGCCTGGACGATGCCGCCGAAGACGGTGGTCGGCGAGTAGATCTGCAGGAACAGGTAGTACTTCCACCAGTCCTGGCCGAGGTCGTAGGCACCGAGGGCCCAGAAGAAGGTGAGCGCGATCCAGTAGGCCGGGATGATGCGCAGGACGCGCCGCCACCAGAACTGCGTCGCCCGCTGCGTCGGGCGGCCCTCGACCTGGGCCGAGACGAACGGCCGGTAGATCAAGAACCCGGACAGCACGAAGAACACGGCGACGCCGCTGTCCATGACCGCGGTCAGGTCGTAGAGCCGCCCGGTGCGCGCCGGTCCCGCGTAGGAACCGGCGTGGTGGACGACCACCATGAGGGCGGCGATCGCCCGCAGGATCTCGAACCCGCCGAAATGCACCCGTGGCGCAGCCTGACGAGTAGTTTCGGAGCCATCGCGTGCCAAGACGGCCGTGGTCATCGAGCTCCCGCCCGGGCAACGGCAGGGGGCGTTCCGGTGCCCGGGGTCGCAGACGTCACGCCCCGATTCTTCCACGCCCACCCCTCAGGACGGTTCCTCCTCCATGTCCGACGCTGCTGCCGACACGCCCACCACCCCTGCCTCGGAGGAGGAGGTCGTCGTCATCGGTGCGGGGCCTGCCGGCCTCACCGCTGCCTTCCAGTTCCACAAGCACGGCATCGCCTCCACGATCATCGAGGCCGACGACCGGGTCGGCGGCATCTCGCGCACGGCCCAGCGCGACGGCTGGCGCTTCGACATCGGCGGCCACCGGTTCTTCACGAAGGTCCAGCCGGTCGAGGACCTCTGGCACGAGATCCTCCCCGACGAGGACTTCCTCATGCGGCCCCGCAAGAGCCGCATCTTCTACAACGGCAAGTACTTCGACTACCCGCTGAAGGCGTCGAACGCCCTCAAGAACCTCGGCATCGTCGAAGCCGTCCTCTGCGTGCTCTCCTACGCCTCGGCGCGGATCCGTCCGCCGAAGGACCAGACGAACTACGAGGGCTGGCTCGTCGCCCGGTTCGGCTGGCGGCTGTACCGCACGTTCTTCAAGACCT
>DATMGQ010000234.1:0-5216 GCA_035555395.1 Acidimicrobiales bacterium
GCTGGACGAGCTCCTGGCGGCGCTCGACGCCGCCTGGGGGCCCGAGCCGGTCCGCCACGAGGGGGCGCGCACCCGGCTCGACGGCCGCGGCCCGGGGCCGCTGCCGGTGCAGCAGCCCCGTCCGCCGATCCTGCTGACCGGGTCGTCGCCGGCGGCCCTCGAGCGGGTGGGGCGCTCGGGCGACGGGTGGCATGCGGCGCCGACGGACCCCGATGACCTGGCGGCGGGGTGGCGCCGGGTCCAGGCGGCGGCCGCCGGGGCAGGCCGGGACCCGGAGGCGCTGGCGCTCGTGGTGCGGGTGGGCGTGGGCGGCGCTGCCGATGCGGGTGAGGTCGCCCGTCAGGTGGCCGACCTCGCCCGGCTGGGCGCCACCGAGGTCATCCTGGAGGCGGCGGCCGACCTGGGCCTCGATGCCGCCCTGGGTCGCTACGCCGAGGTCGCCGAAGCGGTCGAGCTGCAGGCGATCGCGTGACCGTCGTGGACGTCGAGCGGGAGGCGTCAGGGACGCACGAGGGTGCCGTAGTGTCGGGCGCCATGCAGTTCGGAGTGCTCGGACCGCTGGAGATCCGGGATGGTGCGGGAGATCGGGTGGAGGTGGGGGGACCACAGCCCCGCCTGCTGCTCGCGCTCCTGCTCGCCGCGTCGGGGCGGGCGGTCCGCACCGACGCCCTGATCGACGCCCTGTGGGGCGAGTCGCCGCCGGCGTCGGCCAGCGGGACCCTCCAGAGCTACGTGTCGCGGTTGCGCCGGGCGTTCGACGGCGCCGACGACGTGGCCGTCGTCCACGCCGATGGCAGCTACCGCCTCGTCGTCGACGCGTCGCAGGTCGACGCCTGGCGCTTCGAGGCGCTGGCCGATGCCGGTCGGGCCCAGCTCGGCACCGGCTCGATCGAGGAGGCGCGGGCGTCGTTCGTGGAGGCGGAGGCCCTGTGGCGGGGTCCGGCGCTGGCCGAGTTCGCCGATCACGAGGTGGCCCGGAACCTGGCGGTGCGGCTCGACGAGCGGCGCGTCGAGGCCATCGAGCTGCGGCTGGGTGCGGAGCTGGCGCTCGGGCGCCACGCCACCGCGGTGGGCGAGCTCACCCAGCTGGTGGCGGCCCATCCGCTCCGCGAGGCGCTCCAGGTGCAGCTGGCGCTCGCCCTCTACCGCTCGGGTCGCCAGGCCGATGCACTGCGCGCGATCGCGGAGGCCGGCCGGCACCTTCGCGAGGAGCTGGGCATCGAGCCGAGCCGGGCCCTCCGGGACCTGGAGACGGCCATCCTCGACCACGACCCGGAGCTCGATGCGCCTCCGGTCCCGGTGGCCGGGACCTCCCCTGCCGCAGCGGTCGGTGGTGGCACCGACGATGGCGGGGGTCCGGCCCCGGCGCCCGGGCCCCGCCTGGCGGGCCGTGACGCCGAGCTGCGACAGCTGCGGGCGGCGCTCGACGAGGCCCGCACCGACGCCCGGTTCGTCGTGCTCGAGGGCGAGCCGGGGATCGGGAAGACCCGCCTGGCCGACGAGCTCCGGACCGTTGCCGAGGCCCAGGGCTCCACTGCCCTGTGGGGCCGGAGCGACGAGGGCGGTGCCGCGCCGGCGTTGTGGCCGTGGCTCGGGCCCCTGCGGTCGCTGGCGGCCGGTCCCGACCCGGTGCCCGCGTCGATCGACGCGCTGCTGACGGGCGACCTCGAGGTGCTGCCCGGTCAGGGCCCGGTCGTGCGCTACGAGCTGTTCGACGCGATCGCGGATCGCATCGAGCAGGCCGGTGCCGACCAGCCCGTGGTCGTGCTGCTCGACGACCTCCAGTGGGCGGACACCGCCTCGCTCGAGCTGCTGGAGTTCCTCGCCGGCCGGTTGCGGGCGGGCGTGCTCGTCGTCGCCACCATGCGGCGGCTCGAGGTGGGCCAGCACGGTGCCGTCACCGACGCGCTGGCCGCGCTGGCTCGCCGTCGGGGGAGCCGGCGGCTCCTGGTCCGCGGTCTGCGCCCCGATGACACGACGGCGTTGCTCGGCGACCTCGACCCCGAGGTGTCGGGGGCGATCCACCGCCGGGCTGAGGGCAATCCGTTCTTCGCGATCGAGCTGGCCCGGCTGATCTCCGACGACGGGCTCCTGCCCGATGACGTGCCGGGCTCGGTGGGCGACGTCGTGCGCCGGCGCCTCGCCGCCCTCCCGGCGGCGACGGCCGAGGCGCTGGGCGTGGCCGCGGTCCAGGGCCGGGAGATCGACCTCGGACTCCTCGCGGCGAGCATCGGAATCGATCTGGCGTCGTGCCTCGACACCATCGAGCCGGCGGTCGTCCAGCGCCTGCTCGAGGACGATGCCGACCAGCTCGGCCGGCTCCGCTTCAGCCATGCGCTCGTGCGCGACGTGCTGCTCGACGGGCTCACCTCGCTGCGGCGGGCGAAGCTGCACCTCGCCGTGGCCGATGCCCTCGTGGCCCGGGGCGCGGGCAACGACGTCGCCGAGATCCTCGCCGAGCACCTGTGGCAGGCCGCGCCGGTCGGCGTGGGGGAGCGGGCCGCCGATGCGCTGGAACGGGCCGCGGAGGTGGCGGTCAGCCGCGTGTCGTACGTCGCGGCCGAGGACCTGCTGACCCGGGCGGTGCGGCTGCGCCAGGCCCACGGGTCCGTCGAGGGCGACCAGCGGGCCGAGCTGGGTGCGCTCGTCCGGCTGCTCGAGATCACCCAGATCACCCGGTACTTCCAGGGAGCGGACCACAACCTCGTCCAGCGGGCGATCGACCTGGCGATCGAGCTCGGGGAGACCGAGACCCACCGCCGCCTGGCCTGGTACCAGTGGGCGGCCGGGGCGACGGCGGCGCGCGTCGACGAGGGGCTGCCGCTCGCCGAGGCCTACCGGGAGCGGTTCCGGGATGATCCCCGGCCGTTCGTGCAGTCGTCCGCCCACGAGGTGTACGCCGTGGGCATGTGGGGCGCTGGCCGCATCGGCGACGCCGTCCGGTCGCTCGACACGGCGTTCGAGCTCCTCGACGGCGTGCCCCCGCCCGAGGACACGTTCAGTGCCGAGCAGTTCGTCGTGAGCTTCACGTTCTGGCTCTACAACCACGCCCTGCACGGGTCGATCTCGGTCGACGATGCCAAGGCGCTCTTCCAGCAGCTCCACGACCAGGTCCCCGATCCGGTGGGCCGGGCATCGGTGTGCGGGTTCGCCATGACGACGTTCGCGCCGCTGCTGGCGTGGGAGGTCGTCGAGCACTTCGAGCGGCTGGCCCTCGAGGCCGACCCCCGCTCGCAGTACGGCTTCTGGGGTGGGCAGCTGAAGATGCACCGGGGGATCCTGGCGGTGTGGAAGGGCCGGGTCGACGACGGCCTCGAGCTGTTCGCTGACGGCCGGGACCGCTACCTGGGCATCGGCGGGTGCTCGGGGATGCACTCGTTCGAAGCCTGCATGGCGCTGCTGATGGCCCAGCAGGGGCGGGTCGCCGATGCCCGCGTGGCCGCGGATGCCGCCCGAGGGTTCCTCGACTCGCGCAACGAGCGCTGGGCCGAGCCGCTCGTGTGCCTGTCCGAGGCGGCGGTGCTCGTCGGCGAGGGCGATGACCCGGCGGCGACGGCGAAGCTGGTCGAGTCCCGTGACGTGGCGCTGCGCCAGGAGGCGTTCGCCATGCTCCCTCGGATCGAGCAGGTCGCCGACGAGCTGGGCCTCCCCGCCCCGGGCTGAGCGGCCCCGGCGCCGGTAGCGTTCGGGCTGCGCCACCGGATCAGGAGCCCGCCATGTCCGTGTTGAACGACGCCGCTCGTGCGGCCATCACCGGCGGCCACCTCGCCCACCTGGTGACCCTCGACCCCGACGGCAGCCCGCAGCTGAGCATCGTCTGGGTCGGTCTCGACGGCGACGACATCGTGCTGGGCCACCTCGGCCAGGGTCGCAAGCTGGCCAACCTGGCCCGGGACCCTCGGGTCGCGCTCTCGCTCGAGACCGGCGTCCGCAACGACATGGGGCTCGACGAGTACCTCACCGTCCGCGGCACCGCGGCCATCGAGCCCGGTGGCGCCCCCGAGCTCCTCCAGCGGCTCGCCCACGTGTACCTCGGCCCGGATGTCCGCTTCCCGCCGATGGACGACCCGCCACCCGGCAACGTCGTCCGCATCACCCCGAGCCGGGTGGGCGGCGTCGGTCCGTGGACCTGACCGACTCGTCCTGGACCTGACCCAACTCGTCCTGGACCTGGACCTGGTTCGACGAGCTCGTCGAACTCGATCGACGACGAATTCGATCAACGACGAACTCGATCGACGTCGAATTCGACGAACGACGGATGCGGTGTCGGGGCCGACCACGCCCGGGTGCGAACGGGTGTGGCGGATTCGACGGATCCGGCCTTGGCGCCGACCTCACCCAGGTGCGGCCCGGTGCGACGGCTGGGATGCGCCTCGGCCGCGCCCCGCTGCCCGCTCGATGACGTGCACCCCGTCGCCCCCTCCGACCCCGTACGCGTCGAATCGACGTCGATTCGACGCGTACGCATCGTCGACGAGCGGGGGGGGGACACGCTGGCGGGGCCGCGGTTGACGTGGACCGGAGCGGTCGCGCGACGCTCTCGGTCGAATCGGTCGAATCGGTCGAATCGGTCGAATCGGCGACCAGGCGCACGACGGCGCGCCTGGTCGGCGGCCCAGCGAACCGTCGATCGTCCGCCGCTCCCCATGAGGAGCGGGTTCGTCGAATCGACGTCGATTCGACGCGCAAGGGAACGGGAGCAGGTCGGGTCGGCCACATCCGCCACCGGTCCTTGCTCGGCTGCAGAGTCGGGCCGGACGCGCCACCGGCGTGCGCCCGGGTCCCCCGTGGGGATGGGCGCACGCCGGTGGGTCGTGCGAAGCGGGGCCGTCGGCCCCGTGCCGTCGGGATCAGCCGGCGGCGGCGACCACCTCGGCCTCGGCCGCAGCGGCGGCGTTGTCGCCCGCCTTCTTGGAGTAGGCGATGGCGGCGATGACCACGATGGCGGCGACCACGGCGATGGCGATGGCGCCGGCCTTGGGCGACTGCTCGAGGACCGAGAGCTTGGGCTCGCTGTACATCTTGATGATGGCGGGGAGGATGAGCAGCGAGACCAGGTTCATGACCTTGATCAGCGGGTTGAGCGCCGGGCCGGCGGTGTCCTTGAACGGATCGCCGACGGTGTCGCCGATGACGGCGGCCTTGTGGCCCTCGGAGCCCTTGCCGCCCTCGGCGCCGTCCTCGATGAACTTCTTGGCGTTGTCCCAGGCGCC
>DATMGQ010000235.1:0-15167 GCA_035555395.1 Acidimicrobiales bacterium
GACGACCTGTTCCCGTCGCTGCTCGACCGGCCGGTCGCCGTCCGCAACACCGTCGTCGGCCGCGGTGATCCCACCGCCAACTTCCTCGCGGGGTTCGACACCACGCTGGCCCAGGGCGCACTCAGCGACACCGGCATCTCCACCACGGCCCGGTACCTCGGCGCCGGCGACGTGGTCGTGCGCAACGACGTGCTCACCGAGGAGATCGGCGGGCCGCCGCCGTGGGTCGTCGTCGACCAGGCCCGGCGTGATCCGGGCCTCGAGCTCACCGGCTCCTTCGGCCGCCGGGGGTCCGACACCGTGCCCGACCACAGCGGCCGGGCCACCCGCTCCATCCGCAAGGACGACCCCACCAACGCCGCGCTGCGGCCGGTGATGACCTACCGGGTCCTCGACCCGGTCCCGCCCATCACCGCCGCCCCCGCGGCGGCCCAGGTGCTCACCGTGGGCGACGGCGAGGCGGTGCCCGCGCTGATCCAGGCCGGGGTGGTCGACGGCTCGCAGGCGGTCCGGTACCTCGCCGACCTGGACCAGGACGAGTTCGCCGCGGCGGTGGTCGACGGCGGCCGGGTCGCCATCACCGACACCAACCGGCGCCGGGCCTGGGACGTCAACCGCACCGCGAACGCCACGTCGCCCACGCTCACGGCCGACGCCGACATCGACGGCGGCAACGGCTCCACCCTGACCCTCTGGCCCGACCGCTCCCGGGACCAGACCGTGTCCCTGCTCAACGAGGGCTACGAGGTCGGCGCGAGCCGCGACGGGTTCGGCGTGCACCCCTACGGCCGGGCCACCAACGCCTTCGACGGCGACCCGACCACCGCCTGGATCACGGGCGGGTTCGGCACGGCCCGCGGCAAGAGCGTCTGGATCGACTTCCCCGAGGAGCGGCTGGTCGACGAGATCACCATCACACCGTGGGCCGGCGCGTCGCCGTCGACCGTCTCCGCGGTGCGGGTCGAGGTCGGCGACAAGCAGGTCACCGAGGCGCTGGTGCCCGGCCAGGACCTCAAGGTGAACATCGAGCCCAGCGTCGCCGACCGCGTCGAGGTCACGATCCTCCAGCAGACCCCCGGCGAGAACCCGGTGGGCATCAGCGAGATCTCCATCGACGACACCACGATCCAGAACGTCACCCGGGCGCCCGAGACGCTGAGCCGCCTCGCGGACGACGCGGACGCGGCGACCCAGGAGCGGCTCGCCGAGCTGCCCCTCGACGTCGTGTTCACGCGGGCCCAGGGCTCGCTGATCGACGTCAACGACGACGAGGAGTCGCAGTTGGACCGCGACTTCGACCTGCCCGATGCCCGCACCTACACGTTCGCCGCCTCCTTGGGCGTGGCCGAGGCCGACGAGCTGGTGGTGGCCGCCGCCCGCAACGACGACCGCCCGTGCGTGCGGGTCGCCATCATCGACGGCGAGTGGATCGAGGGCCGGGTGGTGTCGAGCCGCGCCGAGCTCGCCACGGGCGAGATGCGCATCGAGGGCTGCGAGCCGCTCGAGCTCGCCGCCGGCGCCCACCAGTTCCGCTCGATCTACGGCTGGCGCCTCAACACGGCGCGGTTCGCGTCGGAGGGGACCGTCGAGCCGGTGGCCGTCGACCCCGGCGACCGGGAGGTCGAGGTCACCGACCGGTCCGCCACCGAGGTCGACATGGAGGTGGCGGCCTCGACGTCGGGTGCCCGCTACCTGCGCCTGGGCGAGGCGTTCGACGAGCGCTGGTCGCTGGCCGTCGACGGCGTCGACGCCGGCCCGCCGATCCTCGTCGACGGCTACTCGACCGGCTGGCTCATCGACGGCAAGGCCCACCGCCTGGTCGCCACGTTCGGGCCGCAGCGGGCCGTCGAGGTCACGTTCGTGGCGTCGGCCGCCGCCGTGGTCGGGGTCACCGCCGTGGCCCTGCTTCCCGCGCCGCCGTTCCTCGTGCGGCGCCGTCGCCGCCGGGACGCGGCGGCGACGACCCCGGCAGGAGGACCGGCGTGACCGCCCACGGCACCGGACCCGAGCACACCGCCGACCCCGCCTCCGCACGCGTCGATCCCGTCGGGCCCGAACCCGTCGACGTCGCGGCCGACGCCACGCACGAGGCCGTGACCGAACCGGCCGTCCCGACCGCGCCCGCCCGGCCCTCGTTCCGCACGGTCGGGGCGTGGCTGCTGCTCGTCGGGGCTGCCGTCGCCCTCGACGGGCTGGTCGGCGGCCTCTCCCTGGTGTTCGTGGCCGCCGTGCTGCTCGCCGGCGTGTCGATCCGGGTGATCGGCGGCGTCGGCGTGGCCCTGCTGGCCCTGTCGCCCATCGCGTTCCTGATCGAGGGCGTGCCCACGTCCAGCGGCATCTCGCCGACGATCGTCACCCGCTCGCTGCTGCCGCACCACCTCACGTTCTCCGGGCTGGTCCTCGTCAGCGCCTTCGCGCTCCTCGACCTGGCCCCGCACCTGCACGCGTGGGCCACCGCGGAGCGGCGCGCCCAGGACGACGGGCCACCGCTCGGCACCATCGCCGGCGTGGCGGTCGTGGCCGTGGTGGCCGTGGGTGCGCTGCTCGCGTGCCGGGCGGTCCTCGGCGCGTGATCCGCGGTCTGCTCGCCCGGTCGAAGTCCTCGGGCCTGATCCAGGGATCGGCGTGGATCCTGGTCGGGCTCGGCGCCCAGGCCATCCTCGGCTTCGCGTTCTGGCTGCTTGGTGCCCGGGTGGCCACCAGCACCGAGCTGGGCCAGGCGTCGGCCCTGTTCACCGCCATCCAGTTCGTCAACTACGCGTCGGGCCTCGGGCTCACCATCGCCCTGGCCCGCCACGCCACCCTCCAGACCCGCGAGTCCGACGCGCTGTTCGGGTGGTCGGTGGTCGCCACGATCATCGCCTCGGTGATCTGCGGCGCCGGCTACCTCGCCGTCGCCGACACGAGCGCCACCCGACTGGTCAAGGGGTCGTTCGGCGGGTGGGCGCTGTTCTGCGCCTTCACCGCAGCCACCTCGATCCTCCTGCTCGCCGACGTGCGGCTCATGGCGGCCCGGCGCTGGGGCTGGCTCGTGGGCCGCGTCCTCGTCGCCTCGCTGCTGCGCCTGCCGTTCGTCGAGCTCGACGTCGGCATGGACCCGGCCCTGTGGCTCTACATCTTGATGCTGACCCCGCCGGCCGTGGTCGGCATCGGCTCGATCGTGTTCCTGCGCCGGATGGGCGGCGGCGGGATCAACTTCCACCGGCCCCAGACCCTCCGGCCGTTCGCCCGGTACTCGGGGGTCAACTGGGTCGCCACGCTGGCCAGCCAGGCGCCGCAGTTCATCCTCCCGCTGGTCGTCGCCCAGAGCGTCCGCCCGTCGATCAACGCCAGCTTCTTCCTGGCGTGGACGGTCACGTCGCTGGTGTTCCTGGTGCCCGCGGCGATCGCCCAGGTCCTGCTCGTCGAGGGCGGCAAGGACGCCCAGGTCACCGAGGCCTCGGGCGTGCCCGGCTCCGAGCGCGAGCGGGAGGCGCTGATCTTCTCGGTGGGCCTGGCGGTCGCCGCCTGGCTCGGGTCCCTGGTCGCCGGTCCGGCCATCGCCGCGGTCTTCGGCTCCGACTACGACCGCCTCGCCCGGCTGCTGCCCAGCCTCATGTTCGCCGGCATCCCGTGGGCGATCACCTCGATCCGGCTCTCCGAGGCCCGCATCCGCAAGGACCAGGTCGCCACGGTGGCCATCACCGTCACGCTCGGGATCACGATCCTCGTGCCGACGCTCCTCCTCGTGCCCTCGGGCGGCACCACCGCGGCCACCACGGCGTTCGTCGTCGGCAACTTCGCCGGTGCGGCGGTGGCCATCGTCATGCACGAGCGCTGGAAGCGCTCCGCACGCACCCCGGCCCTCGTCACCTGAGGCGCAGGCGGGCCTGGACGGGCCGGTGGTCCGAGCCGGCCGGCGGCAGGACGGCCGAGCTGACGACCTCCACGGCGGGCGACACGAGGATGTGGTCGAGCTGCGAGTGCGGGCGCGCCGCCGGCCACGTCCGGCCCCGCACGGCGCGGCGGTGGTCGCCGAGGGCGCCGACGGCGAGCGGCCCCCACAGGTTGCAGTCGCCGGCGACGACCGACGCCCGGTGGGTGGGGAGGTAGCCGTCGAGGCGGCGCAGCTGGGCCAGCGCGTTGGGGAGGGTGAACGACAGGTGCAGGGCCGTGATGGTGGCCGTGTCGGCCCCGATCGCGACCTCGGCGAGGATCGCGTAGCGGTCGGCGACGTCCCAGCGCTCGACGATCCGCCCGAGGTCGACGATCCGCACGCCGCGGACCGGGAGCCGGCTGAGCAGGGCGACACCCCAGGTGCCGGCGGCCGCGGCCGGATCGGCGGTGATCTCGGGCCGGGGGACCACCCGCGACGGCGACAGCGGCACGTGCACGAGGTGGTAGCCGAGCGCCGCGGCTGCGGCGTCGAGCCCGCTGCCGCCCTCGGTGGGCTCCCACACCTCCTGGAGCGAGACCAGGTCGGTGTCGAAGCCGGTCACCACCTCCACGAGGTCGAACGGCTCGTCGTCGACGGTCAGCCCCCACCGGGCGTTGAAGGAGGTCAGCGAGAAGGTCGTCATGGGTCAGGGGGCGGAGACGCCGCAGTGGGTCCCGGCGCCTGAAGCGTGCTACGAACGCGTGCCCGCCAGCCACCCGAGGTGGTGGGCGGGTGATGGGATCGAAAGGGACCAGGGATGGATGCGACCGAGCGAGCGAGCCTGGAGCTGCTCTGGCTCACCCTGCCCGAGTCGCGTCCGGGGCGGGAGCTGGCGTGGCTGGCGGCCATGCCCGGGGCCTCGGTGGCCGCCGTCGGCGAGACCGGCACCGGCGACCCGGTCCCGTTCATCGAGCGCCCCTACCGGCGGCTGACGCGCCGGTTCGTGGAGGCGGGCGCGCTGGCCTGGTTCGAGGACCTCGACACCATCGAGCCCGAGCGCCCGGTCGAGTGGGTGGCGTCGCTCGAGCTCTGCGCCCTCGTCACCGGCCAGGCCCGCCCGCTCGCCAAGCGGCTGGGCGCCCGCCAGGCGATCCTCACGTGGGGCAACGACGCCCGGAACCCGCTCTACCGGATCCCGCCGTACCACCAGGCGCTCAAGCGCTCGGAGGGCGCCGACCTGGTGGTGTGCCTCATCGAGGCCGCCCGGGACCACTGCCTGGAGCTGGGCTTCGACGAGGAGCAGCTCGCCGTGGTGCTCCCGCCGCTCGACACCGAGCGCTTCCACCCGCCGGCCCAGCCGGTCGAGGAGCCCGTCGCCGCGTTCATCTCGCCCCTCGCCACGAACAAGGGCATCGACCGCGTCCTCGACGCCTGGCCGCTCGTGACCTCGCAGGTGCCCGAGGCCCGGCTGGTGGTGGCGGGCCGCGGCCCGCTCGAGGGCCTGGTGCGCGAGCGCGCCGCCGACGACCCGTCGATCGAGTTCCTCGGCTCGCTGCCGGGCGACGGCGTGGCCGAGCTGCTGCGCGAGGTGGCGGTCTTCGTCACCGCACCCCGGCCCACCCGGGTCTGGAACGAGCAGTTCGGGCTGGCGTACGTCGAGGCCATGGCCAGCGGCGTGCCGGTCGTGACCACCGAGTGCGGCACCAACCACGAGGCCGTCCTGGCCCCCAGCATCCGGGTCCCCGACGACGTCTTCGCCCTCGCCGAGGGGATCGTCCACTTCCTGGGCGACCCCGCCCTGCGCCGCTCGATCTTCGGCGAGCTGCGCGACGTGGTCGTCGAGCGCTTCGAGCGGACCCAGCAGCTCGCCGCCCTGCGCGCCGCGTTCGACCAGGCGCCCTAGCTAGCCGCCACCGGTGGTGCTGGTCTGCTGGCGCTGCGAGCGGGCGGTCTGGGCGATGGCGGTGACCTGGGGGATCAGCCAGTTGTTGACGGCCCGGGCACCGGGCCCCTTGAAGTGGAGGCCGTCCTCGCGGAGGTCGACGCCGTCGATCTCGGTCTTGCACGCCTCACCGGGCGGGCAGATGTACGACGCCAGGTCGATGACGCTGACCCCCGGCGTGGCGTCGGCCAGGTCGTAGAGGACCTGGTTGGTGCACGCCACCCGCTCGGGCATCCCCGGCTCGACGCTGTCGAGGACCCAGCTGAGCGACGTGCCGGGGGCGGTGAGCAAGATGACCGGCGCCCCGTCGGAGCGCAGGTCGCCCACCAGGTCGTCGAGCTCGAGGCGCAGGGCGCTCAGGTACGCCTCGTCGCACGGCATGGTCCAGTCGCCGTTGATCTCGACCGCCTGGTTCGGGAACTCGCCGAAGAGCACCACCGACGCGTCGGGGTGGAAGTCGTTCACGACCTTCCGGTAGAAGTCGCCGTCCGCGCAGTCGCTCACGTCGTCGCGGACGTCGCCCTCGGTGCCGCGGATGGGGCCGAGGCCGGCGAGCAGGTGGCAGCCCGGCGCCGAGCGGTTCACCACCGACACGCCCAGGTCGTCCTTCTGCTTTGCCAGCTCGGCGCCGAGCAGCAGCGGGACGCTGTCGCCGGCGAGGACCACGACCGGCGCGCCGGGCACCGACGACTGGTCCATGAACCCGGGCGGGCCGCCCAGGTCCCCGGTGCTCGACGCGCCGAGGGTCGACGCGAACAGCGCGATCACCGCGATGGCGGCACCGGCGACGACCGCGGCGCGGCCCGTGCGCCCGGCGAACCAGCGGCGGGTGCGGATGGGCTCCTCGACGTAGTGGTAGCTGGCCGCGGCCACCGCCACGGTGGCCGCGATGCGCACGGCGGTGAGCACCCAGCCGTCGAGCCCGGTGCGCTCGTGGTCCAGCACCAGGAAGATCGGCCAGTGGTACAGGTACACGCCGTAGCTGATGCGGCCGAGCGCCGGCAGCCCCGGCACGTTCAGGATCCGGCCCACCGGACCGGGGTGGCGGCGGTCGGCGACGGAGGCGACCACCAGGGCACCGGCCACACCGATCAGCGGCAGGAGCTGGTAGGCGAGCCCGCTGCTCCCGTCGAGGCGCCACCAGGCCACGGCCAGGGCCAGGGCGGCCACGACGCCGGCAGCGTGGCGCGCCGGCCGGGTGGCGGCCCAGCGGCGGGGCCCGAGCACGACCCGGGCCGACGCGAGCGTGGCGCCGAGGAAGACGGCCGCGGCCCGGGTGTCGGTGCCGTAGTACAGCCGGCTGCGGCTGATGCCGGCGGCGAACAGCGACTCCATGAGGGCGGCGGACGCGAGGGCGCCGATGACCGACACCACCAGGACGGCCCGGGGGTTGCGCCGCCAGCGCAGCACACCGGCCACGACGAGCGGCCAGATCAGGTACAGCTGCTCCTCGATGGCGAGGCTCCACGTGTGGCGCAGCGGCGACGGCCGCAGCAGCGTCGCCCAGTAGTCGCCGCCGGCGGCGATCGTGCGGATGTTGGCCACCTCGAACAAGGTGGCCAGGCCGTCGTTGCGGATCGACTGCAGCTCGGTGGGCGTCGCCACGAACACCGCGTAGGCGCTGACGCCGAGCAGCAGGAGGATGAGCGCGGGCCCGAGGCGGCGGACGCGCCGGGCCCAGAAGTTGCCGAGGGCGACCGAGCCCCGGTCCTTCCACCCCTGGATGAGCAGGGCGGTGATCAGGTAGCCGGAGAGGACGAAGAACAGGTCGACGCCGAGCCAGCCGCCGGTGAGGTGCCCGGCGTGGTGGAACAGCACGGCGGCGACGGCGGCGCCGCGCAGGCCGTCGAGCGCCTCGACGTGGGGGAGCTGGGTCCCGAGCCGTCGGGTGACCGGGTCCGCCTCGCCGTCGCCGGGCGGCTCGGCCTCGGCGGGCGCGACGGCCGGTGCCGTGGTCACCCGGGCTGCCCTGCCAGGCGGTCGGCGGCGTCGGCGAGGAGCCGGCGGGCGTCGCCGGGGGAGAGGTCCCGGGCCCGCAGCGTGAGGGTGGTGGCGCCGTCCTCGATGGCGGCGGAGGCGAAGCACACGGCCGACCGGCCCCGGGCCACCGGGAAGAAGTCCAGGCGCTCGACGCCGGGAACGCGGTGGCGGCCCAGGTTCGAGATCAGGATCGTGTCGGAGAACCGCTCGACCACCGGCTCGAGCAGCTGCATCACCAGCTTCGGTGCGCTCACTTGCTCGCCGGGCTCGTCGGGCGACGCGAGCGCCTCCTGCACGAGCCGGCCGACCGGACCATCGGGCGCCACGTCGATGCGGCGGTACGACGCCACGTTCCCGACGCCGGCGGGCCCGCCCACCGCGATGGTCAGCCCCACCTTGCGGAGGCGCCGCTGGTGGCGCTCGTTGTGGGCGGCGACGGCACCGACGCAGGCCTCGGCGATGCGGCCCGTGATGCCCTTGCCCGCCACGTCGACGACGGTGGTGGCGTAGGCGTCACCCGGCCACACGCCGGGCGTGGGGGCGACCGGATCGGCGGGACGCGCCAGGCGCTGGAGCAGCGGCAGCTTCGAGCCGGGCTCGCCCGGTGGCGGCGACGTGACCGGTTGCGGCCGGTCGCCCGCGGTGAGGGCCCGGAGCACGGCCACGAGGGCGAGCCCGTCGAACGCAGCGTGGTGGCCCACGACGCCCAGCCGGAGGCCGTCCGGCGAGCGCAGCAGCCGCAGCGGTGCCTCGGTGGCCAGGTCGAACGGCCGGTCGAGCTCGGCAGCCCGGAGCGGGTCGCCGGCGAGCTCGATCACGGGCGGAAGGTCACCCGGGTGCCAGGTCTCGTCACGGAGGCGGGCGCCCACGACGGGGACGGCCTCGTGGAGCGCCGCGAGGCGGGCGTCGAGGTCGGCGATGGGGGCGGTGAGCGTCGCGACCGTCACCACCAACCAGTCGGTGCGCGGGTCGGGGAACCGCAGCAGCGCAAGGGCGTGGCGGGAGGCCGGGGCAGGGAGGGCGGCGTCGTCCACGGGTGGTCAGCTCGGGGCGAACAGCTGGAGGATCCCGCGGTCCGCTGCGTCGAGGATGTGCGATGCCGAGACGCTGGTCGGGCGGACCAGGACGCCGTCGAGGCTGCGCTCGATGGCGGTGGCCAGCTCGGTGGCGTCGACCGGCTCGACGAACGGCAGCAGCACCAGCGCGCCCTTGGCCCACGGGATGATGGGCGCCGCCACCGGCAGCTGGGACCGGACCGAGGCCACGAGGTCCTCGATGGGCAGGTCGGCGGACTGGCCGTAGGCCTCGATGGCCGAGAGCGTCTGGTTGTAGCGGCTGCGCTGGGCGATGCGGGCCACCTGGTAGCTCATGTGGGCGGAGTCGACCACGATGCGGACGTGGCTGCCCCGCACGGCCCGCCAGTGGATCGGGACCTCGCGGATGCCGAGGCCGAGGCGGTCGGCGAGGGCGAGGAGCTCGACGTCGAAGGCGTAGCCCCGCTCACGGATCAGGTGGAAGAGGAGGCGGCCGGTGGCGGCCCGGAACCCCTTGAACCCGCACTGGAAGTCGGTGATGGGCAGGCCGGTGAGCGACCGCGAGAGCGTGTTGAACAGCCGGTGGGCCGCATCGCTGGACGGCGTGACGCCGCTGGTGATCGCGCCCGGCGCGCTGCGGGAGCCGATGGCGACGTCGACCTCGTCGAGCGAGGCCAGGAGCGGATCGAGGAACACCAGGTCGGTGGCCAGGTCGGCGTCCATGAAGACGATGTTGTGGCCGGTGGCGCGGGCGACGCCGGCCCGGACCGCTGCGCCCTTCCCGGCGTGGCCGCCGAGCTTGTACACGCCGGCCATCGGCAGGCCTCGCAGGAGCTCGGAGCCGATGCGCACCGTCTCGTCGGTGCTGCCGTCGTCGACGATGATCACCTCGGTGGCGCCGGAGCGCTGGGCCAGGTGCTCGGCCAGCACCGGGATCGACATGGGCAGGCGAGCGGCCTCGTTGTAGGCGGGCAGCACGATGCTGAGGTCGGGCCGGGAGCGCATCACCTGGAGCGACGGGCGCCCGGTCCCGAGCGGGATCCCGGCCAGCTCCGGCGACGACGCGACGCCCTCGCCGTCGGCCAGGTACTCGTCGACCGTGACGCGGTCGTCGGGGCCGGTCCACGAGCCCGGGGGCAGCTGCAGGGACCGCTTGTGCGACTGCACGGCCTCGTCGCAGATCTCCTCGAACCGGTCGACCGTGGCGTCCCAGCTGCACGCCGCGGCCCGACGGAGGGCGCCGGCCCGGAGGCGGTCGCGCAGCGGCTTGTCCTGGGCGAGCTCGAGCCAGCGCTCGGCCAGCTCCTCGGGCCGGTCGACGAGGACGCCGCTCATCCCGTCGACGATCGAATCCTGGAGGCCCGGCACCCGGAAGGCGAGCGACGGGGTGCCGTAGGCCGCCGCCTCGGTGATGACCAGGCCCCAGCCCTCGTGGCTCGCCGGGTGGACCATCAGCCACGCGTTGCGGAGCAGGTCCTCCTTGTCGGCCTCGCTGATGCGGCCGGGGATCTCGACGCCCGGGCCCGCCATCTCGCGGAGCCGGTCGCGCTCGGGGCCGTCTCCGGCGATGACGAGGCGGCCGCCGATGATGGGCTGGATCTGGTTGAACGCCTCGACGGCGAGCTCGAAGCGCTTGTGGGGGACGAGCCGCCCGAGCCCCACGAACAGCGGCTCGGGCGCCTCCGCCCCGACGGTCTCGGGGAGCTCGGTGCCGTTGATGATGATGCGGATGCGGTCCCGGTCGACGCCCATCGACTCGAGCAGGTCGGCCGTGGACGGCGACACCGCCACGAAGAGCCGGTTGCGGTACACGGCCGGCATCGCCTTGAGCTCGGCCGTGCGGCCGAGCGGCGCGACGGGCCACGAGAACCACTGGTCCCACTGCTCGGTGTGGATGTGGTTCACCAGGCAGATCGAGGCGCCCCGCCGCCAGAACGGCGTGTAGAAGGACACGCCGTTGGCCACGTCGACCACCAGGTCCACGTGGCGGTAGTTGCGCAGGTAGGCGAACGGCGCCCGGAGGTACTGGTCGACCGTGCCGCCGTTCGGGTGCACCCGGTAGGTGTGCCCCTCGCCGACCGGGTTGGCGCAGAGCAGCGTGACGTCGTGGCCCCGCTCGGTCATGCCCGCGCACAGGTGGTCGATCAGGACCTCGGACCCGCCGGCGAGGTCGTTCGCGAGGTCGCGCCAGGCCGCGATGAGGATGCGCATCAGGCGCCGACCCCGGTGGGTGCCGTGGCGACGGGTCCCTCGACCGGCGCTCGCGTCATGGTGGTCCTCGCGGTGGGCTGGGTCCAGCGGTCACGACCCCTGGTGGCGCCGTGGCTCCGCCCGGCGGGCAGAGCGAACAACAGTAGCGTGACCGGTGGCTCGCGGCCCCGGACGGATCGCGCCGAGGATGCCCGTGCTGCCCACCTCCAACCCACCGATCCCGGCTCCCGACGACGACACGGCCGACGGCGCTGCCGGCGGCGGCGCCGCCCCGCGCCTGCCGGCGTGGTGGCCGTGGGGCGTCGGCCTGCTCCTCGGGCTGGTCGTGCTCGGTCCCGGGCTGGCCGGTGGCTCGATGCTCAGCCTCGACCTCCTGGTCACGCCGGACATCCCCGTGCCGAACGGCATGTACGGCCTCGGCCCCGCCCTGTCCCAGCGGGTCCCGCTGTTCGCCGTCCTCGGTCTGAGCTCCGCCGTGGTCGGCGGGCCGGTCACCACCAAGGTGCTGATCGTCGCGTTCATCGCCACGGGCTTCGCCGGCGCCGCCCGACTCGTCCGGGTGGTGGCCCCGGCCGGCATCCCGGTCGGCGTGGCCGGCCAGCTCGCGGCCGGCCTGCTGTGGGCCGGCGGCCCCTACGCCCTGACCCGGGTCGGAGTGGGCCACATCAACCTCGTGTGGGTCGTGGCGATCCTCCCCTGGGTGCTCCCGCGGCTGTGCCGGCCCGCGGACCACATCCCCTCGACCTACCTGGCCGCCCTCGCCCTGGCCATCGGCGGCCCGGGCGGGGGCACGCTCGGCGTGGCTGCGGCGCTCGTCGCCCTCGTGGTCCAGCCCCGCCCGCGCCGCTTCGTCCGCCCGATCGCCGCGGTGGCGCTGCCCCAGCTGGTCTGGGTCCTGCCCACCGCCTTCCTGCTCTGGGCGGGCGCCGGCGTCACCGGCGCCAACGGCTTCACCACCCGGGTCGACGGGATCGCCGGCTGGCCCGCCGTCGTGGCCGGCGACGGCTTCTGGCGCGCGGACTACCAGGTCGGCGCCACGGGTGCCGTCGGGGCCCTGGCTGGGATCGCCATCGGCGTGCTGGCCGTCGCGGGCTGCGTCCGCATCGTGCGCAGCTGGGGCTGGGGCTCGTGGCCGGGTGCGGCCACCGTCGTCGCCGTCACCGGCCTGGTCCTCGCCTTCGCCAGCGCCGTGCCCGGCGTCCGCTCGGGCTACGAGGCGCTCTCGGAGCTGCCGTTCGGTGCCCCGCTGCGCGAGAGCCAGCGGTTCGCCGCGCTGTGGCTCGTGTGGGCGGGGCCGGCCGTGGTCGTCGGCGCGGTGGCGCTGGCCCAGGCGGCCGCCGCCCGGGCCCCCGGTGCCCGCCGGGCCGCCACCGCCGTGGCCGCCGCGGTGCCGCTGGTGGTCGCGCTCGCCTTGTCGGTGCCCGGCTGGTGGGGGATCGACGGCCGGCTGGACCCGGTGGAGTACCCGGCCGGGTGGGCCGCCGTCCGCGAGGCCATCGGCGGACGGCCGGGCACCGTCGTGGCCCTCCCGTGGCTGGAGTACCCGCAGCTCTCGTTCGCCGACGGGCGCCAGGCGTTCAACCCGATGCCCGACTACCTGGGCGGTGACGTCATCAGCAGCTTCGACCCGCTCCTCCAGGACGGCGGCGAGGTCCACCAGGAGCAGGTCGACCGGCGGGCCGAGGCGGTCGACGCGCTCGTCGTACGGGCGAAGGCGGGCGAGCCGGTCGCCGCCGAGCTCGCCGACCTGGGCGTCCGCTGGGTCGTGCTGGCCCACGAGCGCGGGGCGGAGGCGTTCGCCGGCCTGGAGCGGGATCCGGGGCTCGAGCCGGTCCTGACCGGCCCCGAGGCCGACCTGTACGAGGTCCGGGCGTGGAGCGGCCCGGCCACCGCGCCCGACGGCACCCCGCACGACCTCGAGCGGCCGATCCCGCCGATCCTGCGCACGGACGCGCCGGAGGGCTCGGTCCTCGACGTCGCCGGGGCCCCGGGCTGGGTGCAGGGATGGGGTCATCCGGTGGCCGTCACGAGCGACGGCCGACTGCGGCTGGAGGGCAGCGGCGGGGTGGTGTGGTTCTGGCCCGCGATCGTGATCCTGGCCACCGACCTCGCCCTCGCTGGCCTGGGGATCTGTTGCCTCGCCTCACGTCCTGGACGATTTTGCCGAATACTTGCTCCACATCGACCGCGCGGGTAGCTTCGTGGTCACCGTTGCGGGAAACCCCTGCGTGTGAAGGGTGGAAGGTACAACTCATGATTCGATCCAAGGTGAAGGCGGCAGTGCTTGCGAGTGCGTTCGTGGCACTCGGCCTGACGTTCATCGGTGCGAGCCCTGCCAGTGCGCAGGACTGCGGCTACGGCGGTTGCCCGACGACCACCACCGCTTCGTCCTCCACCACCACGCCGGAGATCCCCACGGTCACCGTGGTCCGCGGCGAGACCATCGACGTCAACGGCGAGGGCTGTGCGCCCGGCGCCGAGGTCGTCGTGACCTGGGATGACGGCACCGTCCTCGGCACCTTCACGGCCGACGAGAACGGCGACTTCGTCACCACCATCACGATCCCGTCCAACGCCACCCTCGGCGTGCACCTCGTCACCGCGACCTGCGGCGACGTCGAGCAGTTCCTCAACGTCAACGTCCTGGCCGAGACGGTCGACAACGTCGACGATGGCACCCTGGCCCGCACCGGTAGCTCGAACACCGGCCCGCTGATCGGCATCGGTGCCGCTGCGGTGGTGCTCGGTGGCGCCTTCCTCTACGGCGCCCGTCGGCCCCGTCAGGCCTGAGGCCCTGTACCGGCTCCTGAGCCGGTGACCTCCACCCTTTGAGAACGGCCCCGCCTTCGGGCGGGGCCGTTTCGCGTCCCTGGGCGACCTTCGGGCTGGGGGAGGGCGGCCACTAGGGTGCAGCCATGCTCTTCGCACGCATCTTGGCCACCGGTCCCTGGAAGCCGGAGTTCTGGCTCGAGAAGGCGGGCAGCAGTGCAGCGTGGGTGATCGCGGCCATCATCTTCGCCGAGTCCGGCCTGTTCTTCGGCTTCTTCCTGCCCGGTGACTCGCTGCTCTTCATGGCCGGCTTCCTCACCTCGGCCGGTGCCCACGACTTCGTCCAGACGTCCACGGGCGAGGCGCTCGCCCCCGTGGTCGACGGGATGCCGCACATCCTCCTGCTGCTGCCGGTCCTGTTCGCGGCGGCCGTGCTGGGCGACCAGGTCGGCTACTGGTTCGGCAAGAAGGTCGGTCCCGCGCTGTTCACCCGCGAGGACTCGCGGCTGTTCAAGCAGAGCCACGTCACCAAGGCGCACCTGTTCCTCGAGCGCCACGGCCCGAAGACGATCTTCCTGGCCCGCTTCGTGCCGATCGTGCGCACCTTCGCCCCCATCGTGGCCGGCGTCGGTGCCATGCGGTACCGGACGTTCCTCAAGTGGAACCTGTTCGGCGGCTTCGTGTGGGCGGTGGGCATCACCTCGCTCGGCCACTTCCTCGGCAACATCGAGTTCGTCCGCAACAAGATCGAGTACGCGGTCATCGTGATCGTGCTGCTGTCGCTGCTGCCGGTGTTCATCGAGTTCTACAAGAGCCGCAAGCACGGCCACGGCGAGGCGTCGAACGAGCCCGAGGGCACCAGCGAGGCCGAGGCGCCCGCCGGGGCCTGAGCTGCTGCCGCCTCCGGCGGTGGCACCGTCGGAGGCGCTCCCAGCGGTGCAAGCGAGCGTCAAGCGGCCTTCCAGGGGCGCGTGGGAGAACAGGAGCATCCCCCCACTGCGAAGGAGCTCCTGCCGTGCACCTCGGCATCCACGTCGTCCGACCCCCGTCCACCAGCGCCCCGGCGGTCCTCCAGGCCTCGGCCCGTGCCGCCGAGGCGCTCGGCTACCGCTCGCTCTGGGTCGGTGACCGCCTGATCGAGGGCGAGGCCGGCCACCGCGCCGAGGGGCGGTCGCTCGACGCGCTGGCGACCCTGGCCTACGTGGCCGCCTCCACCGAGCGGGTCCGGCTCGGGACCAACGTGCTGTCCGGTGCGTGGTACCCGCCGGCGCTGCTCGCCCGGTCGCTGGCCACCGTGGACCAGCTGAGCCGGGGCCGGCTCACGATCGGGCTGGGAGGCTCGCCCAGCGAGGAGGAGGGCGCTGCTGCCGGGATC
>DATMGQ010000236.1:0-2816 GCA_035555395.1 Acidimicrobiales bacterium
CGTGTTCCCGATCCACGCCGACGCCCGGGCGCTACCGTTCGCCGCAGGATTCTTCGACGCGATCGTCAGCATCGACTCGTTCGTCTACTACGGCACCGACGACCTGTACGCGAGCTACCTCGCCCGCTTCGTCGAACCCGGTGTCAACGGCCAGTTCGTGGTCCCCGCTGGTGGCCAGGTGAAAGTCCCCGGTCCGGGGTCGTTCAGCTGGTGTTGATGGGGGCTCCCTTCGCGGTCCTGGCCTCGCGCATGCGGTAGGAGTCGCCGCTGGTGACGACGACGTGGGCGTGGTGCAGGAGCCGGTCGAGCAGGCTGACCGCGGTGGTGTGTTCGGGCATGAACCGTCCCCATTGATCGAAGGGCCAGTGCGAGCTGATGGCGAGGCTGCGGCGTTCATAGGCGGCGGCGACGAGCCGGAACAGCAGCTGGGCGGCGGTGTCGTCGAGCGGGGCGAACCCGATCTCGTCGATGATGATCAGGTCGTGGCGCAGGGTCTGGCCGATCAGCCGGCCGACGGAGTTGTCGGCCAGGCCGCGGTAGAGCGCTTCGACCAGCTCGGCCGCGGTGAAGTAGCGGACCCGGTGCCCGGCCTCGACCGCCGCGGTGCCGAGGGCGACGAGCAGGTGGGACTTTCCGGTCCCTGCCGGCCCGACCAGGGCGAGGTTCTCCGGAGCGCGGATCCACTCGAGTGAGGCGAGGTAGTCGAACGTGGCCTTCGGGATCGAGGAGGCGGACAGGTCGAACTCGTCGAGGGTCTTGGCGACCGGGAACCCGGCGGCCTTGCGCCGGTTCGCGATGTTGGAGGCGTCCCGGGCGGCGACCTCGGCCTCGACCAGGGTGCGTAGCAGCTCTTCGGGGCGCCAGCGCTGGGTCCGGGCGGTGAGCAACAGCTCCGGAGCCAGGCGGCGCATCGCAGCGAGCTTGAGCCGCTTGAGCCCGGCCTCGAGGTCAGCATCGAGCGCCGGGGGCTTGCTCGCGGTCATGACGCATCCCCATCGACCACCGCGGTGTCCGGCTCGGTAGTGGTGGTGATGGCGTAGTCGGCCAGGGAGCGGGTCGGGACCGCGGGCAGCTCGACGACCAGGGCTTCTCCGGCCGGGCGGGGCCTGGGTGCGGCCGCGCCGGCGGCGAGGATCGAGCGGACGTCCTCGGCTCGCCACCGCCGGAACGCCGTCGCCCGGGCCAGCGCGTCGAGCAGCGCCTGTTCGCCGTGGGCCTGCCCGAGGCCCAGCAGCTCACCCAACTCAGTCCCGAGACGGGCCGATCCGGCCGCGGCGGCGCCGGTCAGGAACGCCGCCGCGATCGGGCCGAGCGCGCAGAACGCCTTCTCCTGCGCGGTCTTGGGGCGGACGGCCCGAACCGGAGTGGCAGGGCGGGGACCGCCGTAATGCGCGTCGATCACCGACGCCTCACCCGGCCCGACCAGGCGGTGCTCGGCCAACACCACCCCACCGGTCATGCTGCCGGGCGTGGCGGTGGTGAGGATGGTGAGCCGGTCGGCGTGGGTGCGGACCTCGACCCGGGTGCCGATCGCGGTGGTGGGTACCGAGTAGCGAGCCGAGCCGAACCGGACACAGGAGAGCCGGTCGACCTTGCGCAGCACGGCCGGGCCGGTGACCCGCGGCCGCAGCGACGGCAATCCGCCCAACACGGCGAGCTCGTGCTCGGCCAGGCGCCGGGCCGGAACGGCGGCGATCTCCGAGTGCGTCGCCGCGTTCACCTCGACGCACCACTGCCGGGCGGCCTCGTTGGCCGCGGCAAGGTCCACCGGCCGCTGACCTGTGCTGGAGTCGAGGTCGGCGACGAGACCACAGCCGATGATCAGGTCGGACTTGGCGTAGCCGACGAGGTTCTCCACGATGCCCTTGGACTCCGGATCGGCTCCATGGCAGAAGTCTGGGCGGAACCGGTAGTGGCTGGCGAAGCGCACGTAGTCCGGCGTCGGAACGACATGGTCGGCGACCACGGCGGCTTTCAGGCAGCCCATCCGGTCGGCGAGCACGACCTTGGGGACCCCGCCGAGGGTCTCGAAGCACTCGGCGAGCATGGTCAGGGTCGTCTCGGCGCGTTCGTCGGTGGCGAAGCGGACGAACCGCACCCGCGACCAGGCCAGCACCGCGCAGAACACGTGTAGCCCGGCGAGCACGCCCCAGTCGATGACCAGGTGCTCGCCCGGGGACCACACCGCCGGACGGCGGCCGCGGTGATGATCGCGGCGCCAGTCGGCCTTTACCGTCGCGACCAGGCGGCGGAAGTTGCGTGCCGAGCCCTCGTAGCCGGCCGCGCGGGCTTCGGGCAGCAGCCGCTTCGCCGAGATCCTGCCCTGGGTCTTCCCGACCCGGGCCGCGACCAGCTCGGCGACCGACTCGTAGTTCCGGGGCCGTGGCTTGCGTTGCGGCGCAACACCTCCTCCCTCATGGCGTTCGATGACCCGGCGCACCGTCTTCGGGGTCGTGGCGCAGATCGCGGCCGCGCCGCGATAACTGCCCACCTCCCGATAGGCCGAAATGATGTCCATCCGTTCCCTCGCAGACTTCAATGGGAGACCCCTGGGCGGTGCGGTGGCTGGCTTCGACAACCGCCACCGTCACCGCCCAGGGCCTCACCGCCCGGTACGACACGACGAGGGACCGGGGACTTCTAACTGGCCACCAGCGGGGACCTCACACGGCCACCCGCGAGGACCTGCACCTGGCCACCAGCGGGGACTTTTTCATGGCCACGGACACAAGGACGGCCAACCGAAGGCGCCATCACCCCGACGATCATCGGCACCTATCTCCATGGTCCGGTTCTCGCGCGAAACCCCGCACTTG
>DATMGQ010000237.1:0-13929 GCA_035555395.1 Acidimicrobiales bacterium
CACCTCCCAGCCGTGGCAGAAGGGGCAGTGGAAGACCGACCGGCCCCACCGCTCCTCGGCGCCGGCGACGTCGGGGCGGCGGTAGTCCATGCCGCCCGCGAGCAGCACCCGCTTCGCCGTCTCGGTGCGCCCGTCGGCCAGCTGGAGGGTGAAGCGGCCGTCATCGGCCTCGCCGGCCACGACCTCGCCGTCGCGCACCTCGACCGTCGGGTACGCCGCCAGCTCGCCGCGCCCCAGTTCGTACAGCTCGGCCGGCGGCCGCCCGTCGTGGCCGAGCAGCCCGCCGATGCCGTGGGCGACGGCGTTGCTCTGCCGCCCGGCGTCGATCACGAGCGTGCGGCGGCGCGCCCGCCCCAGCACCAGCGCGGCGCTGAGTCCGGCGGCGCCTCCTCCGACCACGATGCAATCCCAGTTCTCGTCCATGGAGACGAGGGTGCACCGCAGCGGCAAAGGTGGCAACCTTGTTTGCCATGCAGGCAAACCGTGACGAGGAGCCGGTCGACGCCCGGGTGCGGCGCCGCCTCCGGGAGCTCCGGTCCGAGCAGGGTCTCACCCTCCAGCAGGTCGCCGAGCGCGCCCACCTCGACGTGTCGACCCTGAGCCGGCTCGAAGCGGGGAAGCGCCGGCTCGCGCTCGACCACCTGCCCGGGCTCGCCGCCGCCCTCGGCGTCACAGCCGACGAGCTGATCAGCGACCGCCCGCCCTTCGACCCGCGCGTCCACAGCGAGCCGCGCACGCAGGACGGCCTCACGATGTGGCCGCTCACCAACCGCGCCTCGCACGGCGGCCAGCACGCGTTCAAGGTGCTGATCGACCCGCGGCGCGACACGCCGCCCGACCCGCTGCCGACGCACGACGGCTACGACTGGATGTACGTGATGCACGGGCACATGCGGCTGTGCCTGGGCGAGGACGACCTCGTGATCGAGCCCGGCGAGGCGGTCGAGTTCTCGACCCTGACCCCCCACTGGTTCGGCACCGTCGAGGGGCCGGTCGAGCTGCTCGCCCTGTTCGGGCCGCACGGCCAGCGCCAGCACCTGCACACCTAGCGCGTACCCTCTCGGCCCATGGTCATGGGGAGACGGGCGGACGTGGAGACCGCGAGCGGGCCGGTCGCCGCCTTCGCGGTGGCGGGCCTGCTGGAGCAGCTGTCGCTCGCGGTGCTGAGCGTGCCGTTCCGCTCGCCGTGGCAGGGCTCGCACGGCATCGGCGACAACATCGGGTCGAGCGTGACCCGCCAGGTGATGCGCAGCTTCATGGGGTACTCCACCTCGATCCCGACCGAGGAGTTCCGCTCGATCGAGAAGCTGATCGACGACCTGTGCCGGGTCGTGATGCCGCCGGTGGCGCGCTCGCTCGACGTGACGATGGAGCGCACCGAGGTCGCCGGCGTCCCGGGCCTCTGGTACCACCCGGACCGGGGGACCGAGCCGTCGCCGAAGGGCACGGTCCTCTACCTCCACGGCGGCGGCTACGTCGGGACCTGTCCGACGATGTACGCCGCGTTCAACGCCTACATCGCCCGGTCGTCGGGCTGCTCGGTGTTCACCCCGGACTACCGGCTGGCGCCCGAGTTCCCGTTCCCGGCGGGGCTCGTCGACGTCGCCGCCGTGCTCGAGCAGCTGTTCGACGACGGCCTCGACCCCGAGCGGTTCGTCCTCGCCGGCGACTCGGGCGGGGGCGGCCTGGCCTGCTCGCTGCTCAACGACGTGCGCACCGCGCACCTGCCCGACCCGGCCGGGCTCGTCCTGTTCTCGCCCGAGGTGGAGCTGAGCTTCGCCGACGGCTCGGTCACCGAGAACGCCGGCAAGGACATCCTCCCGTGGAACATCCCGGTGGCCCCGTACCTCCACGGCGTCGACCCGCTCGATCCCCGGGTCGACGCGCTCTACGACGACGTGTCGGACTACCCGCCGACGTTCGTGGCGTTCGGCGACGACGAGATGTTCCGCGACCCCATCCGCCACTTCACCGCCCGGCTCGACGACGCCGGCATCGACACCACCGTGATCGAGGAGCCGGGCATGTTCCACGTCTACCCGTTCCTCATGCCCTGGGCCGACGCCAGCCGCCGCGTCTTCAGCCAGGTCGGCCGCTTCATCGTCGACCGCCTCCCACCCGGCTGACCCACCTCGACCGGCCGGCGCCCCGCCCGCGCCACCCCGTACTCGGGGTGGCCGATGTCACGTCGGTCGCATGAAGTGAGTGAGTACGCACTCAGTTAGGGTGCCGTCCGTGACCAGCGGCGATGTGGCGACGGGCGTGGAGCCGAAGCGGGCGAGGGCGGCGGCGCTGCCCCCGTCGGAGCGGCGCGCCGAGATCATCGCGGCCACCCTGCCCCTGGTGCGCGAGCACGGCACCGCGGTGACCACCCGCCAGATCGCCGAGGCGGCCGGCATCGCCGAGGGCACGATCTTCCGGGTCTTCGAGGACAAGGGCGCGCTCATCGACGCGGTCGTGGAGGCGGCGGTCGATCCCGCGCCCACCGAGGCCGCGCTGCGTGGCGTCGACCGGTCCCTGCCGCTCGAAGCCCGACTGGTCGAGGCCGTGGAGATCCTGCGCCGCCGGACCACGCAGGTGTTCCAGATCATGGCGGCGATCGGCCCGGCCGGCGCCTCCCGCATCGCCAAGCCCCGTGGGCCCGACCTCCCCGTCCTCGCCGCCCTCTTCGAGCCCGACCTCGACCGCCTGCGCCGTGGGCCCGAGCAGTGCGCCCAGGTGCTGCGGGGCCTCACGCTCGCCGGCACCCACCCGCTGCTCATGCTCGACGAGCCGCTGTCGTCCGAGGAGATCGTCTCGCTCGTCCTCGACGGCATCCGCGCCCGACCCGACGATCCTGCCGCCTGACCGCGGCCCTGCCACCACCCACCCCCCCACCCCGACCGAAACGGACCACCGGGAACGCCCATGTTGCTGATCCGCCTCCTCCTCTCGTACCTCGAGCGCTACCGCAAGATCCTGTGGGCCGTCGTCGGCCTCCAGGTCGTCGCCACCGCGGCCGCGCTGACCCTGCCGACGCTCAACGCCGACATCATCGACAAGGGCGTGCTCGAGGGCGACACCGACTACATCTGGAAGATCGGCGGGCTGATGCTCCTGGTCACGCTCGTCCAGGTCGTGTTCAACATCGGTGCCGTGTTCTACGGGTCGAAGGCGGCCATGGGCTTCGGCCGCGACGTGCGCGGCGACCTGTTCCACAAGGTCACCGGGTTCTCGACGCAGGAGGTGGCCGCCCTCGGCGCCCCGTCGCTCATCACCCGGATCACCAACGACGTGACCCAGGTGCAGATGCTCGTGCTGATGTCGTGCACGCTGCTCGTGACGGCGCCGATCACCATCGTGGGCGGCGTGATCATGGCCGTCCGCGAGGACGGGCCGCTCTCGCTGCTGCTGCTCGTGAGCGTGCCGGCGCTGATCATCAGCGTCGGCTCGGTGATCTGGCGGCTGGTCCCGACCTTCGGCGTGATGCAGGTCCGCATCGACCGGGTCAACCAGGTGCTGCGCGAGCAGATCACCGGCATGCGCGTCGTGCGGGCGTTCGTGCGGGAGCCGCACGAGAAGGCCCGGTTCGGCGCGGCCAACGACGACCTCACCGAGACGTCGCTCCGAGCCGGCCGCCTCATGGCCTTCATGTTCCCGACGGTGATGTTCATCCTGAACGCGTCGAGCGTGGCGGCCATCTGGTTCGGCGCCGACCGCATCGAGTCGGGGAGCATGAAGATCGGCGCGCTGATCGCCTTCCTCACCTACCTCGTGCAGATCCTGATGTCGGTGATGATGGCGACGTTCGTGGCGGTCATGGCGCCCCGTGCTGCGGTGTGCGCCGAGCGCATCGACGAGGTGCTCGCCACGCCGTTCAGCATCGAGCGGGCCGACGCACCGGTCACCGAGCTGCCGGCTGCGGTCAGCCTCGAGCTCCGCAACGTCACCTTCGCCTACCCCGGTGCCGAGAGCCCGGTGCTGTGCGACATCTCGTTCACGGCTCCGGCGGGCACCACCACGGCCATCATCGGCAGCACCGGTTCGGGCAAGACCACGCTGCTCAACCTGGTGCCCCGCCTGTTCGACGCCACCTCGGGCCAGGTGCTCGTGAACGGCGTCGACGTGCGCGACATCGAGCCCGAGGTGCTCTGGGCCCAGACCGGCCTGGTGCCGCAGAAGCCCTACCTGTTCTCCGGGACGGTGGCGAGCAACCTCCGCTACGCCGATCCGGGGGCCACCGAGGACGAGATGTGGGCGGCGCTCGAGATCGCCCAGGCGGCCTCGTTCGTCCGGGACATGCCCGACGGCCTGAGCTCGACCATCGCCCAGGGCGGGACCAACGTGTCGGGCGGCCAGCGCCAGCGCCTGGCCATCACCCGGGCCCTCGTCCGCAAGCCGGGGATCTTCCTGTTCGACGACTCGTTCTCGGCGCTCGACCTGGCCACCGACGCCCGGCTCCGTGCCGCGCTCGGGCCGGTCACCCGCAGCTCGGTGATGATCGTCGTCGCCCAGCGGGTGTCCACCATCGAGCGGGCCGACCAGATCATCGTCCTCGAGGACGGCGAGATGGTCGGCATCGGCACCCACCAGGAGCTCCTCGGGTCCTGTCCGACCTACCAGGAGATCGTGGCGTCCCAGCGCACCGAGGAGGAGGCGGCGTGAGCGAGCCCACCGACTCGAACGAACCGAACGTGAACGGAAGCGACGTGGACGGCAACCAGAACGGCAACGGCAACGGCAGCGGCAGCGGCCTGTCGTACGGCTACGGCCCGGGTCCCGATGGCGAGGCCGAGGCGGGCGGCAAGGCCCTCCAGCGCCAGGCCATGGCCCTCGAGGAGGAGGCGGCCGCGGCGGACACCTCGCCGGAGCCGTTCCGCCCGCCGTCGGGCGAGGCCCGGCAGGCCGGTCCGCGCTTCGGTGCCGCCGCCGGCATGCCGGCGGAGAAGTCGAAGGACTTCCGGGGGTCCACCGGGCGCCTGCTCGCCCGGCTCCAGCCCCAGCGCAGCGGGCTCCTCGCCGTGCTGTTCCTCGCCATCTTCAGCGTGACGCTGTCGGTGCTCGGGCCGCGCCTGCTCGGCAACGCCACGAACATCATCGTCGACGGGGTCGTCGGCGGGCAGGGGATCGACTTCGGCAAGCTCCACCGGACCCTGCTGGGGGTCCTGGCCCTCTACGTGGTCTCCGCCACGGCGGCCTACTGCCAGGCGTGGCTGCTGGCGGGCGTCGTCCAGAAGACGATGTTCACGCTGCGGTCCGACGTCGAGGACAAGCTCCACGAGCTGCCCCTCGGCCACGTCGACCGCCAGCCCCGAGGCGACCTGCTGAGCCGGGTCACCAACGACATCGACAACCTGGCGCAGAGCCTCCAGCAGACGATGAGCCAGATGCTCACGTCGGTGCTCACGATCATCGGCGTCGTCGTCATGATGTTCACGATCTCGCCGCTGCTGGCGTCGATCGCGGTGCTCACCATCCCGGCGTCGCTGTTCACGCTGAAGACGATCGCCAGCCGGTCGAAGAAGCGGTTCATCGCCCAGTGGGCCCACACGGGTGCACTGAACGCGCAGGTGGAGGAGGCGTTCACCGGCCACTCGCTCGTGAAGGTGTACGGCCGGTCGGCCGAGGTGGAGGCCCGCTTCAACGCCAAGAACGAGGAGCTCTACGAGGCCAGCTTCGGCGCCCAGTTCATCTCGGGCGTCATCCAGCCGGCGATGATGTTCCTCGGCAACCTGAACTACGTCGCCATCGCGGTGGTGGGCGGCCTCAAGATCTCGTCGGGGCAGCTGACCATCGGCGACATGCAGGCCTTCATCCAGTACTCCCGCCAGTTCACCCAGCCGCTCACGCAGCTGGCCTCGATGGCCAACGTGTTCCAGTCGGGCATCGCCTCGGCGGAGCGGGTGTTCGAGTTCCTCGACGGCCCGGACCAGAAGGCCGACGACGAGCACCCGCTGGTCGACGAGCGGCCCCAGGGCCGGGTCGAGTTCGACCACGTGTCGTTCAGCTACCTGCCCGACACCGAGCTCATCAAGGACCTGTCGCTCGTCGCCGAGCCGGGCGAGACCGTCGCCATCGTCGGTCCGACCGGCGCCGGCAAGACCACGCTGGTGAACCTGATCATGCGGTTCTACGAGCTCGACGAGGGGGCCATCCGCCTCGACGGGCTCGACATCTCGCACATGCGCCGCCACGAGCTGCGCTCCAACATCGGCATGGTGCTCCAGGACACGTGGATGTTCGGCGGGACCATCCGCGACAACATCGCCTACGGCAACCTGGACGCCACCGAGGAGCAGATCCTCGAGGCGGCGAAGGCGACCTACGTCGACCGCTTCGTGCACTCGCTGCCCGACGGGTACGACACCGTCGTCGACGACGAGGGCGGGAGCGTGAGCGCCGGCGAGAAGCAGCTGCTCACCATCGCCCGGGCGTTCCTGGCCGACCCGACGATCCTGATCCTCGATGAGGCCACCAGCTCGGTGGACACCCGCACCGAGGTGCTGATCCAGCAGGCGATGGCGGCGCTGCGGTCGAACCGCACCAGCTTCGTGATCGCCCACCGGTTGTCGACGATCCGCGATGCCGACACCATCTTGGTGATGGACGCCGGTCGGATCGTCGAGCAGGGCAACCACGAGGAGCTCCTCGCCGCTGGCGGGGCGTACCACGCGCTCTACAACGCCCAGTTCGCCGGCGCGGCCGCCGAGGTCGCCTGACCCGTGCGGACGCGCTCGCTCGATGAGGCCGTGGCGGCCGCGCTGGGCGAGCCGGTCGAGCGGTCGGTGCGGCTGTCGGGCGGCGACACCGCATCGGCGTTCCGCATCGAGCTGGCTTCGGGACGGCGGGTGTTCGCCAAGACGCACGCCTCGCCGCCTCCCGGGTTCTTCACCCGGGAGGCGGCGGACCTGGCGTGGCTCGCAGGGCCGGGGGTCGTGTCGGTGCCCGAGGTGCTGGCCGCGTCCGACGGCGGCGACGGGGAGCCGCCGCACCTCGTCCTCTCGTGGGTCGACGAGGGGCGGGCCGTCGCCGGGACCGAGGAGGCGTTCGGCCGGTCGCTGGCGCAGCTGCACGCGGCCGAGCCCGACGGGTTCGGGCGGGCCGACCGGCGCACCACGGGCAGCCGGGGCCTGCCGAACGAGCCGTGCCCGACGTGGGCCGAGTTCTACGCCACCCAGCGGCTGGCGCCCCTGGCCCGGATCGCCCGTGACGAGCAGGCCCTCGCCCCGGCGGTGGTGGATGCGCTGGAGCGGCTCGATGCGGATCGGCTCGTCGCCGTGGGCGGCCCGCTCGAGCCGCCGGCCCGCCTCCACGGCGACCTGTGGGCCGGCAACCGCCTGGTCGACCGGGCGGGGGAGAGCTGGCTGATCGACCCGGCCGCCCATGGCGGGCACCGCGAGTTCGACCTGGCCATGATGCGGCTCTTCGGCGGGTTCGGTGCCGGCTGCTTCGCCGCGTACCACGAGGTGTGGCCGCTGGCGGAGGGTTGGCGGGACCGGATCGCCCTCCACCAGGTCGCGCCCCTCGTCGTGCACGCCATCAAGTTCGGCGGCAGCTACCGGTCGGCTGCCGCCGACGCGATCTCGGCCTACGCCTGACCGTCGGGCGGGCGACACCCGCCGGTCGCTCGACCGCCACCTCCCGTTCGCCGGCCGCCGGTAGGTTCGGCCGCCGTGCCGGGCTGCTACGTGACGAGGCGAGACGTGCTGCGGTGGACCGCTGTTGCGGCGGCGGCCGCTCCCGCGGGGCTGCTGTTCGATGCCCGGCGGGCCGGTGCCCAGTCGGCCGCCGGTGTCACCGCGACGGGGTTGGAGCTGGTGACGCTCACCGAGGACTCGGCGATCCTCACGTGGATCACCGGCGCCACCGGTTCGAAGGACGAGCTTGGCCGGCTCGAGCCGGTGCCGGCCGAGGCCGAGGTCCGGTGGGGGACCGATCCGTCGCGCCTCGACCAGCGGGCCACCTCCGGGCGGACCGACACGCCGTACCACCGGGTGGAGCTGACCGGCCTCGAACCGGGGCGCACCTACTACTACGAGGCCGCCTCCGGTGGTGCCGTGGCCGCGCCGACGCCGTTCTCGATGATCGAGGGCAACGCCGTGAGCACCGCGGCCGGGCCGCCTCCGGCGCAGGGCCCCTTCTCGTTCACCGTGCCGCAGCCGCCGCCGGGCCGGTTCCTGTTCTCGGTGGTGCTCTGCAACGACTTCCACTTCGGCGAGACGGTGGCGGGCCGGTCGGGCGACATCCCGGCGCTCGCCGGCGTGTCCCAGGTGCCGGGGCACCCGCCGTACCCGGAGGTCATGTTCGAGTCGCTGGTGGAGGACGCGGCGGCGCTCGGCGCCGGGTTCCTCCTCGCCGCGGGCGACATCACCGCTGAGGCCGAGCCGGTCGATCTGGCGACCGCCCGGCGGCTGCTCGACCGGTTCGGCGACCGCCACGAGGACTGGTTCCTCACGCGGGGCAACCACGACCGCGCCCACGACGGCGACGCATGGGCGTCGTGCAGCATCGGCCGGTGGGGCGGGCACGACTGCTTCGTCGACGAGTTCTTCCCCGGCGACGAGCCCACCTACTTCGCCGATGAGATCCTGGGCCTCCGCATCCTCGGCATCGACACCTACGACCGGGCGGGCAAGGGGAGCGAGGCCGGTCTGCTCTCGAGCGAGCAGGTGGACTGGTTCCGCACGACCGTGGCCGAGGCGCCCGACCAGCCGACCGTCGTGTTCGGCCACCACCCGCTGGTGGTCGAGGGGTCGCCGTACCCGTCGCCGCCGAGCAGCGCGCTCGACGTCGGCCAGGCGGCGACGGTCGTCGACGCCTACCGGGCGAGCCCCGGGGTCTTCCTGCACCACGCCGGCCACACGCACCGCAACAAGCGCAGCGCGCTGGCCGGTGCTCCGGGGGTGGTGCACCAGGAGGTGGCGGCGGTCAAGGAGTACCCCGGAGGGTTCACCCTGCTGCGGGTGCACGAGGGCGGGTACGCCCTGAACTTCCACAAGTCGAGCAGCGACGAGGCCCGGGCCTGGATCGAACGCAGCCGGACCCAGATCGGCGGGACGTGGCCGCAGTTCGCGCTCGGCGCGTCGGTCGGCGATCGCAACGCCATGGTCGAACGGGACCTCTCGGGCCTCCGGGCCCGCTCGACGACGACCACCGTGGCTCGGTCGTCGTCGTCCCCATCGTCGGGCTCCAGCTCGTCCTCGTCCTCGTCGTCCTCGTCGTCCTCGTCCTCGTCCTCGGCTTCGGCGGGTGGCGACGATGCGCCGGTCGGGTTGCTGGCCGGCGCGGGTGCGGTGGCGGTGGCTGCAGGGGCGTGCGGACTGCTGGCGCTGCGGCGGCGCCGGTCGGGTGAGCCCCAGGCGACCTGACGGGGCCTCAGGACCTGACGTCCGCGTCAGGAGCGAGACGTGCGTCACATCCGTAGGGTCCTCCCCATGGATGTGGTCGTGATGCCGCAGCTGGGCGAGACGGTGGTGGAGGGGACCATCACCGCCTGGGCGAAGGCGGTGGGCGAGGCGGTCGCCGTCGACGAGACACTCTTCGAGGTGTCGACGGAGAAGGTCGACACCGAGGTCCCGTCCGCCGTCGCGGGCTTCCTCCGGCTGGTGCTCGTCGACGAAGGCGATTCGGTGCCGATCGGCACGCCCGTCGCCGTGATCACCGAGACCGCCGACGAGCCGTTCGACCCGCCCTCGGCCGCGCCCGCCGCGGCCCCCGCGCCCGACACCCCGTCCCCCGAATCGGCTCCTTACGCGCCGAATCGACGTCGATTCGACGCCTCGGCTCCTGATGGGTCGCAGGGAGGAGGCGACGCCGAGCCGGCCGCCTCCCAGCCCTCCGCCACCGATGAGGCGCAGAAAGCGTCGAATCGACGTCGATTCGACGCGTACGCACCCGGGCGGAGCGCGGTGGTGTCGCCGGTCGTGCGGCGGCTGCTCGATGAACACGGCCTCGAGGTCGACCAGGTCAACGGGTCCGGACGTGACGGTCGGGTCACCCGCAACGACGTCCTCGCCGCTGCCGCCCAGCGCACCAACCCGTCGAATCGACCAGAACCGTCGAATGCGTCGACCCCGGTCCTCGACGTCGGCGCCGACGACGAGGTCGTCCCCCTCTCCCGGGCCCGGCTCGCAACCGCCCAGCACCTCCACCGCTCCGTGGCCACCGCCGCCCACGCCCTGGTGGTGGTCGAGGTCGACTGGACCGCGGTCGACGGCGCCAGGGCCGGCCGCCGCCTGAGCTACCTCCCCTTCGTCGCCCGGGCGGCCATCGACGCCCTCCACCGCTACCCGCACCTGAACGCCAGCTTCGACGGCGACCGGCTCGTGGTGCACCGGCGCATCCACCTCGGCATCGCCGTCGACGTCGAGCAGGAGGCGCTCCTCGTCCCCGTCGTCCACGACGCCCACGAACTGCGGCTCCAGGCCCTCGCCGATGCGGTGGCCGAGCGAGCCGACCAGGCCCGCCGCCACCGCCTGCCCGGTGACGCGTTCGACGGCGGCACCTTCACGCTCACCAACGTCGGCTCCTACGGCACCGTGCTGGCGGCGCCGATCATCAACCAGCCCCAGGTCGCGATCCTCTCCACCGACGGCGTGCGCATGCGTCCCGCCGCCGTGCGCCAGGACGACGGCGGCTGGGCCGTCGGCATCCGGCCGCTCGGGAACCTCAGCCTCAGCTTCGACCACCGTGCGGTCGATGGCGCCTACGCCGCAGCCTTCCTCGCCGAGGTCCGCGACGCGCTCCAAGGACGGGACTGGACCCTGGAGGTGGCGGGATGAGCGAGTTCCGCGGCTACCCGGAGAAGGAACTGGTCGACGACCTCCGCCTGGCCTTCGTGTCCCGCGCCCTCGACGACCGCGAGATCGCGATGCAGAAGCAGAGCCGCGTCTACTTCCAGATCTCCGGCGCCGGCCACGAGGCGGTGGGCCTCGCGCTCGCCCGGCACCTGCGGCCCGGGTTCGACTGGTTCTTCCCGTACTACCGGGACCAGGCCCTCGTCCTCGGCCTCGGCGTGACACCGACGGAGGTCCTCCTGCAGGCGGTCGGCTCGGCCGCTGACCCGTCGAGCGGCGGCCGGCAGATGCCGTCGCACTGGGGCCACGCCGCCCACAACATCGTCAGCCAGTCGAGCCCCACCGGCAGCCAGTGCATCCCGGCGGTGGGCTGCGCCGAGGCCGGCCGCTACCTCGTGCGCCGCCCGCACCTCACAGCCGAGGCCGGCGCCTCCGCCGCCCACGGCGACGAGCTCACCTACGTCAGCCTCGGCGAGGGCGCCTGCAGCGAAGGCGAGTTCTGGGAGAGCCTGAACACGGCCTGCAACCTCCACCTGCCCGTCCTCTACGTCGTGCCCGACAACGGCTTCGCCATCTCGGTGCCGGTCACCGACCAGCACCCGGCACCGATCCACGAGCTGGTGCGCGGGTTCCGGGGCCTCGAGGTCCACCACCTCGACGGCACCGACTACTTCGGCATCCGCGACGCGGCGGCGTCGATCATCGCCCACGTCCGCGCCGGCGTCGGTCCGGCCCTCATCCACGCCGACGTGGTCCGGCCCTACTCCCACTCGGCCGCCGACACCCAGAGCAAGTACCGGTCGGTCGAGGAGCTCGCCGAGGAGGCCCGCCACGATCCGCTCGACCGGTTCGCCCGCGACCTGGTCGGCGGCGGGGTCCTCAGCGAGGCCGAGGTCCAGCAGCTGCGCGACGAGGCCCGCCAGGAGGTGGCCGACGCCGCCGCCGCCGCCCTCGCCGCACCGCGACCGGATCCGGCGACGATCCTCGAGCAGGTCACCGACCTCCCCGACCTGCCCGACCCCGGCCCCGCCCCGGCCGCCGGCGAAGGCGGCGACGAGGTCCCGTTCGGCGAGGCGGTCAAGCGCGCGCTCCACGAGGTGATGGCCGCCGACGAGCGCATCCGCGTGTTCGGCGAGGACGTCGCCGATGCTCGCGAGCAGGTCCTGGCCGGCGTCGAGGGCAAGGGCGGGGTGTTCGGCACCACGCACGGCCTCCAGCGGGCGTTCGGCCAGGCCCGCTGCTTCAACACGCCGCTGTCGGAGGCGAACATCATCGGCCGCGCCGTCGGCCAGGCGGTGCGGGGCCTGCGCCCGGCGCCCGAGATCCAGTTCTTCGACTACATCTGGCCGGCCATGACCCAGCTCCGGAGCGAGGCGGCCACGATCCGCTGGCGCTCCAACGGCACGTTCACGTGCCCGATGGTCGTGCGGGTCCCGATCGGCGGTTACCTCACCGGCGGCAGCATCTGGCACAGCCAGTGCGGCGAGTCGATCTTCGCCCACATCCCGGGCCTGTCGATCGCGATGCCCAGCCGGGCGCGCGACGCCGCCGGCCTGCTCCGCTACGCGTTCCGCTGCGAGGACCCCGTGCTCTTCCTGGAGCACAAGCACCTGCTCCGCCAGCCCAGCACGGTCGATCCGTACCCGCCCGAGGACTGGGTCCTCCCGTTCGGCATCGGCGACGTCCGCCGACCGGGTGACGACGTCACCGTCGTCACCTGGGGCGCCACGGTCGCCAAGTCCGTCGAGGCCGCCGAGCAGCTCGCCGAGCGCGAGGGCATCGAGGTCGAGGTGATCGACCTGCGCACGATCGTGCCGTGGGACCACGACCTCGTCGCCGAGAGCGCCGCCCGCACCAACCGGGTGCTCGTCGTCCACGAGGACACGCTCACCGCCGGCTTCGGCGGCGAGATCGCGGCGTGGGTGGGGGAGCACTGCTTCGCCGACCTCGACGCGCCGGTGCGCCGCATCGGCGCGACCGACACGCCCGTCGCCTACGAGCCGACGCTGGAGGACGTCATCCTCCCGCAGGTGGACGACATCGCCGCCGCCCTCTGGGACCTCGCCACCTGGTAGCGGCGGACTGGTGCCGACCCGTGCCGGGTACCGGGCAGCGACGACGACGTTGGAGGCCCGATGCGGACCATGCTCTCGACCCACCCCCACGCCGGGGCCGACACCGAAGCGCGCGCCGACGCCGCCGAAGCGCTCTCGGTGTGCGCCGAGTACTGCGCGGCCTGCGCCGACGCCTGCCTCGCCGAGGACCGCGTCGCCGACCTGCGCCGGTGCATCCGGCTCGACCTGGACTGCGCCGACCTGTGCTCATCGGCGGCCCGCATCGTCGCCCGCCAGACCGAGGGCGACACGTCCGCGCTGAGCAGCCTCCTCGCCGCGTGCATCGAGGCGTGCGAGCGCTGCGCGGAGGAGTGCGAGTCCCACGCCGACCACCACGAGCACTGCCGCGGCTGCGCCCTCGCCTGCCGCCGGTGCGCCGATGCGTGCCGCTCCATGCTCGAAGCGGTCCTCCTCGACGCCGAGATCCAGCCCCAAGCCTGATCCCGAGACGGCCGGCGGGGCCGCCGGTACGGTGGCCGGCGTGAGCGACGACCACGCGGTGGCGCCCGAGACGGCCGCAGCCCTGCTCGCCACCCTCGGCGCCGCCACCGGCCACGACGGGCTCGCGTACGCCACGCCGCCGACCTCGTTGCGCGGCGGCTACTACGCCGAGATGATCCGCTTCGAGCTGGCGGATCCGCCCGACGGGCTCGCCGGCGACCTCGTCGCCCGCATCGTCCCCAACCCCGTCGTCGCCGCCTGGGAGGGCGCGCTGCAGCGCGACGTCGCCCGCCAGGGCTTCCCGACCCCGGCCGTGCGCCTGGTCGCCGACGACGACTCCCCGCTCGGCCGCGCCCTGCTCGTCATGGACCACGTCGACGGCCGCTCCACCCTGTCGGGCCTCGACGGGGCCCGAACCATCACCCAGATCCCCGCGGTGGCCCGGCACCTGCCGGACCAGCTGGCCGCGCTGGCCGCCCGGCTCCACGCCCTCGACGCCCACCCCGTCGCCGCCGAGCTGGAGGACCTCGACGGCGGCATCCCCACCACCACGAAGGGGTTCGTCGAGGGCGAGCTCTGGCGCGCCGCGGTCGCCGACC
>DATMGQ010000238.1:0-15214 GCA_035555395.1 Acidimicrobiales bacterium
CCAGCAGGGGGTTCTCGGGGGAGACGGAAGTCACCCGAATGCGGTTGTATCCGACGGAAACATTGCCAGGAGGTGACCTAGGGTGAACGACATGGCACCACGAGTGAAGGCCCATCGAGCGAGCGCGCAGCGGCGACGCGCCGCGCTGCTCGAGGCGGCCGCAGAGCTCTCGGCGGAGATCGGCGCAGGAGCCGTGACGCACCGAGCGGTGGCCGCCCGCGCGGGCGTGCCGCTGTCCACCACGTCCTACTTCTTCAGCTCCATCGACGAGCTGGTGACCGAGGCCCTCCGCCTCGGCGCCACCGAGCGGGTGTCGGACTTCGACGCCGCGGAGCGAGCGGCGGTCCTGGCGGTCGACATCCCCATCAACGAGGTGATCGACGCCGTCGTCGACCAGGCGCTGGCGTCGTCTCGCAACGCCGAGGGCAGCCAGGTCGAGTACTACCTCGCCGCCGGGCGCCAGCCCGAGCTCCAGCCGGAGGCGTCGGCGATCGTGCAGCGGTTCGCGGAGCGCGTCGCCGGCCAGCTCCAGCGCACCGGTGCGATCCGGGCCGACGAGGCCGGCTGGGCCATCACCGCGCTGGGCGACGGGGCGATGCTGCACCGCCTGGCGCAGGTCGACACCGACCACCGCGAGCGCCTCGCCGCGGGCCTGCGCGTCCTGGTGGCCGCGGCCATGCTGGGCGACGACGAGATCGACGAGCTGCTGTCGCGGTACGACATGGTGTCGGCCGAGATCGTCGAGGACGCGGCCGCGGCGGCCGACGACCTCGGCGTGCCCGCTCCCGCCTGAAGGAGCGCTCGATCCACCGGCGCCCCGCCCGCCTGCACGAGCGTTCGGGCTGGTCGCCGCCGCGTTCGGGCCGCGCGGCGCAACGGTAGGGTCCGCCACCGTGGCGATGCTCGAGGACCCGCCGTTCGACCTGCTCTGCCCCGGCCGGCGGCCCGCTGGCCTGGCGCCGGTGCTGCTGCCCTACCTGCCGTCCGGAGACCCGGACTGGGACGGGTTCGCGCACCTGCTCGGCCGGGCGGTCGACGCCGGGCTCACCCCCTTCATCTCCGGGGGGCCGGGCGCCGGCGACCGCATCGACGCCAGCACGCGCGCCGAGGTCGTGGGCACCGTGGGCGCGGCGATGGGCGGGCGGCCCTTCGTGGCCGGGGTGCGGGCCGAGGACGGCGCCGACGGCGGGTTCGACCCGTCCCGGCTGGCCGGCACCGTCGCCGCCATCTCCCGTCACGGCGGGATCCCGGCACTGGTGCCGTCGCCCACGCTCGCCGGCCTCCACCCCGACGAGGCCATCGGCCTCCTCGCCTGGATGGGCGAGTGGTGCGACCAGCTGATCGCGGTCGACGTCCCCGCGGAGCGCTGGGAGGGCGGCCGAGCCTGGGGCATGGACGCGTTCGGCGCCCTGCTCGAGCAGCCGGCGTGCATCGGCCTGGTGGACGGCTCGTGGAACCGCCAGCTCGAATGGGATCGCATCCGCCGCCGCGACGACGTCCGGCCCGACTTCCGCCTCTTCTCGGCGAACGCCCTCGGCATCGACCAGATCATGTTCGGCGCCGACCACGCCCTCGACCTGGCCGCTGCGGTCCCCGATGCGATCGCGGACCGCGACGAGGCCTGGGCCCGGGAGGACCCGGGTGTGATCGACCGCCACGACGCGCTGCAGGCGCTCGCCACGATCGTGTTCCGCGTTCCGGAGCAGGACGCTCGCCACGCCCTCGCCCGGGTCCTGTACCTCCGGGGCTGGCTCGAGCACGACCACGTGCACCCGTCACTGCCGCGCCGACCCGTCACCGACGACGAGCTCCTCCTCCCCGCGCTCGACCGCCTCGGCCTGCTCTAGCTGTACCCGGCCACGAGGTTGGTGACGCGGGGTTGCTCGCGATGAAGACCTCCGGTGATGTGGAGATTGCCGTCTTCACCATCTCCGGAGGTCTTCATGGGTCACCGTAACGCTCGTCTGACTGTTCACGGCCGGCTGCTGCTCGTGCAGCGGGTCCGAGCCGAGGGCATGCCGATCGCCCATGTGGCCAAGGCGATGGGCGTCTCGCGGCAGTGCGCGTCGCGCTGGGTCGGCCGCTTCGACGCCGAGGGCGAGGCCGGCTTGGCCGACCGCAGCTCACGGCCGCACTCGATGCCGGCGCGCACGGCTGACGAGGTCGAGGCCCGTGTGATCGCCGCACGTTCCGAGCACCGATGGGGCCCCGACCGGCTCGGCCCCGAGCTCGGGATCCCGGCGCGGACCGTCACCAGGATCCTGCGCCGCCACCAAGTCCCGCTCCTGCGCGACCTCGACCCGCTCACCGGCGAGCGCATCCGGTCGTCGAAGGCCACCGCAGTGCGCTACGAGCGCGACCGGCCCGGCGAGCTCGCCCACATGGACGTCAAGAAGATCGGCAAGATCCCCGACGGCGGCGGCTGGAGGGCACACGGGCGCGCTGCGGGATCGGCCTCGAGGGACCGCAACACGAAGGTCGGCTACGACTACGTCCACTCGCTCGTCGACGACCACAGCCGCCTCGCCTACAGCGAGATCCTCGACGACGAGCGCGCCGACACCGTCGCCGCGTTCTACCAACGAGCAGTCGCCTACTTCGCCGACCACGGCATCGAACACGTCGAGCGGCTCATGACCGACAACGCCTGGAGCTACCGCCACGGCCGGCGCCTGCGCGAACTGCTCGCCGAGCACCGCACCCGGCACCTGTTCATCAAACCCCACTGCCCCTGGCAGAACGGCAAGGTCGAGAGACTCAACCGCACCCTCGCAACCGAGTGGGCCTACCGGCAGGTCTTCACCACCAACGATGAACGCGCCGCAGCCCTGGCACCATGGCTCGACGACTACAACCACCGACGGCGACACTCCGCCCTCGGAGGCCTCCCACCGATCAGCCGAACGTCACCAACGTGATGGCCGAGTACATCTAGCCAGGCGACGCCCCGTCAGGGGTCGACGGGGGCGGCGAGCCGGGTCGGGCGGGAGCGGCCGCGCAGGTCGGCGGCGCCGCACTCGGCCCAGCAGGCCTGCTCCGTCGGCGATGCCGCCGCCACCGCCTCGACCGATGCCAGCACCATCGGCCGGCGCTGCTTGGCCAGCTCGGTGAGGCGGGCAGCCTCGTTGACCGGATCGCCGATCACCGTGAACTCGAAGCGGCGCTCGTCGCCGATGTTGCCGGCCACGGCGGGTCCGAACGCGGCGCCGATCCCCGCGGCGAGCTCCGGCACCTCGGCCGGCAGCCGCCGACCGAGCGCGCGGGCCGCGGCGAGGGCCCGACCGGCGCTGTCGTCGAGCTCGGCCGGTGCGCCGAACACCACGAGCGTCGCGTCGCCCTGGAACTTGTTGACCCAGCCGCCGTGCTCGTGCACCTCGTCGATCACCACGCCGAAGAACCGGTTCAGCAGCTCGACGACCTCCTCGGCGGGCCGGGCCGCCGCCAGCTCGGTGGAGCCGACGACGTCGACGAACAGCACGGCGACCTCGCGCAGCTCCCCGCCGAGCTCGCTGCCGCGCTCGAGCGCGCCGAGCGCCACGTCCTCGCCGACCTGGCGCTGGTAGAGGTCCTGGAGCTGCTCGCGCTCCTGCACGCCCCGGGCCATGTCGTTGAAGCCGGACTGGAGGAGGCCGAGGACGCTTCCGTCGGAGACCTCGACCCGGGTGTCGAGGTCGCCCTCGGCCAACCGGCGGATGGCCCGGCGGAGGCTGGTGATCGGCTCGGCGATGGCCCGGGCGCCGAGCAGCTCCACCCCCGCTCCGACCACGAGGGCGGTGCCGCCGAGCACCAGCATCGTGACGGCGAGCTTCGTCTTGGTGGCGCTGGCCGGATCGGCCAGGGCGAAGATGCCGACGGTGATCAGGCCGACGAGCGGGATCCCCGACCCGAGCGTCCACCCGGCGATCGTCCGGGTCGTGATCCCGGGGAGTCGCGGCTTGCGCACGGAGCGGATCGAGAGGGCGGCCTTGGCCAGCGGGCGGGTGATCCGCTCGGCCAGGAGGTAGGCGAAGGCCGAGGTGACGAGGCCGGCGAGGGCGACCGTGAACCCGACGCGCGCCACCAGCTCGAACTCGATGACCAGGTTCAAGATGGTGAAGGTCAGCGCGGCGGCCATCCACACGGTGGCGTGCACGAAGAACAGCCGCAGCGGCGCCCGGAGCACGGCGGTCGTCTCGGCTTCGGTCGGCGGACGCCCCTCCTGGATCCAGCGCCGCCCGGACCGCAGCCACCCCTCGCCCCACAGGATCGCCAGCGGCACCACCACCACCAGGAAGATCCCGCCGACGATGGCGTTGATGGCGACGACCGTGCCGGTGTCGGTGATGTCGCCACCGGGGAGCACCCACCAGATGCAGGCGATCACCACGGCCACGCCCACCAGGTTGGCGACGGCGATGGCGAGCAGCAGGCGCCGGCGGATGCGGCGGACCAACCGCAGGCCCCGCTTCCCACTGATCTGCGCGGGCAGGGCCGGGCCGGCGGCATCCGGCTCCGCTGGGCTGGTTGGGTCCTGCTCGTCGAGGGCCACGATGGGCCGCACGCTACCGGTTGCGCCCGGCGGCATCTCGGGACGGACGCCCGTAGGCTCGGCTCGTCTGACGATCTCGAGGAGCCACCGATGCCCGACATGCCGTACAACCGCCTGGGACGCTCGGGCCTGCAGGTCAGCGCCCTCTCCTTCGGATCGTGGGTCACCTTCGGGACCCAGGTCGACACGTCGCTCGCCAAGGACTGCCTGACCGTCGCCAAGGAGGCGGGCGTCAACTTCTTCGACAACGCCGAGGCCTACGCCGGCGGCCAGTCCGAGCAGATCATGGGCGACGCCATCGCCGAGCTCGGCTGGGCCCGCCACGAGTACGTCATCTCCACGAAGATCTACTGGGGCATCCACGGCAACACCGTGAACATGCAGAACACGCTCAACCGCAAGTACCTCATGCAGGCCATCGACGGCTCGCTCGAGCGGCTCGGCCTGGACTTCGTCGACCTCCTCTTCTGCCACCGGCCCGACCCGAACACGCCCATCGAGGAGACGGTCTGGGCGATGAGCGACATCGTCTCGTCGGGCAAGGCCCTCTACTGGGGGACGTCCGAGTGGTCCGCCGACGAGATCCGCGCCGCATGGGACATCGCCGACCGGCGCAACCTCCACAAGCCGGTGATGGAGCAGCCGCAGTACAACCTGTTCGAGACCAAGAAGGTCGAGAAGGAGTACGCCCGCCTCTACGAGGACATCGGGCTCGGGCTCACCACCTGGAGCCCGCTCGCGTCGGGCCTCCTCTCGGGCAAGTACGTCGACGGCATCCCGGAGGGCAGCCGGGCCTCGCTGCCGGGGTACGAGTGGCTCAAGGGCCTGCTCACCGACGAGAAGAAGAACGGCCAGGTCCGCGAGCTCGCCGAGCTGGCCGGCCGGCTCGGGGTCACCACCTCGCAGCTCGCCATCGCCTGGTGCGCGAAGAACCCGCACGTCTCCACCGTCATCCTCGGGGCCAGCACGGTGGACCAGGTCCACGAGAATCTCGGGGCGCTCACCGCGCTCGAGCAGCTCGACGACGAGGTGCTCGGCGAGATCACCGGCATCATCCACCCGTGGACCCGGGGATGACGGCCGCCCGTCCCGCTGGCTGCGCGGGCGTCCCGGTCAATAGCCTGGCGCCGTGAGCACCGTCGAGGATCCGCAGACCGTCGCGCCGGGCGCTGCGGAGGCGAAGTGCCCCTTCCCCCACGGCGAGGCGGCCGAGGCCTGCCCGGTCCCCGGCGTCGGAGCGCCCCGCGCCCGCCGCACGGTCCACCGCTCCAAGGCCGACCTGTGGGTCTGGAAGGTGCTGCGCATCAAGGAGAAGCCCGAGGGCGTCTCCGAGGCCGCCGCCAACAAGGCGTTCCAGAAGTCGATGCTCATCTCGGCGACCCGGTGCACGCTCACCTACGTCGTCTTCCCGATCATCATCCCGCTGCTCGGCATCCTGAAGGGCGTCGAAGCACCGCTGGGCATCGCGATCGGCACGTTCGCCATCGTCTGCGACGTCTTCACCATCCGCCGCTTCTTCGCCGCGGACCACAAGTACCGCTGGTACTTCAGCTTCATCGCCCTCAGCATCATCGGGCTGCTGTTCGTCCTCCTCGCCGAGGACATCTGGGCGCTGTTCCACTAGCGGGCCCTCGCCTGGGAGGGTGAGCCTGGCGCGCCGTACGCTTCGGCGGTGCTTCCCCGTCCCGTCGCCCGCCGCGTCCACCGTGTGGTGAACGAGGCCATCCAGTGGGGCTGGGCCCGGCTCCGGATCGCCGGTGCCATCGCGCCCGGGACGGCCGCCGCCGAGCGGTTCGGCTCGTTCGGCGAGGGCAGCATCATGGGCTTCCCGACGTCGGTGCTCTACGGCGAGCGCCACATCCACATCGGCACGGGCACCACGGTGAACACCTGGGTCACGATGGCTGCCGGCTACCACCCCGACCAGACCGGCCTCCCCGAGGAGGTGCTGGTCATCGGCGACCGCAGCGTGATCGGGATGCGGTCCGGCATCGTCGCCCACGAGTCGATCACCATCGGCGACGACGTCTGGTTCGGCCAGGAGATCTACGTCACCGACGCCAACCACGGCTACTCGGACCCGGCGACGCCGCCCGGGAAGCAGCTCGGCGACCACACGCCGGTGGTGATCGGCGACGGGTGCTGGATCGGCCACGGCTCGGTCATCCTCGCCGGGGTCCACCTGGGCCAGAACGTGGTCGTGGCCGCGGGGTCGGTGGTGCGTTCGAGCTTCCCCGACCACTCGGTCATCGGCGGCGTGCCCGCCAAGCTGATCCGGCGCTACGAGCCAGGGGTCGGCTGGGTCCGCCCCGACGGCACCGGCGACGTCGTGCCCGAGACCGAGACCGTCGATCCCGAGCAGCTCGCGGCCGACCTGGCCCGGCTCGAGGCGATGACGCCCGAGGAGTACGCCGAGGCCACGGGCGAGGCACCAGCGTCCTGAGGCAGGGCGTCTCCGCCGCCTGCGCCGGGCTCAGGCGTCGAGGCGGTACACGAGGTCGGTGATGGTCCGGCCCAGCTCCAGCCCCCGCCGTTCGTACGTGGTCACCGGCCGGGCCGGCCGACCGGCATCGAGCACACGGGCGAGGCGGGGCTCGGTGGCGACCATCGTCCGCATGTGCTCGGCGTAGTCAGCCCAGTCGGTGGCCAGGTGGAGCTGGCCTCCCGGCTCGAGGACCCGTGCCGCGAGGCCGACGAAGGCCCGGTCGACCATCCGGCGCTCGACGTGGCGGCGCTTGGGCCAGGGATCGGGGAAGAGGAGGCGGAGCGCGGCCACCGAGCCGGGGTCCAGCTGCTCCAGCACGCCGAGCGCGTCGGCCTCGACGACCCGCACGTTGGCCGGCCCGTCGGCTTCCAGGGCACCGAGGAGCTTGGCCAGGCCGGGCCGGTGCAGCTCGATCGCCAGCACCCGGGCCTCCGGGGCCTCGACCGCCCACGCCCGGGTCGCCTCGCCGCTGCCGACCCCGATGTCGACGCGCAGCGGACCGCCCTGGCCGAACCCCGCGTCGAGCGCCGCGGCATCCCAGGGGCCGGCCGCGGGAAGGGTCCAGGCCGGGCCGAGCTGGTCGAGCACGGCGGTCTTCGCCGCCGAGGTCCGGCCCCGACGGCGGGTCGTGCGCACACCGGGTGGGGGACCGGTGACGGAAGGTGCGTCGTCGTCGGTCACGGAGCCAGCATCGCCGGTCTCCGGGCCCTGCCGCCACCCCGCATAGGCCGAACGAACCAGGCGATCTGTCGTCTCGCGGGTGCTGGCCGAGGCCCTTGCGGTAGGGTGCCTGGGTTCCGCGTCGGGCCGGTGGGCGCCGGCTGACACTTCCGGGGGGAAATCTGTGGACGTTTTCACGACGGTACGTAGGGGAGTGCTCCGTTGGCGTTGAGGCGACAGAAGCAGCGCGGCCCCGGTCTGGTGACCGAGGCCACCGTGTCGACCCCCGAGTCGGACGCCGATGAACCCGTCTTCGTCGAGGACGCCCCGGCGCCTCCGTCCGCGTCGTCGGCCGGGGCGGCCGACGAGCCGATCGGCGAGGTCTCGCAGGACGCGGCGCCCACCCCCACGGGCCGCATCGGCGAGATCCTCGTGGCCGCCGGCGCCATCGACGATGGCCAGCTCAACGCGGCCCTGGAGCTGCAGAAGAGCTCGGGCGACCGCCTCGGCACCGTCCTCGTCGACACCGGCGTGACCACGCGTGCCCAGGTCACCGAAGGCCTGGCCACCCAGTACGGCCTCAAGGCCGTCGCGCTCGACCGGGCCGTGCTCGACCCCAAGGCGGTCGACGCCATCAGCGAGGACTCGGCTCGTGCACTGGGCGTCGTGCCGCTCACCCGCGCCGGCGACCGCGTGACCATCGCGGTCAGCGATCCGGCCCGCCCCGGCGTGTTCGAGGAGGTGCTGGCCAGCGCCCGGTACACCGTCACCTTCGTGGTGGTCGACGGCGACCAGATCAACGAGACGATCGACCGGGCCTACCAGGCCGCATCGACCGTGTCCGACGCCGTCCGCGTGTTCGAGGCCCGGGCCTCCGAGCGCACCGGCCCCGCCGTCGCCGTCGCCGAGGTGGACTCCACCGCGCCGATCGTCCAGGTGGTGAACACGATCCTGACCCAGGCGGTCCGGGACCGTGCCTCCGATGTGCACATCGAGCCGATGGGCGATCGGGTCCGCATCCGCAACCGCATCGACGGTGCGCTCCACGAGGTCCTCTCGCTCCCGCAGTCGATGGCCCAGGCCCTGGTCAGCCGCATCAAGATCATGGCCGACATGAACATCGTCGAGCGGCGGCGGCCGCAGGACGGCCAGATGGAGGCCGAGGTCGACGGCAGCGAGCTCGACATCCGCGTCAGCACCACCTCGACCCAGTACGGCGAGAAGACGGTGCTCCGGATCCTCGACAAGGCGCGGGCGCTCTACGACCTCTCGACCCTCGGCATGCCGCCCGAGACCGCGGCGCTCTACGCCGACATCATCCGCTCGCCCTACGGCATGGTCGTGTGCGCCGGGCCCACCGGTTCGGGCAAGACCACGACGCTGTACGCCTCGCTGATGGCCATCAACAGCGACGAGATCAACGTGATGACCGTCGAGGACCCGGTCGAGTACACCTTCCCGACGATCAACCAGATCAGCATCCAGGAGCAGGCCGGCGTCACGTTCGCGGCGGGGCTGCGCTCGATCCTGCGCCAAGACCCCGACGCGATCCTCGTGGGCGAGATCCGCGACGTCGAGACGGCCCGCATCGCCATCCAGGCGGCGCTCACCGGCCACTTCGTGCTCTCCACGATCCACGCCACCGATGCCACGAGCGCCCTCCACCGGTTCCTCGACATGGGCATCGAGTCCTTCCTCCTCGCCTCGTCGATGCTCGCCGTCGTCGGCCAGCGCCTCATCCGGCGCAACTGCACGGAGTGCCTGGCTCCCTACGAGCCCTCGGCCGAGGACCTGGCGTTCTACGAACGGGCCGGCGGCAAGCCCAAGGAGCAGTTCCTGCGCGGCGCCGGGTGCGCCGTGTGCTCCGACACCGGCTACGTCGGACGCATCGGCGTCTACGAAGTCCTGCGGGTCACCGATGAGATGCGCGACCTCGTGGTCCGCAACGCGCCGGTCGACGAGATCCGCAAGCTGGCCATCGACCAAGGCATGGTGCCGCTTCGCGATCAGGCGTTGCGTCTCGTGGCAGATGATGTCACGACGATTGCCGAAGTCATGCGAACGATCTACATTCTGTAAGTGATCCTGCGCCGCGCGCAGGACCGAAGTTCGGGGGGAGTACCCAACATGGCAGTGTTCAAGTACACGGCCGTCACGCCGGATGGCACGCAGGTCAAGGACTCGGTGGAGGGCGTGAGCCTCACCGCGGCCGAGAACGACCTCCTGCGCCAGAACCTGCGCGTCCTGAAGATCAAGGAGAAGAAGGGCTTCTCCCAGATCGAGGTGTCTCCCGAGCGCGTGCCGCGCCAGGAGGTCATGCACTTCTCCCGCCAGATCGCGGCGTTCGTCCGCACCGGCATCCCGATCATCGACGCCGTCCGCGTCGTCGAGGACGGGACCGACTCGAAGCGGTTCAAGGCGATCCTCACCGACGTGCGCGAGGCGCTGGAGGGCGGCGTGCCGTTCTCCGACGCGCTGCGGCCCCACTCTGCGGTGTTCCCGCCGTACTACCTGGGCATCCTGCGGTCGGCGGAGCTCACCGGCCAGCTCGACACCGTGCTCGACCAGCTCGCCATCTACATCGAGCGCGACATGCAGGCCCGCTCGAAGGTCAAGAGCGCCCTCACCTACCCGGCCGTCGTCGTCGGCATGAGCATCCTCACCATGCTCGTCATGGTGGCGTTCGTGCTGCCCCGCTTCGTCGAGTTCTTCGACAGCCTCGACGCCGAGCTGCCGCTCCCCACCCGCATGCTCCTCGGCTTCTCGTCGTTCATGCAGAACTACTGGTGGGCCTTGGTCCTCCTCGTGATCGCCGTGGTCGCGTTCAACATGTGGATCTCCCGAAACGAGGCCGCACGCGTCAAGCGGAGCGAGATCCTGATGGGCGTCCCGGTGGTCGGCATCATCCTGCAGTACTCCGCCGTCGAGCGGTTCTGCCGGATCATCGGCGCCATGATGCGAGCGGGCGTGCCGCTGCCCGACACCATGGCCGCCGCCATCGACTCCACGAACAACCCGGTCTTCCAGCAGCGCCTGCGGGCCGCTCGCGACGAGATGCTCGAGGGCGAAGGCGTCGCCGGTCCGCTGGAGCGGACCGACCTGTTCCCGTCGGCCGCCATCCAGATGATCCGGGTGGGCGAGGAGACCGGCACGCTCGACCAGCAGATCGAGTCCGCGGCGAACTTCTACGCCACGGAGACCGAGTACAAGGTCAACCGGCTCACCGACCTCTTCGAGCCGGCGGTGGTGCTGTTCATGGGCCTCGTCGTGGGCTTCGTGGCGGTGGCCCTGATCTCGGCGATGTACGGCCTGCTCGGCGGCCTCGAACAGGACGGCGAGTAGCCGTGCTCCGGCACATCGCACGCCCGTCGGACCCGCCCCCGGGGCCGAACGGCAGGTCCGAGCGCGGCGAGACGCTCGTCGAGGTCCTGGTGATGATCATCCTGATGGGGATCGGCTTCACCGCGATCTTCGGCGGTCTGATGACGGTGTCCCGGATCAACGACGCCAACGCCAAGCGCACGAAGGCGAGCCAGGCGGTCCAGGCCTGGGCCGAGGGGCTCCAACAGCCCGCCACCAAGCTCACCGGCGCCTCGGCGACCGACCCGTACCGCTACCTCGAGTGCGGCGGTCCGGTGCCGCCGACCGTGGCGAACTACGGCAGCCTGGGCCAGACCAGCGGCATGATGCCGAGCTCCTGGATGAACGCCTCCGGCAACGACAAGCCGGTGCGCATCGAGTACCTGACGGACTACGACAGCAGCGGGCAGCCGATCTGGTCGAACACCTGTCCCTCGAAGGACAAGGGCCTCCAGCGGTTCACGCTCAAGATCGAGACGCCCCCCGGGGTCACGCCGCGGGTCGTCGACACGCTGGTGATCCTCAAGCGCAACCAGCGCTGCCCGCCGCTGGCGAACCCGGCTGATGACACCCAGATCTACTACGACAACGCGGACCTAGGACCATGCTGACACCACGTTCGTTCTCGCTCTCGCACCATCCGGTCCGCCATCGCCGCCACCGCTCCCGTGCGGCCGAGGCCGCGTTCACGCTGGTGGAGGTGCTCGTGTGCATCGCCATCCTCGGCGTGGTCGTCATCCCGATCTCCTCCGCGATGGTCGTGGGCTTCCGCTCCACCGAGTCCTCCGAGGCCGGGCTCACCGCGTCGGTCAACCGCGACCAGCTCTCGGAGCGCTTCACCAAGGACGTCGCCGAGGTCGATGCCGCGGGCGTCTCCACCGACGCCAACCGCAGCTGCGGGTCGCCGGGTACCGATTCCACCCTCTTCGTCAACTTCAACCGAACTCGGCTGAGCAGCGCCGGGACCTCCACGGTCGACCGCGTCTCGTACTGGGCCGTGGGCAGTGGCAAGAACATCAACGTCGAGCGCTTCGCGTGCACGGGCGTGAGCGCGACGACCAGCGATCCCGGTGGCACCAGGACCGTCGTCGCCAAGCGCCTGGGAACGCCCGGAGCGAACCGCGACAACGTGGTCATGGCCATCTACAGCGTGGAATCGAACGGCAGCGGCGGATTCATCGGTCGGGTGCCGTGCACGGAGTTCCAATGCGGCATCGAGATCGACGGCCGCTACAAGATGCAGGTCACCGCCCAGCGACGGCTCTTCGGCGCCGGTGTGCCGGTCCAAGCCGGCCGGCTCTACAGCTCGAGTTGGACGCGGATGAAGAGCCCGCCGCTACCGGGCAGCGCGGCCCTGGGCAATGGTGTGGCGTACGAGCTGTATGACGTCACCGCTTCCCCGGATTCGGACGGCCGGTACCAGCCGATCAAGGACGACCAGGGCAACGCGGTCAAGGAAGGCGTGTTCGACGACTACTTGTCGCTCGCCGCCGGTCTCGACGGTCCTACGAAGCTCAAGGTGCAGTTCGCCGTGTTCTCCGAGACCGCTGGCAAATGGCTCAACTCGTCGGGTACCGCGTTCGACTCCGGTTCCAAGTACGACGGCTGGGCGCAGTTCATCGAAGCAGCCGACCACCACAGGGTCGACGGTCAGTACATCGATGGCATCTGGCAGCTCCCGTTGAAGGTGGGGACGAACGACCCATCCGATGTCGACACGATGCCCGACGTCGCGACCTACGGCGGGGAGTACCGCATCTACACCTTCCTCAAGCCGCTCCCCACGGGGCAGGTGCCAGAGAAGACCTACGGGGGGAAGTACGGCTTCCCGCTCTGGATCGACTGGCGACCCCAGGACTCCGTCTTCGTGAAGGCGGGCAACCCGACCACCCCCGACTACCACGGCCTCAACATCCAGCGGGCGACGGGTTCGCTCAAGCAGGGCTACGAGCAAGCGCGGCAGTACAACCGCGCCAACATCATCGTCACCACCGGCGACTACAACCTCAGCGAGCCGGTCGAACTGTCCGACACGTCGGCAGCCGCGAACCGGTCGCTGATCGGCGGCCACGACCCCACCACGTGGCTGCGAGGTCCGGCGATCGTGCCCGACATGGCAGATCCGGGCCGCTCCGGGGCGAGGCCGACGACGCAGATCATCGCGCCGACCACCTCCGATCGGGTGATGACCGTCGAAGGGGCCAAGGGGCAGCGCCTGCGCCAGGTCGCGATCAACGGTGGCACGCCCACCCTGCCCGCTGGCACCCACACCTACGGCGTCGTCGTGGCGAACAAGGCCGAGGTGAAGTTCGAGTGGTCGTACATCAAGTCGGCCAACGGCGCGAACGGAGCCAACCGGACGCAGCCGGTCCCCTCCAAGGACGGGTGCCGCGGCGCCGCGGGCGTCCAGTACAGCAAGTCGAACAACGCCAGTTGGTCGCCGGGCCCGTCTCGCACGACCGACTACAACGGCAACGCCACCTACACGGTCCCTGCGACCACGCAAGCGGAGTGCCTCGGCCAGATCCCCGGTACGAACACCGGCGGCCAGTGGAACCGGTACGGCGGCTACGGCGGCGGCGGCGGTGACTTCAACCTCCTCGGCTCCGGCGGCAACGGCACGCCCGGCGGCTATGGCGGCGGTGGCGCCGGCGGCGGCCTGGGCGGCACCGCCAAGGCGTTCGAGGGGAACCCCGGCGGACCCGGTGGGGCCGCGGCGTCCAGCCCGGGCGGCAACGCCGGCGCCTTCACGGTCCAGACCGGCCAGGTCCCCCGCCCGATCAACACCGGTCTCTTCCCAACCATGCCCAGCGGCGACTCCGGTGGTCCGGGCACCGACGGCCAAGGTGGCGGCGGTGCCGGCGGCGGCGGCGCCAACAAGGCGGCCGACCTCTTCACCGGGAGCAACGGTTCGTCCGGCGGCGCCGGCGGCCAAGGCGGCCTCGGTGGGCAGGGCGGACTTCCGGGAGGGCCCGGGGGTGGATCGTTCGGCGTCTACGTCTTCGGCAACTCGACCATCCGACTGGACTCGACCAAGGTCCAGGCGGGCAACGGCGGCCGGGGTGGCAACGGCGCCCAGGGCGGCGAAGGCGGGTACGGCGGCACCGGCGGCAAGGGTGCCTTCCAGGCCACGAGCGGCGACAGCTCCGGTGGCGGTGGCGGCGGTGGCGGTGCCGGCGGTGGTGGTGGCGCCGGCGGGTACGGTGGTCCGTCGGTCGGCGTCCTGGCCGTCGGCGAGACGCCGGCCGGTGGGGGCCAGCCGAAGATCCTGGGGAGCACCTGGGACATCACCGGCGATTCACCTGTCGCTGGTGCCGTTGGCACCAACGGAACCCCGGGAGCCGGTGGCCCCGGTGGCTGGGGTGGCAAGGGCGGCCTGAAGGCCTCGGGCACGATCACGATCTTCTGGATCTTCAACTTCCACTTCTCGACCAACGACGGCGCGGACGGGCCGACGGGTGACAATGGCAAGGACGGCTCGGCACCTCCTTCGGACACGCCGATCGCCCGCTGCTCGAAGTGGAAGGTGGGTCCTGGAGAGGGCTACGCCTCGGATGGAAGGACGCCCGTATGCTCGTGAGCACTGCGGTGCCCGTCCAACACCGCCGTGGCACCCGAGCCGTCGATGCCGCGGTCACGGGTGAGCGAGGAGCCGTGCTCATCCTGGCCCTGGTCTTCCTGATCGTGATCGGCACGATGACCGCCGCCCTATTGAGCTACGCGTTCACGGGAACGAAGGCGCTGGCGGCCTACCGCCTCGAGCGGACCCGCCGCTATGCGGCGGACTCGGCATTGCTGTCCACCGTCAACCGGCTCTCGCTGGACTCGACGCTCGGCAACGGGACGACGTTCGCCGGCTGCGGCCGGATCCCGATCACCCAATACACGACGGGTGGCAACATCACCAGCGTGGCCGAGTCCACTGCCTACGTCACCGTGCGGTGCCGCAAAACACCCGGCGTCGTTGTGGACAGGTTCGACCTCGACGGCGGTCAAGCGCCACGCGACATCACCATGGAGGTGGTGTGCAGCTACAACGGCGCGATGGTCGTCAACCGGAAGCTCACGTGCGGGGCCGGCTCCTCGGAGCAGGTCATCGGACGGGCCCGCGTCCGGTTCGAACCCCGCTACGACGCGCCGGATCCGACGAAGCGAGCCGTGGTGCCGAAGGTCAAGTCGTG
>DATMGQ010000239.1:0-5312 GCA_035555395.1 Acidimicrobiales bacterium
GGCGGCGCTCAGCTTGCGGGGGCTGAAGAAGTTCACGTGCTCGGGGTCGTTGCCCCACCGCTTCACGTTCTTGCCCCGGCCCAGGTTGCCCAGGCGGAACCACGGCTCCCACGGGACCGACACCACGAGGCGGCCCCGGCAGATCCGGGCCATCTCGACGACGGCCTGCTCGTAGCCGGGCAGGTGCTCGAGGACCTCGATGGAGGTGACGAGGTCGGCCGAGCGGTCCGGGAACGGCAGCACGCCGGCATCGCCGCGCACCACCGCCACCTCGGGCAGCTTCTGGGAGGCGACGAGCGCCTTGTCGTGGCGGTACTCGAGGCCGATGGCCGGCGTGTCGGCGGGGAACATGCGCTCCAGGGCGAAGCCCTCGCCGATGCCGATGTCGACCACCACGCCCGACGTGTCGCCGAGCACGGCGTGCATGGTGTCCATCCAGCGGGCGAGCAGCTTCTGGACGACCGGGTTCGAGGTGCCGTACTTGGCCGCGTCCTGGCCGGCGGCCGCGTCGTCGAGGCCGGGCGCCAGACCGATGGACTTGGGGCGCGGCGACGCCGGCGCGGTCACAGGTCCCCCTCGGCCGACGAGTCCAAGCGGTCCCGTCGCCGGAGGTTCACCATGAGCTCGCCGAGCAGGCCGAGCGAGATCATCTGCACCGCGACCACCACCAGCAGCACGCCGAGCTGGAGCACCGGGCGCTGGCCGATGTCGTGGCCGAGCACCTTCGACACCAGCATCCACAGGAGGATCGCAGCGCCGCCGAAGCCGATGCCGAAGCCGATGCCGCCGAAGAGGTGGAACGGCCGGGCGGTGTAGGTGGTGAGGAACTTGACCGTGACCAGGTCGAGGAAGCCGCGCCAGAAGCGAGCCGGGCCGAACTTCGACGTGCCGTGGAGCCGCTCGTGGTGCTCGACGGTGACCTCGGAGACCTTGAAGCCGTTCCACACCGCGAGCACCGGGATGTACCGGTGGAGCTCGCCGTACATCTCGAGGCTGTCGGCCAGCTCGCGGCTCATGAGCTTGTAGCCGGAGTTGAAGTCCTTCATCTTCACGCCGGTCACCATCGCGGTGGCGCCGTTGTAGATCTTCGACGTGTTGCGCTTGATGAAGCGGTCCTGGCGGCCGCCCACCCGGCTGCCGGTGACGAGGTCGTAGCCCTCGTCGAGCTTGGCGAACATCTTCGGCAGCTCGTCGGGGTCGTCCTGGCCGTCGGCGTCCATCAGCACGACGTGCTCGCCCTGCACGTGGTTGAGCCCCACCTCGAGCGCCGCCGACTTGCCGGAGTTGCGGCGCAGGCGGATGTAGCGGACGTTGGCACTGCGCAGGCCGGCCATCACCGTGCGGGTCCCGTCGGTGGATCCGTCGTCGACGACGACGATCTCCCAGCTGCGCCCGAGGGCGTCGAGCGCAGCGGCGGTCGAGGGGATCACCTCGACCAGGTTCTCGGCCTCGTTGTACGCCGGCATGAGCACGGAAACGTCACAGCCCACGGGCGATCCCTCGTTCAGACATCGGGCCAAGGGTAGTTCGTGGCCCTGCCTAGACTCGCAGTCCATGTCTCCGGCGAAGGTCCTCATCACCGGTGCCCAGGGCTTCGTCGGCCGGCACCTCACCACCCACCTCGAAGCCTGCGGCGACGAGGTGATCGGGGTCGATCGCGTACCCGACGGCGTGGACATCACCGACGCCGACGCCATCCGCAAGCTCATCGCCGACATCGAGCCCCGGGCGATCTACCACCTCGCCGGCTGGGCCGACGTGGGCGGCTCGTGGAAGCAGCCCGTCGACGCCTTCCGCGCCAACGCCGAGGGCACGCTCAACGTCTTGAGCGCCGCCGCCGAGGCCGGCGTCGAGCGGGTGCTCGCCGTCTCCAGCGCCGACGTCTACGGCAAGGTCGACCCGTCCGAGCTGCCGCTCACCGAGGACTCGCCGCTCCGCCCCGCCAGCCCCTACGCCGCCTCCAAGGTGTCCGCCGACTACCTCGGCCTCCAGGCCTGGCTCGGAAACGGCCTCCCCGTGCTGCGGGTGCGGGCGTTCAACCACCTCGGCCCCGGCCAGACCGACAAGTTCGTCGCCCCGGCCATCGCCTCGCGCATCGCCCGGGCCGAGCTGGGCGACGGCAGCGACGTCCTGCCCATCGGCGACCTGTCCGCCCGCCGGGACTTCACCGACGTGCGCGACGTCGTCCGGGCCTACCGCCTGCTGATGGAGCACGGCGAGCCCGGCGAGGTCTACAACGTCTGCTCGGGAGTCGACCTCGCCGTCCAGGACCTCGCCGACCAGCTCCTCGCCCAGGCCCGCATCCCGCTGCGCTTCGAGACCGACCCGGCCCTGCTCCGCCCGGTCGAGGTCCCGGTCCTCCGCGGCAGCTACGACCGCCTGGCGAAGGCCACCGGCTGGCAGCCCGAGATCCCGATGAGCCAGACCCTCACCGACCTCCTCGAGGACTGGCGCACCCGCGTCGCCACCACGGCCTGACCCACCTCGCCCCGGCAACCCACCCCCACCGAACTTCGTATGCGAGGGCGCCCTCTGGGGAGCTGCGGCATACGAAGTTCGCCCTGGCGGCAGGGTTGGTAGGTTCGGCGGCATGGCCATCCCCACCGCTCCCATCGTTGCCGGCTCCCTGATCGGGGGCTACTACGTGGCTCGGACCACGAAGAACCGCAAGCTCGGCGGCGCCGTGCTCGGCGTCGGTGGCGTCCTCGCCAAGTCGGAGTGGATGAAGACCAGCGGCCCGGTCACCACCGCGGTCCTGAGCGGCATCTTCTACGGCGGCTTCGGCCTGTCGCACCCGCTGGCCAAGAAGATCGGCGCGTGGCCGTCGGTCCTCAGCGTCGCCGGTGTGGTCGCGGCCAGCGCCTACGTCCTCAACGACCGCAAGGCCATCGCGGCCGGCGACGTCGCCCCCTCCCCCGCCTGACCCCGCGCCATTCAGGTCACCTGTGCGCCCCAGGGGAGCTCGCGTGACCCGAAACCTGCTCGGGGCGGCGCGGCGGGACGTTTCCGGTCACCTGTGCGCCCCAGAGGAGCTCGCGTGACCCGAGATCGGGGTTAGACCCGTTCAGCGGTGGGGTCGCCGGCGGCGACCTTCCAGGTGGCGGCGGTGGTGATGCCGGTCTCGGGGTCGGCGACGTCGTCGACGACGCGGAAGGTGGCGGTGAGCTCGTCGGGGGTGACGGCGACGACGAGGTAGCCGTACTCGTTGATCTGCTGGCGCAGCTGCGGCGTGCGGGCGGTGACGTCGGCGTCGAAGAGGGCCGACGAGATCGGCGGCGCCATGAACTCGGCGGCGACGACCGGGCTGTCCTGGTCGAACGGGACCTCGTGGACGTCGAGGACCATGCCCGCGTGGTAGTCGCCGGTGAGCACGACCGGGTTGTCGACGTCGGCGAGCTGGGCGATCAGCCGCCTGCGGGCCTCCGGGAAGCCGTCCCAGGTGTCGAGGTAGTAGGCCGGCTCGTCCTTGCCGGCGTCGATCCCGGCGAGCACCACCGGGTTGCCCAGCAGGTTCCACCGGCTCCGGCTGCCGGCGAGCGCGTCGGCGAGCCACTCCTCCTGGTCGGTGCCGAGCCGGGTGCGGTCGTCGCCCTCGACGTCGTCGCAGTTGCCGTAGTCGAGCCCGGCCGTGGACGACTCCCGGCACGGGGGCTCGGCGCTGTCCTGGCGCTCGTCGAGCAGGAACAGGGTGGCCAGGTCGCCCATGGAGAAGTCCCGGTAGACGGCGAGGTCGGGCCCGTCGGGCGGGTCGAGGCGCACGGGCATGTTCTCCCACCAGGCCTGGTAGGCGGCGGCCTTGCGCTCCTCGACCTCGTCGGCGCTGGCATCGCCGGGGACGGTGTCGCCCATGTAGTTGTTGGCGACCTCGTGGTCGTCCCAGGTGGCGACGAACGGGAAGCGGGCGTGAGCGGCCTGGAGGTCCGGGTCGAGCTTGTAGGAGGCGTAGCGCAGCCGGAAGTCGCCGAGCGTCTTCAGCATCCGGTTCGGGAGCGAGTGCCGGCCCGGGCCCTCGCCGCCCGGGTACTCGTAGATGTAGTCGCCGAGGTGGACGACGAGGTCGACGTCCTCGCCGAGGAGGTTCCGGTACGCGCCGTACGCGCCGCCCTCGTACATCTGGCAGTTCACGACGGCGAGGCCGAAGGCGTCGGGCGAGCCGTCGGGCAAGGTGGCGGTCTGGCCGACCGGGCTGGTCTGGTCGCCGATGCGGAACCGGTACCAGTAGGACGTGCCCGGTTCGAGGCCCTTGGCGTCGACGTGGACGGCGTGGCCGAAGGCGGCCTTGGCCGGGATCAGCTCCGATGCGAGGACCTTCGAGAAGTCCTCGTCGGCGGCGAGGTCCCAGGCGATGGCGATGTCCTCGTCGGGCAGGCCGCCGGCGCCGTCGTCGGCGGTGGGGTCCAGCGCGAGGCGGGTCCAGAGAATGACCGACTCCGAGGTGGGATCACCCGATGCCACGCCCAGCGGGAAGACCGATCGATCGCCCCAGTCGCGCGTGGGCGCGTCGACGGGGTCGACGGCCCGGCGGGGCGCGGTGGTGGTCGATCCGCCGCCGCCCTTGCCGTCGCTGTCACCCGATCCGCAGCTCACGGTGACCACGGCGGTGGCTGCCGCGGCGGCGGCACCGATCAGGAACCGGCGGCGGCCCACCTCCGGCAGCACCCAGCGTTCACGTCCCGGTTCCCCCTCGTTCATGTCGGGAGTCTGGCACGTGGGAGCGCGTCCGAACCGCCCGGACGCACGTCACAACCCCAACGCGCGCCTCCCTACCTACTGGTAGGTAGGCTGGCGCCCCATGGATCAGACCGCCCTCCTGAACGAGCTGGAGCCCGTCGCCGAAGGCCTGCTGAACAAGCACCTCGCCTCCTCCAAGGAGTGGTTCCCGCACGAGCTCGTGCCGTGGAGCCGGGGCCGGGACTTCGCGCCCGGTGAGGTCTGGACCGAGGACGAGGCGCCGATGGACCCGGCCGTGCGGTCGAGCCTGTTCGTGAACCTCCTCACCGAGGACAACCTCCCCTACTACTTCCGCACCATCGAGACGCTCTTCGGTCCCGACAGCGCGTGGGGCACGTGGGTGCGCCGGTGGACCGCCGAGGAGGGCCGGCACTCGATCGTGCTGCGCGACTACCTGACCGTCACCCGGATGCTCGATCCGGTGGCGCTCGAGCGGGCCCGCATGCACCAGGTCGAGGGCGGCCAGGTGCCCGAGGTCGACTTCGTCACCGACGGCATCGTCTACGTCACGCTCCAGGAGCTGGCCACGCGCATCGCCCACCACAACACGGGCAAGCTGCTCACGGACAAGGCCGGCTACG
>DATMGQ010000240.1:0-20150 GCA_035555395.1 Acidimicrobiales bacterium
ATCCGGCGGGCCGCACCTCCGAGATGGGGCTGCTGTTGTCGAAGATGACCTTGCCCTTGGCGTCGGTGACGCGGGCGACGGGTCGCAGGTGCGCGGTCTGGTCGATGGCGGGCGAGGTCGACGTGACGTGCACGGTGCTGCAGTTGCGGAACCGCACCTCGATGCCCGGCCCCTTGGATGTGGTGACGGCCGCGACCCGCCATTCCGCCTTCGACGTGCTCTTCCCGTTGTCCCCGTCGTAGTGGATGGCGACCGGTGTCGGCACGCAGCCAGCCAGGAGCACGATCCCGATCGCAGCGATGACCGCTGCCGCCCCACGTCGACGCATCCCCGCTCCCCTTCCACCAGCAGCGTCCCCCGCCCCAGCAAGACGAACCTACCCGCGAAGCGAGCCCCGGGGAGCTCGAGGGACGGAGTGAGTCGCAGCCGAACGAGTGACGAGACGCGGCGAAGCGGAGCGAGCCGCGCCTAGCGCCAGATCTGGTCGCCGAGCTGGAGCAGGCCGGACAGGTCGTGGATGTCGGCGTCGAAGTACGGCACGGCGGCGACGACGTCGGGCGTGCGGGCCAGGCCGGCGCGCTGCTCGGCCTCGCGCTTGGCGACGACCTGGTAGTTGAGGAAGCTCTCGCCGATGGTGCCCAGGACCCGGGCGGTGTCGACGGGGCTGCCGGCGTCGGGGACCACCGCGGCGAGGGCGTCGGCATCGGAGCAGAGGCGCTTGGCGACGCCGGTGGTGGCGGTGCGGCGGAGGTACGACGGGAGCACCTTGTTGAGCACGAGCGCCCCGAGGTGGAGCTTGCGCTCGTCGAGGGCGTCGATGAAGAACTCGGCCTCGTGCAGGGGTGCCGCCTCCAGCGTGGACACCACCAAGAAGGTCGTCCGCTTGTCGGCGAGGATCTTGGTCACGGCGTCGGCCCGCTCGACGAAGCCGGGGGCCATCGCCTGGAACAGGCTGAAGAACTCGGCGATGTCCTCGAGGAACTGCGAGCCGAGGATGCGGTCGGCCACCGTGTAGAAGGGCTTCGAGGCGAAGTTCATCACCCGGCTCTTGGTGGGCGCGGTGAGCCAGCGCAGGAGCTTCGACGAGAAGAAGTCCGCCATGCGGTCCGGCGCCTCGAGGAAGTCGATGGCGTTGCGGGTGGGCGGCGTGTCCACGACGATCAGGTCGTAGGTGCCCGACGAGTGGATCTCGTAGAGCCGCTCCATGGCGATGTAGTCGTGGCTCTGGACGAAGCGGCCCGAGATGTTCTGGTAGATCGAGTTGGCGAGGATCGCCTCGCGGGTCTTGGCATCGGGCGCGTGCCGGGCGATGAGGTCGTCCCACGACTGCTTCGTGTCGAGCATGGCGGCCCACAGCTCGCCGCGGGGCTCGACCCCGGCACCGGCGAACGCGGCATCGGGCACCCGGGTCTCGACGTTGCCGAAGCGCTCGAGGCCGAGGGCGTTGGCCAGCCGCTTCGCCGGATCGACGGTGAGGACCAGCACCTTGCCGCCGAGGTGGGTGGCGGCCATGGCCGCGGCCGCGGCTGCGGTGGTGGTCTTGCCGACGCCGCCCGATCCGCAGGAGATCACGATCTCCTTGGTGGCGAGCAGCTGCTCGAGGGTGCGGGCCTTCTCGCCGGCGGCGGGGGTCTTGCCCTTCGACGCGGCCATCAGAGCTCCTCCGCCAGCAGCTCGGCGACCTTCCGGGTGGCCCGGGCCCCGTGGCTGCGGGTGAACAGGTACGGCACGTAGAGCATCGGCAGGGCCGGGTCGAGGGCCCGGCGCAGCGTGGCGAGGTGCTCGGCCCGCGTCCGCCGCAGGGTGACGGCCAGCTCCGCCGCGTCGAACACGGGCGTGACGTCGCCCCCGGCGGCCGCGCTGAGGGCGTCGAGCTGCTCGGGGGTGCGCAGCGACTCGAACAGCGCCTCCTCCCGCTCGGTGAAGAGCTCGGGCAGGACCCGGTTGACCACCACGGCGGCGAGGTCGACCTTGGTCTCGGTGCTCAGCCGGTCGGCCAGCTCGATGGTCTCGGCGACGGGCATCTCCTCGGGGGCCGACACGATCACGACGCCGGTCTGCTGCGGGTCGGTGAGGATGTCGAGCATCCACTGGGTCTGGTTGCGGACCACGCCCACCTGCACCAGCTCGTTGATGCCCTGCGGCGCGGTGAGCTGGCCGACGATGTGGCCGCTGGCGACCGAGTCGACGACGACCAGGTCGTAGTGGCGCTCCTTGACCTCCCACGCCAGCTTGCCGATGGTGAGGATCTCCTTCACGCCCGGCGCGGCGTTGGCGATGAAGTCGAAGGTGCGGGCGAGCGGCCCGATCTTGGCGAGGAGCGGGATCTTGAGCTGGAGGCTCAGGTACTCCTTGAGCGACTCCTCGGTGTTCATCGACATCGCCCAGAGGTTGGGCTGGAGCTCCCGGGCCGTGAACGCCGTCTCCCCCGCCTCGTAGAAGTCGGCCAGGTTGCCCTTGGCGTCGACCTCGCACACGAGCGTGCGCTTGCCCTGCTCGGCGGCGAGCAGGCCGAGCGACGCAGCGATGGTGGACTTGCCGACACCGCCCTTGCCGGTGACGAACAGCAGCTTGCGGTCGAGCAGCGCGGTCATCGGCCGAGGGGACGGGTCGTCATGGGGTCGTTCCTACCCGGTGCCGGGACGGGCGAGCCAGAAGGTGACCGGTGCCACCTGCGGCCGAGCCGGAGATCAGGACCCGAAGCCGATGTGGCGGCCGTCGTCGGGGCGGCCGATCTCGAAGTAGGCGATCTTCTCGGCGGGCACGCCGACCTGGCGGCCCTTGCGATCGGTCAGCCACAGCGTGGTGCCGTCCTTGATGGCCTTGTCGATGTCGGCCTTGACGGCCTCCGCGTCGGCACCGTCGGGCAGCTCGACGTCGAGCTCCTTGGCGGTCTGGCTGACTCCGATGCGAACGTCCACGGCCTGCGTCTCCTGAAGGGTCGGTGATCCGGCGGTCATCGTAGGGGCAACAGCCCACCACCCCTCTCGCCGGGCCGGCGCTCGGGCATCGGCGGCGGGGCGAGGACGATCCCCAGGGCGAGCAGGACGCCGCCCAGGAACAGGGCGAGGACGGAGTCGGGGGCCTGCGCTCCAGGGATCTCCTCGTGGGTTCCGGCCTGCCAGACGTGGTCCGGGGACTCGGGGTCGTAGGCGAGCGTGACGTGGTCGCCGGCCGCTTGGGGGCCGGCGAGCGAGGGGGACGCCTCGTGGTCCTGGCCGTCGACCCGGTACCGCACCGGTGTCGGCTCGACCCCGGTGCCGTGGCCCTCGACCACGGTGGCCGTCGTCGACCCGGCCTGCTCCTCGAGCGCCTGCGACCCCGGGCCACCGGCGAGGGCGTAGGCGATGAGGAAGCCGCCGAGGACGACGAGCCACCAGCGGGTCCGGCCGCCGAGGTCGGCGGCCGGAGCCCCGGGCTCCGGCAGGGGCGTCTGGCCGGTGACGAGGGAGCGTCCGGCCGGCCACCAGATCCGGTCGAGCGCACGATCGGAGATGACGACCGCTCCCCCGGGCCGGGGCTCGCCCTTCACCTCGACGGTCCGCGACGCCGTCGAGTCCGACCAGCCGATGACGGGGACGGTGCACACGGGCGAGGTCCCCGCGCCCACGTCGAGGGGGTAGAGGTGCATCCGCCAGCGGCGGCGGGCGAAGCGCCCGGGCACGGGCACGCCAACCATCCGGTACGCCGGCAGGTCGGCCGCCGCCAGCCGTTCGCTCCGGCGCACGCACCGGTGCCGGGTCACGAGCCAGATGAGCAGCGCGAGGAGGATCGGGACGAACAGGGTCAGCGCCTCGACCACGGGCCAGACCGCGAGCGACCCGGCGACGCGCACCCGAGACGGGTCGTCCGGGTCGACCTGCAGGTCGATGGGGCCGATGGGCCGCTCGTGGTCGACGGGACCCCAGGCCACCGCGGTGACCGGCTCACCGCCGGCCGGCGGCGTGAACGAGACGGGGACCCGCTGGCCGCCGTCCCACGAGCCCAGGATCGTGCCCGCGACGGGCACCCCGTCCCGCTCGATGCGGGCCTCGGTGATCAGGTCGATGACGGGCTGCACCACCCACAGCGTCGACAGGACGGCGACGCCGAGCAGCCACCAGAGGGGCCGCCTCAGCCAGCGGACGACCTCGGGGTCACGTGGCGGAGCGGTCAAGGGGCGCCGGCTCGACCGGAGCAGGCGACGCCGACGAGGCGTGGGCGACGACGGGCTCCACCGACTCGAGCTCGGCGGGGGCCACGTGGGCCTCGGCGAGCTTGGCGCCCCAGCGCGAGAGCTGGTCCATGCGGAAGGCGACGATCGAGCTGCCGAGCCCGGCGACCGCGAAGCCGAGGGCGATGAGCGCACCGCGACCGGGGTCGTGCGAGGCGTCGATCAGGCCGATGGCGATGCCGACGACCGACGATCCCATGGCGAAGAGCGGCGCCGACGGCTGGTCGCGGAGGGACTGGGCGATGGCCACCACCGCGCCGATGATGGCGAGGCTGGCGAGGCCCTGGACCCAGGCCCGGTGGTCCGGGCAGAGGGCGTCGGTGGCGATGATGCCGGTGAGCGTGACGGCCAGGGTGGCGGCGACGCTGCCGGTGATCCACCGGGAGGGTGAGCGGGGCGGACGGCCGGGGCTGTCGTTCGCCGTCCACGCCAGGGTCTCGGTCTGCTGCCAGCGCTGCTCCACGGGGGACCTCCTCAGGTCTGCCGCGGCCATGGTACCGAGCCATCGCCCTGCCGTGGACCCGGTTCCCCGGACCTGCCAGGCCTTCACGATCCCGGGCGGCCGGCCGATGGGCACGGGCCATGTCGCTCGCCGTCTCCCACCCGATCCCACCCGAGCTGGTGGGCTTCACGATCGTCGCCGCCGTGGTGGCGGCGGTGGCGGTGGTCGTCGCCGGGGTCGCGGCGATCCAGCGCCGCGGCCGCAAGCCGCACCCGGCGGTGTGGGTGCGGGAACCGCTCGAGCCCTGGGGCTCGATGGTCCTCGCCGGTCTGGTGCTGCTCCCGGTCGCCGTCTGGGTGGCCCGGTCGCTGCACGTGACCGCGGTCGTGCCGCTGCTGTACGCCGGCGCGGCGGGCTACGTGGTGACCCGCTACGACCAGTTCGGCGGGCTGCGGTGGCTGTCGGTCGACGACGAGGGCGTCCACTGGCGCACGCTCCGGCGCGGCGGCACCGTCCCGCTCTCGGAGGTGGTCGACGTCGACGGCTACAAGCAGCCGGGGCGCGTGCCGAGGGTCTGGCTCGCGGACGGCACCCACCTCACGCTGGACCGCCAGCCGCAGGCGCGGCTGGTGGCGGCGGGCATCGATCAGCTGTCGATGAGCTTCAGGCCGGCGTTGTAGCGGCGCTTGGGGGCGAGGGCCACGTCGACCTGCTCGGCGATGGCGGCGAACGCCCGGCCGGCCTCGCCGTCGGGGTCGATGGCCGAGACCGGCTTGCCCTCGTCGGACCCCTCGCGCAGGTCCTGCAGCAGCGGCACCTTGCCCAGGAGCGGGACGTCGAGCTTGTCGGCGAGCTCCTGGCCGCCGCCGGCGCCGAAGATCTCGTAGCGCTGGCCGTCGTCGCCGGTGAACCACGACATGTTCTCGATGACGCCGCGGACCTGGAGGTTGACCTTCTCGGCCATCGCTGCCGCCCGCTGGGCGACGCGCTGGGCGGCCGGCTGCGGGGTCGTCACCACGAACACCTCGGCCCGGGGCAGGAACTGGGCGATGGAGATCGAGATGTCGCCGGTGCCCGGGGGCAGGTCGATGAGGAGGTAGTCCGGGTCGTCCCAGAACACGTCGGTGAGGAACTGCTCGAGCGCCTTGTGGAGCATGGGGCCGCGCCAGATGACGGCCTGGTCCTCCTCGGCGAAGAAGCCCATCGAGATGCAGCGGACGCCGTGGGCCTCCGGCGGCACGAGCATCGAGTCGATGACCTGGGGCGGGTGCTGGATGCCGAGCATCCGCGGGATGGAGAAGCCCCACACGTCGGCGTCGACGAGGGCGACCTTCTTGCCGCGGTTGGCGAGCGAGATGGCGAGGTTGGTGGACACCGACGACTTGCCGACGCCGCCCTTGCCCGAGGCGATGAGCAGCACGCGGGTCTTGGAGCCGGCCTCGGCGAACGGGATGGCCCGGCCCTCGGCGTGGCCGTGGGCGGGCTGCGAGCCGGCGGTGGCGGCCGGGTTGCCGTGGAGCTCCTGGCGCAGGGCGGCCAGCTCGTCGGGCGTCATGGCGGTGAAGTCGACCTGCACCGCCTCGACGCCGTCGAGCGCGGTGACGGCGCTGCGGACCCGGGTGTTGATCTCGTTCTTGAGGGGGCAGCCGGGCGTGGTGAGGGCGATCATCACCCGCACGCTGCTATCGGCCTGCGCCACCTCCTTCACCATCCCGAGGTCGACGATGCTGCGGTGCAGCTCGGGGTCTTCGACGGGGCGGAGCGCCTCGATGATCTCGGCTTCGGTGGGCACGGCAGGGTCCTCGGGGGTTCGGTCGGTTCCGGCAGCCAGGGATTTCCCCTATGCGCATAGGTAGAATACCGACGTGACCCGTGAGACCCTCAGTCCGACCGAGTTCTCCTCGGCCGTCACCGCGATCACCTCCGCGTTCGGCGACCCCACGCGCCGCCAGATCTACCTGCTCGCCCACGAGCACCCCGAGGGCGTCACGGCCAGCGAGGTCGCCGACCACTTCGAGCTCCATCCCAACGTGGCCCGCCACCACCTCGACAAGCTGGCCGCCGGCGGTCACCTCGAGGTGTCCGTGGGCCGCAGCCCGGGCTCCCCCGGCGCCGGCCGCCCGTCGAAGCGCTACCGCACCCACGGCGACGCCGTGGAGCTCGACCTGCCCGTCCGCCACGACGACGTGCTCGTCACCCTGCTGGGCAAGGCGCTCGCCATGCTCCCGCCGGCCCAGGCCGAGGCCATGGCCGAGGAGGTCGGCATGGAGTACGGCCGGACCATGGCCGAGGCGATGGGCGACGTCGGCGACGTGCAGCGGTCGTTCCGCACCGCCCTCCACGCCGTGGCCGACGCGCTGAGCGCCCACGGCTTCGCCGCCCACGCCGAGCAGCACGGCGACGAGCTGCGGATCATCTCGGACCACTGCCCCTTCGGCGACGCCGCCGTCGAGCACCCGGTGATCTGCGCCGTCGACCGCGGCATGGTCCGCGGCATGCTCGAAGCCCTCTACGGCGACGCCACCGCCCTCACCGAAGCGTCCCGTGCCAGCGGCGACGCCACCTGCATCACCCACATCACCGGCTGAGCCCGCCACGGAGGACCCGGTCGCCGCGTAGGTTGCGGCGCCATGATGCGCCGACTGCTCCTCGGGACCGGACTGCTCGCCCTCGCCGCCGTCGGTGCCGCGTGCAGCAGCGCCGCCGACGAGGTGAAGGAGAAGGCCGTCGAGCATCTCGCCGTCGGGAGCTGGCGCTGCCGCCCCGACGCGCCGGGTGCGCGCGAGACGCCGTTCCGCATCCGGATCCGGCCCGGCGGGTTCACGGTGACCCTGGAAGACGCGTCGGCCGCGAACCGGAGGCTCACCGGCACCTGGGCCGTCGAGGACGGCGACCTCGCCATCGAGTTCACGGGCGCCGCGGCCGGCGGACCGGGCCTGGGCATCGCCGACTTCGATCGGCTCTCGGTGGACTCGACCGGGTTCGCGCTCACGGAACCCGGCGTCTTCGCGCCCGACCTCATCGAGGAGGACATGACGGTCGAGGAGATGTCGGACCTCGCGAAGAACCCTCCTCCGCTCGAGGTCGACATCGAGCTGGACGGAACCCGCTCCATCACGTTCGACACCGCCCACGGCGACCCGTGGCGGTGCGACCGCACCTAGGCGCGGCCGACCGGCTCGGTCAGCAGGCGGCGAGGATCTGCCCGAGGCGGTCGGCCTCCGGGCGGGTGACCGACAGATCCCAGGTCGCCTTCACCCGGACCCACATCTCGGCGTACGTGCACCACGAGCCCTCGTCGGGCGGGAGCCACTCGTCGGGCGTCGAGTCGCCCTTCGACTGGTTCGTGTGGCCGGTGACGGCGATCAGGGTGTCGGGGCTGATCCGGTCGTTGGCGAAGGAACGGCGGCGGTCGGCGGTCCAGGCGTCCGCCCCCGACCGCCACGCATCGGCCAGGGGGACAAGGTGGTCGATCTGCAGGTCGGCCGGGTCGTCGGTCTCGACGCCGTCGTACAGCGATCGCCAGCGGCCGTTCGTGGTGCGGCACCGGTCATCCACGGTCGGGTGGATCACCGATTCGTCGATCAGCACCTCCTCCCGCGTGTTGCATCCGCTCGCCGGGTCGTAGTCCCAGTCGTCGCCGAAGGCGGCTCGCCGGTAGTCCGCAGCCGGGTCCGACGACCGCACGGCGAGCCCGGTGAGGAGCTCCTCGACCGAGCCGGGATCGGAGGTCGCCGCGGCCGCGTCGGTGGTCGTCGATCGGGGGACGACGTCGCCGTCGCGGCCCCCGTCGTCGGCCTTTCCGACGAGGAGGCCTATGGCGAGGACGACGCAGAGCACGGCCAGGACCACCACGCCCGGCCCCTTCGCCCCCATCGCCCGAGGAGAGTAGGGCGTCACCGGGATCTGAACACTTGACCCACTGGTCAAGTTCGGGGATCGGTCGTACCCTCGGGCCATGGCCGACGGCACCCCTCCCCCTGTCCTCATCCGTGGCGGCACCGTGTTCGACGGCTCTGGACAGCGACCGGGGCTGCGGGCCGACGTCCTCGTGCGAGACGGGATCGTCGCCCAGATCGGCCTCGACCTGACGGCTCCCGACGGCGCCACCGTGATCGACGCCGACGGCATGTGGGTGACGCCCGGGTTCATCGACCTGCACACGCACTACGACGCCGAGATCGAGATGGCCCCGGCGCTCGGCGAGTCCGTGCGCCACGGCGTCACCTCGGTGCTGGTGGGGTCGTGCGGCCTGTCGTTCGCCATGGGCACGCCCGAGGACCTGGCCGACCAGTTCTGCCGGGTCGAGGCCGTTCCCTACGACACCGTCCTGCCGCTCCTCGAGAAGATCAAGGACTGGGAGACGCCGGCGGAGTACCTCGACCACCTCGACGGCCTCCCGCTCGGGCCGAACGTCACCGCCATGTTCGGCCACTCCGCGGTGCGCACCGCGGTGATGGGCCTGGGTCGGGCCGTCGACGACAAGGCCCGTCCCACCGACCGGGAGCTCGACGAGATGACCCGGGAGCTGGAGCAGGCGCTCGACGCCGGCTACCTCGGCATGAGCTTCAACACCCTGCCGTGGGACAAGCTCGACGGCGACCGCTACCGCTCGAAGAGCACGCCGTCGGTCTACGCCAAGTGGAAGGAGTACCGGCACTTCGCCAAGGTGCTCCGCACCCGTGACCGCGTGATGCAGATGGTGCCGGACCTCGCCGGCCGCTGGAACATCCCGCTCATCGGCCTGATGTCCACCGGCGTCCGCCGCAAGTCCCTGAAGATGATGGTGATCTCGATGGTCGACTCGGTCGCCATGCGGGGCACGCACCGCATCGCCGGGGCCATGACCACCTTCCTCAACGACCGCCTCCACGCCCAGATGCGCTGGCAGTCCCTCCCCCTCCCGTTCGAGCTGTGGGTCGACGGCATGGAGGTGCCGGTGATGGAGGAGCTCGGTGCCGGGACCCAGGCCCTGCACGAGACCGACCTGGAGACCCGCAAGGCCCTGCTCGCCGATCCCGCCTGGCGGGAGATGTTCAAGAAGCAGTGGACGAACCCGCTGTCGCCCAAGGCGTGGCACCGCGACCTCGACGAGCCCAAGATCATCGACTGCCCGGACCCGTCGCTGATCGGCCGGTCGTTCTCGTCGGTGGCGAAGGAGCGGGGCATCGAGCCGCTGGACTGCTTCCTCGACCTCCAGGCCGAGTTCGGCAACGACCTCCGCTGGTACACGGTGGTGGGCAACGACCGGCTCAAGGAGCTGGAGTACGTCGTCGACCACCCCACGGTGCTCATCGGGTTCTCCGACGCCGGCGCCCACCTGCGGAACATGGCGTACTACGACTTCCCGCTCCACCTGCTCCGGCTGGTGGTCGACGCCGAGGCCCAGGGCCGCACGCTGATGACCCGGGAGCGGGCGGTCCACCGCCTCACCGGCGAGATCGCCGACTACCTGGGCATCGACGCGGGCCGCCTCGAGGTCGGGCGCCGCGCCGACGTCGTGGTGGTCGACCCGGCCACCCTCGACGGCCGCCTCGACGAGATCACCGAGGAGGAGATGGTCGGCATGCCCGGCCTCGACCGCCTCGTGCGGCGCCACGACGCCTGCGTGCCCACGGTGCTGGTGAACGGCCGGGTCACCTGGCACGACGGCGCCTTCGCCGACGGCTTCGGCGACCAGCGCGGCTTCGGCCGGGTCCTGCGCGCCACGCCGTAGGGTTTGCTCCGTGCCTCGGGCGTACCTCGACCACGCGTCAACCTCGCCGCTCCGACCCGCCGCCCGCGAGGCGATGGTGTCGGCGCTCACGCACCTCGTCGGTGATCCCGGCCGGATCCACGAGGAGGGCATGGCCTCGCGGGTCGCGCTGGAGGTGGCCCGCGAGCAGGTGGCGGCCCTCCTCGGCGCCCGCAGCCGGGAGGTCGTGTTCACGAGCGGCGGCACCGAGTCGATCGCCGCGGCCGTCGCCGGCGCCGCCGCCCGGGCCCGGGACAAGGGCCTCGTCGACGAGGAGGGACGCACCCACCAGGTGGTGACCGCCGTCGAGCACTCGGCCGTCCGCTTCGACGCCGACCGGGCCGGCGCGGTCACCGTGGTCCCCGTCGACGGGCGCGGGCGCGTCGACGCCGACGAGGTGCTCGCCGCCATCACGCCGGCCACCGCTGCGGTGCACGTGCAGTGGGGCAACCACGAGGTCGGGACGATCCAGCCGGTGGCCGAGGTCGTGGCCGCGTGCCGCGAGCGCGGCGTGCTGGTCCACGTCGACGCGGCCCAGGCGGCCGGCCGGGTGCCGATCGCGTTCGGCGACCTCGGGGCCGACCTGCTGTCGATCAGCGGCCACAAGCTCGGCGGGCCGTCCGGCACCGGCGCCCTGCTCGTGCGGCGCGGCCTGCGCGTCCCGCCCCTGCTGCTCGGCGGCGACCAGGAGCGCGCCCGGCGAGCCGGCCTCGAGCCCGTGGCCGCCCTCGTCGGGCTGGGGGCCGCTGCCGAGGAGCTGACCGCGACGCTGGTCGACGAGGCGGCCGAGGCGGTCCGGCTCACCGACCGCATCCGTGCCGCCGTCGACGAGCTCGACGGCGTGACGCCCTACGGCGACCCGGTCCACCGCCTCCCCCACCTCGTGTGCGTCGGCATCGACGGCATCGAGCCGCAGGGCGTGCTCCTCGGCCTCGACCGCGCCGGGGTCGCGGCCCACTCCGGCAGCGCCTGCGCCACCGAGTCCCTCGAGCCGTCACCGGTGCTCGAGGCCATGGGCGTCGACGCCCACCGCTCGCTCCGCATCTCCGTGGGATGGGACACCACCGACGCCCACGTCGACCAGCTCGAGGCCGCCCTCCCCGCCACCATCGACCGGCTCCGTGCGTTGGGAGCCGCTGCCGCTGATGGGTAAGGCTTCGCTCACCCTCCCCCCACCCCACCAGGAACCGATCCCTCGATGCAGATCCACCTCATCCGCCATGCGCACGCCGGCAGCCGCTCGGCGTGGGACAAGGCCGATCACAAGCGCCCGCTCTCGCCTCGTGGCCAGGACCAGGCGCAGGCCATCGCCGACGCGCTCGCCGATGCCGGCATCGAGGAGCTGTGGACCAGCCCGTCGCTGCGCTGCCGCCAGACCCTCGTCCCGCTCGCGGAGGCCACGGGCCTCGAGGTGCAGGTCGTCGAGGTCCTGAACGAGGGCAACGACGGGCCGCCGACGCTCGACGCCCTGCTCGCGGCGGCGGCCGAGGGCCGAGTCGTCGCGGCGTGCAGCCACGGCGACGTGATCCCGGCCGTGGTCGCCACCGCGACCCGGCGGGGCGCCGACCTCGAGGGCCCTCGGGCCATCGGCAAGGCTGGCCGCTACGTCTGCACGGTCGAGGACGGGCAGATCCGCCACATCCAGGCGTTCCCGCCCCCGGACGGCGAAGGCTGACCGTGGAGTTCGCCCGCTCCCTCTGGCTGCGCATCGAGACGCTCCACGCCGTGACCTACTTCGGCGAGGAGACGCAGGCCGCCGGGGCCGACCTCGGTCTGAGCGGGTTCTGGATGGGCTACTTCGGCTTCCGCGGCGCGCCGCTCGGCGCGGCGTCGCCGGGCGTCGTCGACGCTGCCTTCGCCAACTTCGCCCCGACGTTCGTCCGCCGCTGGGTGCCCGACGTCTGGGCCGTCGCGGCCCCGAGCACCCTGGTCGAGCGCCGCAGCGAGGCCGCGGCGGCGACCCTGCGCCGGGTCGCGCCCGACCTCGACCACGCCGCCCGGGCCGTCGCCCCGTTCCTCGACGCGGCCATCGCCTCCGGCGTCGCCGCAGGCCGTCCGCTGTTCGCCGCGAACCGGGACCTGGCCCTGCCCGATGACGCCGTCGAGGCCCTGTGGCAGCGCTGCACCACGCTGCGCGAGCACCGGGGCGACGGGCACGTGGCCGCCCTCGCGGCCGCGGGCGTCGACGGGCTGGAGGCGCACGTCCTGATCGCGCTGGAGCAGGGCACCGACCCCGTCGACCTGCAGCGCACCCGGGGCTGGACGGCCGAGGACTGGGCGGCGGCGGTCGACCGCCTGCACCACCGCGACCTGGTCGACGACGACGGCGCCCTCACCGACGCCGGCCGCGAGCTGCGCCGATCGGTCGAGCACACCACCGACCACCTGGCCGCGCTCCCGTGGCAGCACCTCGACGAGGTCGAGCGCACCCGGGTCGTCGAGCTGCTCACGCCGGCGGCCACCGCCGTGTCCCAGGCGGGGGTCCTCCGCTACCCGAACCCGATGGGGCTGCCGCCGCTCAGCTGACGGCCGATCAGCCGCCGGCGACGGTCGTGCTGGTCGTCGTGCTGGTGCCCGCCTGGCCATCGAGCGCCTTCTGGAGGTCGGCCTCGAGGCCCATCTGGTCGATGATCGCCGCGGCATCCGCCGCCGGGTCGTTGTCCTTGAACTCCTGGAGGTAGGTCGCGGCCTCCTCGTACCGGCCGTTGCGGAACGCGACGATCGCCCGGAAGGCCCGGGCGTAGCTGTAGTCCGGGTCGCTCTCGACGGCGTCGTTCAGCCGCACGGCGGCGAGGGCCTTGGCCGTGCGGGCGTCGACCTCCTCGAAGTTGTCGGCGCTGAGCGACAGCTGCCAGGCCGACCAGGTGAGGGCCACGACGTTCTTCGGGTCGTCCTTCAGGATCGCCTCGAAGCAGTCTGAGGCGCCCTGGGGATCGGTCTGCATCTTCGGGATGCACTCGTTGGCCTTCTGCGTGTTCGTCTGCTCGACGGACACGCCGCCCGAGGAGCTCTCCCCCGCCTTGCGGGCCCCGAGCGCGCTGGCCACGACGACGCCGGAGACGATGGCGAACACCGCGATGCCCGCGACCCACGCCAGGGTCCGGCCGACCGACCGGGGCCGGCGGGCGTCGTCGAACGCAGCGCGCTGCTCGTCGATGGCCCGGAGGACGTCGGCCGCGCGTGCGGTGTAGTCGTCCTTCAGGGTCTCGTAGTCGTCGTCCTCGAGGTCGCCGGCATCGTGCTCGCGGTCGAGGTCGGCGAGCGACCGCAGCAGGAAGTCGCGCTGCTCCTCGAGCGCGGCGAGCTCGTCGGGATCGAGCGCGGCCCGCTTCGACGGCCGCTTCTTGGGCGCGGCCGGTGCGGTCACACCCGCTCCTCGGCCGGCTCGTCGGGCCCGGCGGGAGCCGGCCCTGCGGCCGCTCCGTCGAGCGCGCCGGCCACGAGGTCGCGGTCGGCCTGGGTGACCGTGCGGTCGCCGGGCCGGTAGTCCCGGAACCGGTACACGAGGCCCGCCAGGGCCACGATCACCACGATCACCGGCAGCGCCCACACGACGGTGCCGACGCCGCTCCCCGAGGGGTCGAGGAGGATCTCGCGCGAGTAGCGGGAGGCGACGAAGTCACGGATCTGCTCGTCGGAGTCGCCCGCCGCGATGCGCTCCTTGATCAGCAGCCGGACGCCCTGGGACGACGGCGTGTCGGACGACGCCACCGACTGGCTCTTGCAGGAGGGGCAGCGGATCGTCTCGGCGAGGTTCTGCGCCCGCTCCTCGGGGCTGGGCTCGGACTGGGCGAACGTGCCGATGGCCAGTGCGACCACGACCACGACGGCCATGGCGATCCACGGCGCCCAGGCCCGGCCCTTCGACGGCGTGCTCACGACCCGCCCCCGTCCGTGCTGCCCGACGACGCGCGGTCCTCGTACTGCTGGATCAGGTCCTCGACGTCCTGGGCGACCACGCCGCCCTGGAACCGCTCCACCACCACGCCGGTGGGCGACACGAGGAACGACTCCGGCACCTTGGCCACGCCCCAGTCGAGGGCGGTGCGGCCGTCGTCGGAGTCGAGCACGGTCCAGTCGCCGCCCTTCTCCTCGAAGAAGCGCTCGACGTCGGCGGCCTGGTCGCCGTAGACGACGCTCACCACCTCGACCTGGCCGGACTCGGCGCCGTCCTCGGCGACCTTGCGGAGCTGGGGGTGCTCCTCGACGCAGGGCACGCACCAGGTGGCGAAGAAGTTGACCAGCAGCCAGCGGTCGGTGGTGCCGATGTCGAACGCCTCGCCCTGGAGCGGGTCGCCGTTCAGGGCCGGGGCGGTCTTGCCGAGCAGCGGGCTGTCGGTGGAGCGCTCCTCGGCGTTCTTGCGGGTGACGAGCAGCACGACCAGCAGCAGCATCACGATGCCGACGCCGATGGCGGCGAACATCACGGTGCGGGACCGGCGCGGCGCCGGCTGGGTGGCGGTCATGCTCCTGCTCCCACGGGGACGGGCTCGGGGTCGGGATCGGCGTCCGGGGGCGGGCCGCCCGCGGCGATGGGCGCCGACACCGGGTCGGTGGGGTTGCGCCGCTTGCCCGGGAACGCGGCGAGCAGCGAACCGAACGCCATCACCGCGCCGCCGGTCCAGAGCCACACGATGAGCGGCTGGTGCACGATGCGGATCTGCACCGAGCTGGCGTCGCCCGAGCCGGTGGGCAGGTTGAGCAGGGCGATCAGCAGGCTGTCGCGCGGCGTGTTCTTCACCGTGGGCTTGCCGATCTGCTGGTTCCCGTTGGGGAACTGCTGGATGCCGGGGGTGTACACCCGGCCGTCGATCAGGAGGCGGGCGCTGATCTGGGTGCGCGCCGCCGTCGAGAGGTCCTTGGGCCCGAGGTAGGTGATGTCGTGGCCGGCCACCGTGATGGTGGAGGGGCAGCCCTCCTTCGCCGTGACGCACATCCGGGCCTCGCGCTCGGACTGGTAGGCGTTCGACGCGGTGAACGCGACCGCCAGCATGATCACGCCGAGGTGCACGATCATGCCGCCGTTGGTGCGGCCGAGCAGCCCCCGGAAGCCCTGGCGGCGGGTGGCGAGCGCCAGCTGCCGCAGGGCCGAGCCGGCGGCGAAGCCGGCGAGGAAGAAGGCGAGCAGCGGGGCGAAGCCGCGTGCGCCGAGCAGCAGCGCCAGCAGCAGGGCGCCGGTGCCGATCCACCCGGGCCAGAGCAGGCGGGTGCGGAGCGTCTCGGCCGAGGCCTTGCGCCACGGCAGGACCGGGGCGATGGCCATGAGGAACAGCAGCACGATGCCGATGGGCATCGTCATCCGCTCGAAGTACGGCACGCCGACGGTGACGCGGTCGCCGTTGAGCGACTCGGCGATGAGCGGGAACACGGTGCCCAGCAGCACCACGAAGGCGAACGCCGCGAACACGATGTTGTTCAGCAGGAACGCGCCCTCACGGGAAGCGGGCGAGTCGATGCGGGCCGGCGACCGCAGCCGGTCGCCGCGCCAGGCGATGAGCCCGACGGTGACGCCCACGATCAGGGCGAAGAAGCCGAGCAGCAGCGGGCCGATGGTGGAGTCGCTGAACGCGTGCACGGAGTCGAGCACGCCGGAGCGGGTCAGGAACGTGCCGAGGATCGTGAGCGAGAACGTGGCGCACAGCAGCGACAGGTTCCACACCCGGAGCATGCCGCGGCGCTCCTGCACCATCACCGAGTGGATGAAGGCGGTGCCGGTGAGCCACGGCAGGAACGAGGCGTTCTCCACCGGGTCCCAGGCCCAGTACCCACCCCAGCCGAGGACCTCGTGCGACCACCAGGCACCGAGGATGATGCCGATGGTGAGGAACGACCAGGCGAAGAGGGTCCAGCGCCGGGTCTCGACGAGCCAGCCCTCGCCGAGGCGCCCGGTGGTGAGCGCGGCGATGGCGAACGCGAACGGCACCGTGAACCCGACGTACCCGAGGTAGAGCATCGGCGGGTGGAACGCCATGAGCGGGTGGTTCTGGAGGAGCGGGTTCGGGCCCGGGCCGTCGAGCGGCGGGTTCGACAGCGTCGTGAACGGGTTGGCCGGACCCAGCATCAGGCCGAAGAAGAACAGCGCCACCGCGAACATGGTGAGCATCGCCCAGCCCACGAGCGGGTCGCTGAGGCGCTTGCGGAACTTCAAGACGACGGCGACCGCGTAGCCCGCCAGGATGAGCGTCCACAGCAGGATCGAGCCCTCGAGCGCCGACCAGAGCGTGGCGAAGTTGTAGAGCGCCGGCGTCTTGGTCGACCCGTTGGTGGCGACGAACTCGAGCGAGAAGTCCCGGGTGATGAGCGCCCGCTCCATGGCGAAGAACGAGATGAGCGCCGCACCCAGGATCATGAAGGCGTAGGTGCGCGACATGCGCAGCAGGTCGGTGCGGTGGTCCTTCAGGCCGATCGCGAGCGTGACGATGGCACCGAGGCAGCCGACGACGCCGAGGACGACGCCGCCGAACCCGAGGGCGGCGTTCACGTGTCGGACTTCTGGTCTTCGTCGACGCGTCCGGGGTGCTTCTCGTCGTAGTCCTTGTAGTCCGCGTCGTGCTTCACCAGCAGGCGGTCGCTCTCGAACTCGGTGCCGGCCTCGTTCCAGTGGCCCTCGGCCACGACCGGGATCCCGGCCTTGAACATCGCCGGCTCGCTGCCGGTGTGGACGACGTCGACGCTGACCCCGCGGTACTGCACGGTGAACTCGGTGGACGTGTCCTTCTCGACGGGCTTGCCGACCACCGTGCCCTGGAGGCGGAACCGCTTGGTGCCGAGGCTCGCCTTCTCGGCGACGGCCTCGTCGGCGTTCTTGAAGTACAGCGACGCACCACGCGCCTGCAGGCCGATCACGCCGATGACCAGGCCGAGCACCACGAGCACGGCGATGGGGGCCCAGCGGCGGCGCTTCGTGCGGGCGGCACGGACCGGTGCGTCGTCGCGGGGCGTGAGGTCGAGGCCGCCCTCGTCGAGGTCCCGGTCGTCGGGCAGGTCCGGGGTCACGACGACCACTTCCGATCCTCGGGCGGCAGCTGCTTGCCGACCTTGCGGCCCTTCTGGATGACCCAGGCGGAGTACCCGCCCAGCAGGCCGATCGTGATCGCGTACGAGGCGGTCACGTAGGTCCAGGCACTGGCTTCGGCGAGCACGACGCCCATCACGATGCTCCCTCGGTCTTCACGGACGGCGGGACGGTCCCGCCATCGGCCCGGGCCTCCGCCCGGCGCTCGGCCAGGGCGAGGTCGAGGCCCTTGGCCTCCAGCGCGGCCTCGGCGAAGGCCAGCCGGAACCGGTGCATCATCAGCCACACGTAGAGCAGCATCGCCACGACCATGCCGAACATCAGGGCGAACAGGCGCAGCCCGTCGATCTGCGGGTCGAGGCTGGCGACGGTGGCGGTCTGGTGGAGGCTGCGCCACCAGTCCACCGAGTAGTGGACGATCGGCACGTTGACGAAGGCGATGATGCCGAGGATCGCCGACTGCTTGGCCCGCGACGTGGGGTCGAGGACCGCCCGGCGCAGCGCCAGGTAGCCGAGGTACAGCACGAACATCAGCGCCGTGCTGGTGAGGCGCGGGTCCCACTCCCACCAGGTGCCCCAGGTGGTGTGGCCCCAGATCGAGCCGGTCAGCAGGGTGAGGGCCACGAACAGCACGCCGATCTCGGCCGACGACGCGGCGAGGGCGTCCCAGCCCATCGTGCGCTTCCAGAGGTACATGCCGCTGGCGACCGCCGTCACGAAGAACGCGGTGTAGCAGGCGATGGCCGACGGCACGTGCAGGTACATGATCCGCACCAGCTGGCCCTGGGCGTCGAGGCTCTTGTCCGGGGCCGAGGCCACCAGCGCCACGTAGAGGAACACCACCACGGACACCAGCACGACGATGCCGAGGATGCGGCTGCCGCGCGACGCGGTGCCGTCCGGGTGCAGGCGCAGGATGCCGGCACCGGTGTCGGATGAGGGGGACGTCACGATTCCTCCAGGAGGGGTTCGAAGGCAAAGATCCCGATCGCGAGGTAAAGCACGGAGAAAGCTGCGAGCAGGCCGCACCACTTCCATCCGTCGCCCGACGAGTTGGCGTAGGCGGCGGAGAAGGCCTCGGTGCCGGCGATCAGCACGGGGGCCACGACGGGGAGCATGAGGATGGGCAGGAGCGTGTCGCGGACCCGCAGGCCCGCGGCGAGCACGCCGTAGAGGCTGCCGGCGGCGGCGAGCCCGGCGGTGGCGAGGAGCATGGTGACCACCACGAGCAGGCCGCCGTGGGGCGTGGCGCCGTAGAGGACGGTCACGCCGATGAACAGCACCACCTCGAGGACCAGCAGGTGGAGGCCGATGCCGGCCGCCTTGCCGAGGAAGATCCCGGCCGGGTCGAGGTCCGACAGGCGCAGGGCGTCGATCACGCCGTCGGTGGTCTCGACGGCGTAGGCCCGCTGGATCGCGAGCAGCATCGAGAACAGCACGGCCAGCCAGAACAGGCCGGGCGTGGCCTCCTCCAGGATCCGGCGGTCCGGGTCGAGCGCGAACGCGAAGAGGATGAGCACCAGCAGGGCGAACGGGAGGATCTGGCTGAGGGTGACGCGGCTGCGCCACTCCAGGCGGAGGTCCTTGCCGACGACCATGGCGGCGTCGCGCAGCATCGACTCGGCGGCGAGGTCAGCCAACGGGCACCTCCTGGGCCGAGCCAGCGAGCAGGCCGTTCACGGTGCCGCCGGCCACGGTGACCGAGCGGTGGGCGACGGCTTCGGCCCGGTCGAGCTCGTGCGAGGCGAACAGCACGGTGGCGCCGGCGGCGACCGCGTCGGCCATCAGGCCGTCGACCAGGTCACGGCCGTCCTGGTCGAGGGCGGCGTGGGGCTCGTCGAGCAGCCAGAGGCGGGGCCGGCGGGCCACGAGGATGGCGAGGGCGGTACGGCGGCGCTGGCCGGCGGAGAGCCGCGCCACCGGGACGTCGGCGAGGCGCCCGTCGAGCCCGAGCCGGGCGAGGGCGGCATCGGCGTCGGCCCGCTTGGAGCGCCCGGCCTTGGACCAGAAGCGCACGTTCTCGACCACGGTGAGGTCGTCGTAGAGGCCGGTGGCGTGGCCGAGCAGGCCCACCATCGGCCGCACCGGACGGCGATCGGCCACCAGGTCGACGCCCAGGACGTCGGCCTGGCCCTCGGTCACGGGGACGAGGCCCGCGCAGGCGCGCAGCAACGTCGTCTTGCCAGCACCGTTGGGTCCTTGCAGCAGCACGATCTCGCCAGGAGCCACGTCGAGGTCGACGCCGGCCAGTGCGGGAAAGCGCCCGAGCAGACAGACCGCAGCGCGGAATCTGACGACGGCGTCCATGGGCACCACAAACGGTACCGGTGCCCCCTCGGCGGCGACGAACCCAGCTGGCGGTGCCTCCGGGTTTCTCCCGACGCGCGGGAACCAGATGGCAGCTCGCTTAGTCTCACCCCCCGTGCTGTCGAAGGTCCTCGGAGCAATCGGAAGAACGCTGATCACGGCCGGGACCCTGATCCTGCTGTTCGTCGCCTACCAGCTGTGGGGCACCGGGTTGCAGGAGGCCAAGTCCCAGAAGGTGCTGTCGAAGGCCTTCGAGGAGCAGCTGGCCTCGATCGACCAGACCACCACCACGAGCACCACCGCGCCGCCCACCACCACCACGACGACCGCGCCGCCCGACGGGACGACGCCCACCATCGCGGTGACGCGCACCGAGCCCGTCACCCAGGACCTGCCGCTGCCGGCCGAGGGCGACCCCATCGCCAAGATCGAGATCCCG
>DATMGQ010000241.1:0-8668 GCA_035555395.1 Acidimicrobiales bacterium
CGTCGTCTTCGTGGCCCCCTCGCCCAGCCGCACCGCCGCGGGCAGCGCCCTCGGCCAGTGGGTCGGGCGCACCGCGCTGGTCGTCGGCCGAGACGAGCGGGCCCAGGCCGAGGCCGCCGCCACCTCGCTCGCCGAGGCGGACGTGCGCGTCACCGAGGTCGTCTGGACGTGACCATCACGGGGGAGGCGGTCGCCGCCGCCCCGTACGTCCGGCCGCGAGCGTCGCGGAACCTCCGGCCGACGAAGGCCACGTGGCCCCTGTGGGCGATGACCGCAGGCATGCCGCTCGCCTACCTGATCGGCGTCCAGGGGTTCGTGTGGTGCCTCCCGGCGCTGGTGCTCGGCTCGCGGATCCTGAGCGACCGCAACGTCCGGTTCCCGAGGTCGAGCATCCCGCTCATCGTGTTCCTCGGCTGGATCCTCCTGTCGATGGCCATGATCGGCTCGGGCAGCGGCTACCTCCTGTTCCTGTACCGCTGGCTCCTGTTCGCCGGCGCGCTCACGTCGCTCGTGTGGCTGGTGAACGTGTCGGAGGAGCGGGTGCGGTCGATGCAGATCTACGACTGGCTGGCCGCGCTGTGGATCTGCCTCATCGCGTTCGGCTACCTGGGGGTGCTCTTCCCCGAGTTCGTGCAGAAGTCGCCGTTCCAGATCGTGCTCGGACCGGTCGGCAACATCGGGTTCGTCGACGAGCTCGCCCGCTGGCGCTTCGCCGAGACCCAGGGCTTCCTCGGCTACCCGCTCCCCCGCCCGGCGGCACCGTTCAACGCCACCAACGGCTGGGGCGCCGCGGTCGGCATCCTCACGCCGTTCTTCCTGCGGTCCTGGATCGTCCAGCCCGACCGCCGGCGCCGGCGCATCGGCTACGCCATCGGTCTGGCCGGCGTCTACCCGATCCTCGTCTCGGTGAACCGGGGCCTCTGGATCAGCCTCGCGGTCGGCATGGTCTACTTCGCCGCCCGCAAGGCCCTGCGCGGCAAGTTCGGGGCGTTCGCCGTGCTGTGCGGGGCGATGGTCGCGGTGGTCGTCCTCCTCCTGGCCACGCCGGCCGGCCAGCTCGTGGGCGACAAGCTCGACAAGTCCGAGAAGTCCAACGACTCCCGCTCCACCCTCTACAGCGAGGCGTTCGAGGGCGCGGTCGACTCCCCGCTCATCGGCAACGGCGCCCCGGCGCGACCCGTCGACGCCCGCAAGGACATGCCGCCGGTCGGCACCCACGGGATGCTCTGGTACCTGATGTTCGTCCACGGGTTCGTGGGCATGGCCCTCTTCCTCGGCTGGCTCGGCGGCGAGGTGTTGCGTTCAGGACGCGTCCGAACGGCCGATGGGTGGTGGACGCACCTGGCCCTCGTCATCGGCCTGGTCCAGGTGCCGTTCTACGGCCTGCTCCCGCAGGTCGTCCTGTTCGGCATCGCCGCCGGACTGTCGCACCGAGAGGACCCCTCATGACCACGTCGACACCCGCCGCACCCACCGGCGGCCGCGCCGCGGGCGGCCGGACCATCGACACCACCGGCGCCTCGCCGCTCACCAAGCTGCGCCGGAGCAAGGCCGGCACCGCGGTGACCGACGCCGGCAAGCAGGTGCTGCGCCAGTACGGCATCGCCACCGCCTCGCACCGCAAGCCGCCGGAACTGATCATCGTCGGCGCCAAGCGGGGCGGCACCACGTCCCTGTGGAAGTACCTGGCCGACCACCCCGGCGTGCTGCCCACGTTCCCGAAGGCCGAGAACATCAAGGGCACCTACTTCTTCGACGAGGAGTGGAGCCAGGGCGAGCGCTGGTACCGGTCGCACTTCCCGACCGACCGCGCCCGGGCGAAGGCGGCGAAGGAGCTGGGCTACGACCCGATCGCGTTCGAGGCCAGCCCCTACTACCTCTTCCACCCCCATGCGCCGGACCGGGCCCGCCAGGTGGCCCCCGATGCGCTCATCGTCGCCCTGCTGCGCGACCCGGTCGAGCGGGCGTTCTCCCACTACAAGGAGCGCCGCAACCACACCGAGCCCCTGTCGTTCGCCGAGGCGCTGGCCGCCGAGGAGGAGCGCACCGCGGGCGAGGAGGCGCGGATGCTGGCCGACCCCGCCGTCGTGTCACCGGCCCACCGCCACCAGACGTACCTGGCCCAGAGCCGGTACGCCCCCATGCTCGAGCGGTGGTTCGCCGCCTTCCCGCGCGACCAGGTCCTGGTCACCGCCGCCGAGGACTTCTACGCCGACCCGCAGGCCTTCTGCGACGAGATCACCGACCGCGTCGGGCTCCCCCGCCGCGACCTCGGCACGCCGGAACCTTTCAACAGCGAGCCAAGTGCCGATATGGATCCCCAGGTCCGGGCGCAGCTCCGGGCCGACCTGGACGAAGACATCGCTGCGGTCGAGGCCCTCCTCGGACGCGCGATGCCGTGGGGTGGCTGAGCCCCGCAAGGGAGGAAGCCACCGATGAAGCGCAAGCCCACCAAGGGGATCACCATCGGCGCGGTCGTCGTGGCCGCCCTGATCGCCATCCCGGTGTTCAACCTGGTCACCGGCGACTCGGCCACGGCGGCCGACGCCCGGCCCGGTGACGGCACGACCTCGGCCACGGCCGGCGCGTCCTGCTGGGGCATCAAGCAGCAGTACCCGGCGAGCGCCAGCGGCACCTACTGGCTGAACACCGCCATCCTCCAGCGGCCGCAGCAGTTCGCCTGCGACATGACCACCGACGGCGGCGGCTGGGTCCTCGTGGGCCGGGGCCGCAACGGCTGGTCGTTCAACCCGCTCGGCCAGGGCAGCGCGGCCACCGTCCGCACCACCACCGACGGGAGCGGCGCCTTCGCTCCCGCGGCGCTCGACACCACCACGATCACCGCCCTGCTGAACGGCACCGCCGTGAACGCCCTCGGCGACGGCATCCGCCTCGAGCGGGCCACCAACAGCGCGGGCACCAAGAGCCAGGACTACCGGATCTACCCGAAGTACGAGGCGTGGACCTGGAGCTTCGCCGCCGGCCAGCTGCTCAACAAGGTGGTCGTCGACGGCACCACCTACACCGGGTCGAACACGGCGAACACGTCGGCGTCGGCCTACGGCCAGACCGCCAACGGCCTCTCCGGCGCCACCGGGGTGCGCCAGCTGAACACCACCGCGGTCAGCAGCCACAACAAGGTGCAGGGCTTCGCGTTCGGCAGCGGCGTGAGCGGCGGGTCGAACAGCGCGTCCAACTTCCTCTGGACCTACGCCTCCGAGGGCAGCCCGCTGCCGTTCACGCGGGTCTGGATCCGCCCGCGGGTCGCGAACGACGCCGCCGGCTTCACGCCGCTCCCGAGCGCCGGCTTGCCTGCGACCCCGCTCCGCGCCGTCCTGAAGAGCAAGTCCGAGACCGCGCCGTGGGGCGTCGTCGGGATGGACCACACCGACGAGCCGACCATCGAGCCCTACAAGACCAACGTGCTGGCGGTGAAGGTGGCCGGCGACCGCACGTTCGTCGGCGGCCGCTTCACCGGCGTCCAGAACGGGCCGTCGGCGAGCCCCGTCGCCCAGCCGTCGCTCGCCGCCTTCGACCTCGACGGCAACTGGATCAGCACGTTCCGCCCGAAGGTCGACGGCCGGGTCTGGAACATGGTGGTCGCCGAGGACGGCAAGCTGATCATCGCCGGCGACTTCACCAGCGTGAACGGCCAGCCCAACACGTCGGGCCTCGCCGCCCTCGACCCCGCCACCGGCGACGTCATCACCAGCTGGAAGGCCAACATCACCCGGTCCACCGGGGCCCGCCCCCTCGTGCGCGGCCTGGCCATCGACGGGAACACCATCTACGCCGCCGGCTCGTTCAACCGGGTCACCGCCGGCACCTGGTCCACCATCTCGGTCACCAACGCGATCAGCGTGAACGCCACGAACGGCAACCCCGGCACCTGGCGCCCCCGCCCGTCGGGCCAGACCGTCGCCCTGCGGGTCACCAAGGACCGCACGCGGGTCCTCCTGGCCGGCTACTTCGCCAACATCAACGGCGACACCAACCAGGGCTACTTCGGCATCACCGACGCGGCCACGGGCGCCCCATCGGCCGGCATCGGCACCTGGCAGCCCTCCGGTGGCTCGAACGCCAAGTACCAGCAGGCCGTGCTCGACCTGGGCGACGGCCGGATCGCCGTCGGCGGCTCCGAGCACGACAACCAGCTCTGGGACGCCGACCGCACGACGCTGCTCGAGTCCACCATCACCAAGCAGGGCGGTGACACCCAGGCCCTCGAGCAGTTCGACGGCAAGGTGTACCTCGGCTGCCACTGCGGCGACTGGCTGTACCAGGGCACGAACAACTGGTCGTCGCCCAGCGGCTTCCGGTCGATCAGCGCGATCAACCTGGTCGGCGCGCTCGACGCCAAGACCTTCCAGTACGAGACCGACTGGTACCCCTCGAGCCTGAAGGGCGCCAGCGGCGAGGGCATCTGGTCCATCGACAAGGACAGCCGCGGCTGCCTGTGGGTCGGCGGCGACCTCAACCGCGGCGCCTACAGCGGCGATGCGGCCGCCGACTGGCTCGGAGGCTTCGCCCGGTTCTGCGCGGCGGACACCACCCCGCCCACGACGCCGACGAACCTCAAGTCCGCGCCGTCGGGCTCGGGCGTCGCCCTCTCGTGGGGCGCGTCCACCGACGCCAGCGGCACCGTCTCCTACGACGTGTTCCGAAACGACCGCGTCATCGCCACGGTCTGGGGCACCTCGTACACCGATCCCGAGGTCACCGGCACGCAGCGCTACACGGTGCGAGCGGTCGACGCACGAGGCAACGGCTCGGCGGCTCCCGCCCCGATCAACGTCAACGGCCCGTCGCCGAAGATCGCCACGGCGATCGCGTTCGGGAGCGACTGGCGCTACGACGCGTCGGGCGCCGACCAGGGCACGGCCTGGCGCGCCGCCGCCTTCGACGCCGCGTCGTGGCCGGTCGGCAAGGGCCGGCTCGGCTGGGGCACCACCGACCTCGCCACCACGTTCGCCACCAAGCCGCAGACGGCCTACTTCCGCTCGTCGTTCACCGTGGCCGACCCGGCCACGGTCCGCCTCCTCGACCTGAAGCTCAAGGTGGCGACCGGCGCGGTCGTCTACGTCAACGGCGTCGAGGCCGGCCGCATCAACATGCTCCCCGGCCCCGTCACCTCCACCACGCCGGCCGCCGGCTACATCTCCGGTGCGGCCGAGACCGCGGTCAACACCATCTCGGTGCCCGCCTCGCTGCTCACCGCCGGCCCGAACACCGTCGCGGTCGAGCTCCACGCCATGACCCCGAACGCGGGCCGCGGCTTCTTCGACCTCGAGGCCACCACGTACGGCGCCGGCGGCGACACCATCGCCCCCACCGCGCCCGAGGTGACGGCGTCCGCCGGCTCGGGCCGCATCACGCTGGCGTGGACGGGCGGCGCGGACGAGACCGCGCTCGGCGGGTACGTCATCGCCCGCGACGGCACCACCATCGCCGTCACGGGCCCTGCGGCCACCGGCTTCACCGATGTCGTCGACACCGGTCAGCCCCACTCGTACGTGGTCACCGCGTTCGACACGAACGGCAACGCCACGGCGTCGGGCCCCGTGGCGACGACCGCCAAGGCCGACCCGGCGATCCTCCCGCTCGGCGCCACCTGGCGGTGGAGCTTCCCCGATGCCGGGGCCCCCGCCGATTGGGCGCAGCCCGGCTTCGACGACTCGACGTGGGCCTCCGGGCCCGCCGAGCTCGGCTTCGGCGACAACGACGAGAAGACGGTCATCTCGACGGCGCCGGCGCCCCGGCCGCTGACCGCCTACTTCCGCACGACGGTCGACATCAAGGACCCGGCCGCGTTCTCCGCGGTGCTCGCCGACCTGATCCGCGACGACGGCGCGGTCGTCTACGTCAACGGCGTCGAGGTCGGCCGGGACAACATGCCCGCCGGCGCCATCACCCCGTCGTCCAAGGCGCCGCTCGCGATCACCGATCGGACGCAGGAGAAGACCCCGGTCACCCTGTCGATCCCCGCCTCGGCCTTCCGTGCCGGTGCGAACACCATCGCCGTGGAGATCCACGGCAACGACCGGTACACCGGCGACCTCAGCTTCGATCTCAAGCTCACCGGCCAGCCCTGATCTCCGGCACTGGGTGACTTCACCACCCAGCGTGAAATCCTGAAGCGACTTGTCACGCTCCGTGAAAGGACCTACCCTGTCACGAAGCGTGAAATCTGCTCTCGTGTCGGCACGCTCGGTGCCGGGGCGGGACGGGGAGGGATCAGAGCCGCCATGGGCATCCGCCAGAGCAAGCGTGTGAGGATCGGGGCCGTCGTCGTGGCCGCCCTGATCGCCATCCCGGTGTTCAACCTGGTCACGGGCGAGTCGGCCACCGCCGCCGACGCCGTGCCGGGCGACGGCACCACCAGCGCCACCGCCGGCGCCTCCTGCTGGGGCATCAAGCAGCAGGTCCCGGCCAGCGCGAGCGGGGTGTACTGGCTCAACACCGCCGCCCTCGAGCGCCCGCAGCAGTTCTACTGCGACATGACCACGGAAGGCGGCGGCTGGGTCCTCGTCGGCCGCGGCCGCCAGGGCTGGACCTTCAACCCGTTCGGCCAGGGCAGCCCGTCGACCGTCCGCACCACCGTCGACGGGACCGGCGCGTTCACGCCCGCCGCCCTCGACACCGCCACGGTCAACGCGCTGCTGAACGGCCAGACCGTCGACACCCTCACCGACGGCATCCGCCTCGAGCGCGCCACCAACACCTCGGGCACCAACCGCCAGAGCTACAAGCTCTTCCCGAAGTACAAGAACTGGACCTGGAGCTTCGCCGCCGGCCAGCTGCTCAACAAGGTCGTGATCGACGGCACCACCTACAACGGGTCGAACACCTACGACACCGCGACCTCGGTCGCGGGCCAGACCACCAACCAGCTGTCCGGCACCCAGGGCGTCCGCCGCATGTTCACCTACGAGTGGACCAACCACGGCAACAAGGCCGGCTTCTCGTTCGGCAGCAGCGTCAACGGCGGCTCCAACAGCAGCACGAACTACCTCTGGACCAACGCCAGCGAGGGCAGCCCGATCCCGTTCACCCGGGTCTGGATCCGCCCCCGCATCGCGAACAGCGCCGCCGGGTTCTCGCCGATCCCGGCCGAGGGCTACGCCGCCTCCTCCAAGCCGGCCACCCTCAAGAACAAGTCCGAGCTCGCCAACTGGGGCGTCGTCGGCATCGACCACACCAACGAGCCGTCCATCGAGCCGTACTACACGAACGTGCTGTCGATGAAGGTCTGGGGCGACCGCACCTTCGTGGGCGGCCGCTTCACCGGGGTCCAGAACGGCCCCAACGCCACCGCCATCAGCCAGCCGTCGCTCGCCGCCTTCAGCATCGACGGCAACTTCATCGACACGTTCCGCCCCAAGGTCAACGGCCGGGTCTGGGACATGGCCATGACCCCCGACAACAAGCTGATCATCGCCGGTGACTTCACCAGCGTGAACGGCCTGCCCAACACGCAGGGCATGGCCGCGCTCGACCCGAACACCGGCGAGGTCATCACCTCCTGGAAGGCCAAGGCGTACCGCGCCGACGGCACCCGCTCGTTCGTCCGGGCGCTCGACGTGCACAACGGCATCGTCTACGCCGCCGGCAACTTCAACCGCCTCGATGGCGGCAGCTGGAACACGATCACTGTGACCAACGCGGTCGCCGTCACCGCCGACACCGGCAACCCGTCGGCCTGGCGGCCCCGACCCAACGGCTCGGTCGTCCGCATCCGCGTCACCGACGACGGCAGCCGCGTCCTCCTCGCCGGCTACTTCACCAACATCAACGGCGACACCAACCAGGGCTACTTCGGCATCACCGACGCCGGCACGGGCAACCCGTCCGCCGGCATCGGCACCTGGCAGCCGTCCGGCGGCTCGAACGCCAAGTACCAGCAGGCCGTCGAGGACCTCGGCGACGGCCGCATCCTCGTGGGCGGCTCGGAGCACGACTTCCAGCTCTGGAACTGGAACCGCAGCACGCTCCTCGACTCCACCGTCACCAAGCAGGGCGGCGACACCCAGGCCATCGAGGAGCTCGACGGCAAGATCTACATGGGCTGCCACTGCGGCAACTGGGTCTACGAGGGCACCAACAACTGGAGCTCCCCGACCGGCTTCCGCTCGGTGCAGCCCATCAACCTGGTCGGCCAGTGGGACCCGGCCACGTTCTCCTACGACACCTCGTGGTACCCGGCCGGCCTGAAGGGCACCCGCGGCGAGGGCGTGTGGGCGATCCAGAAGGACTCCCGCGGCTGCCTGTGGGTCGGCGGCGACCTGGTCCGCGGCGCCTACAGCGGCAACGCCGCCACCGACTGGCTGGGCGGGTTCGCCCGGTTCTGCGCCGAGGACAGCACGCCCCCGTCGACGCCGTTCAACCTGACGGCCACCACCGCCGGGGCCGGCGTGAAGCTCGACTGGAACGCCTCGACCGACGCCAGCGGCACCGTCTCCTACGACGTGTACCGCGACGACCGGGTCATCGCCACGGTCTACGGCCGCACGTTCACCGATCCGGTCGTGACCGGCCAGCACCGCTACACGGTCCGCGCCGCCGACGCCCGGGGCAACCGCTCCGCCTCGCCGGCCCCGATCAACGTCAACGGCCCCTCGCCGGTCATCGCCACGCCCGTCGCCTTCGGCAGCGCCTGGAAGTACGACGC
>DATMGQ010000242.1:0-37494 GCA_035555395.1 Acidimicrobiales bacterium
CGCCGGCGCGCTCGACTCCGCCGAGGCGGTGGCCGCCGACCAGGCCATCGCGCTCGTCGGCCCGCTCGACCCGGCAGTGGATCCGTCGGTGCTCGCCCGCTCGCTCTGGGACCTCGACGGCTGGGCCGAGACGGCAGCCGCGCTGCTCGAGGAGCTCGATCCGCTCCAGCAGCGGCTCGATGACGACGACGCCACCGCCCTGGCGGACGGCTTCGTCGCGTCCGCCGCGGTGCTCCGCCACCTCCAGGCCGATCCCCTCCTCCCGACCGCGCTGCTCCCGGCGGACTGGCCCGGCGCCGGCCTCCGTGCGAGCGAAGACCGCTTCGACCTGGCCTTCAAGGCGGTGCTGCGCCGGTGGTTGCTGGCCCGCCGCTGAACGGGCTGGCGGATATCCGACCTCGTGACAGCGAGATCAGTAGTGTGCCGGGCCACATGACACCCCGCCGGCTGCTCCCCGCCCCTCGTGTGCCTGCGCTGCTGGCACTGCTGGCGCTGGTCTTCCTCGGCACTGCGTGGGTGGCGACGCCGGCCGGCGCCCAGTCCGAGGCCGACGCCGCCCGGTGCGCGTTCACCAAGCCCGAGGCCATCGAGGCGAACGGCGGACCCCTCGGCCAGTCCATCTGGGGCCGCCTCTGCCAGGTCACCGACGGCAAGCCCACGTTCCCCGAGGGCGTGGCCATCACCGTGAGCCAGAACGGCGAGGAGGTCGCCACCGGCACCACCGACGACGGCGGCATCTTCGTCGTCGAGATCCCCGGCAACGGCACCTACCAGGTCACGCTCGACACCAAGACCCTCCCGAAGGGCTTCGCCCTCACCGACGAGGACCGGGCCACGCTCGACAACGTCAACGTGAACCTGGGCGACCAGCAGGTCACGTTCCGCCTCGGCGAGGACACCCGCGGCAGCCGCGACCTCCAGGACTACCTGACCACCGCGGCGAAGGGCCTGCGCCTCGGCCTCATCCTGGCCGTCGCCGCCGTGGGCCTGTCGCTCGTCTACGGCGTCACCGGACTCATCAACTTCGCCCACGCCGAGCTGGTCACGTTCGGCGCCATCGTGGCGTTCGTCCTCAACGACGCCGGCATGCCGTTCTGGCTGTGCATCCCGTTCGCCATCGCCGCCGGCTGCCTCGCCGGCTACGCCAACGACCGCCTCCTGTGGCGGCCCCTGCGGAAGCGCAACATGGCGATGGTCTCCCAGATGGTGGTGTCGATCGGCCTGTCGATCGCGCTCCGCAACATCTTCCTCATCGGGTTCGGCCCCAACAGCAAGCGGTACACCGCAGCATCGGGCCAGCGGGAGAAGGACTTCGGCCTGGTGCGCCTCACGCCCAACGACCTCATCATCATGGGCATCTGCGTCGTCGTGCTGGTCCTCGTGACGCTCATTCTCCGCAAGACCCGGCTCGGCACCGCGATCCGTGCCACCGCCGACAACCCGGACCTGGCGGCGTCGTCGGGCATCGGGGTCAACAAGATCATCGCCATCGTGTGGATCATCTGCGGCGGCATGGCCGCGCTGGGCGGGATCATGTACGGCCTGTCGGTCACGGTCACGTCCGACATGGGCTTCATCCTGCTGCTGTCGATGTTCGCCGCCGTCGTGCTCGGCGGCCTCGGCAACGCCTACGGCGCCCTGTTCGGCGCCATCATCCTCGGCGTCATGCAGGAGACCTCGGGCCTGTTCGTCGACACCGCCTACAAGTTCGTGGTCGCCCTCGCCGTGCTCATCGTGGTGCTGCTGGTGCGGCCGCAGGGCCTGCTCGGGACGAAGGAGCGGTTCGGATGAGCTGGCTCGGCGTCTTCCTCCTGGCCCTCCAGACGGCCCTCGGCTTCCCGGCCGCGTCGTACGCGCTCGCCGCCACCGGCCTGAACCTGCAGTTCGGCTACACCGGCCTGTCCAACTTCGGCATGGTCGCCTTCTTGATGATGGGCGCCTACGGCATGGCCATCTCGGCCGACCGGGGCTGGGGCATCTGGGTCGGCTTCGCGCTCGGCATCACCGCGGCCGTCGTCCTCGCCCTGCTCCTCGGCATCCCGACGCTGCGGTTGCGAGCCGACTACCTGTCCGTGGTCACCATCGCCACCGCAGAGATCCTGCGCCTCGTCATCGCGGCGCGCCCCAGCGCCGAGCTCACCGGTGCCGCCCGGGGCATCGGCGGCCTGAGCAGCGAGCTCGGGTTCTTCCGACCGAACTTCATCCCCGAGGGCTCGTACGGCTTCGGCGACGACTTCGTGTTCAACAGCCGCCAGCTGTGGTCGATGCTCGTCTGCTGGAGCCTCGTCCTGCTGTCGACGCTGCTCATCCGCACCTGGGTCCGCAGCCCGTGGGGCCGCGTCCTCCGGGCGATCCGCGAAGACGAGGACGCCGCCCGCTCCCTGGGCAAGAACGTCGTGATCTACAAGCTCCAGTCGTTCGTGATCGGCGGCGTGATCGGCTCGCTGGCCGGGGCGATGATGGCGCTCGACTCGGGCTCGGTCGGCCCCGCCCGCTGGATCGCACCGCTCACCTTCGCCCTCTACACCGTGGTCATCCTCGGCGGGGCCGGCACCGTGTGGGGCCCGATCGTCGGTGCGGTCGTCTACTGGTTCGTGCTCGACTTCGCCGACGGCGCCCTCAACAACCTCTGGTTCGAGGTGAGCGACACCACGTCCGGCGCCTTCCGCCTCACGCTCATGGGCATCGGGCTGATGCTGCTCATGGTCTTCCGGCCGCAGGGCATCCTCGGCAACAAGAAGGAGGCGTTCGCCGTTGGACGCTGACGCCACCACGGCCGACCCCTTCGCCGACGTCGCCCCCACGCCGGGCGTCGCCAAGCCGGACCCGATCCTCGTCGCGGACGGCGTGCAGCGCCGCTACGGCGGCCTCACCGCGGTGGACGTCGCCCACCTCGAGCTCCAGCGCGGCGTCATCACCTCGCTGATCGGCCCCAACGGCGCCGGCAAGACCACCTTCTTCAACCTGCTCACCGGGTTCGACAAGGCCAACGCCGGCACCTGGACGTTCGAGGGCGAGAAGGCCAACGGCGTCCGGCCCCACCACCTCGCCCGACGGGGCATGGTCCGCACGTTCCAGCTCACCAAGGCGCTCGGGCGCATGACCGTGCTCGACAACATGCTGCTGGCCGGGCGGGACCAGACCGGCGAGTCCGCGCTCAAGTCCCTCGTGAAGCCGCTGTGGCGCGACGAGGAGGCGGCCAACGTCGAGCGGGCGCACGAGCTGCTCGTCCGGTTCAAGCTCGACGCCCTCGCCGACGAGTACGCGGCCGGCCTGTCCGGCGGTCAGCGCAAGCTGCTGGAGATGGCCCGTGCCCTCATGACCGACCCCACGCTCGTCATGCTCGATGAGCCCATGGCCGGCGTGAACCCCGCCCTCACGCAGAGCCTGCTCGGCCACGTCACCGCCCTGCGCGACGAGGGCATGTCCGTCCTGTTCGTCGAGCACGACATGGACGTGATCATGACCATCAGCGACTGGGTCGTCTGCATGGCCGAGGGGACGATCATCGCCGAGGGCCGCCCGGCCGACATCGCCGGCAACGACGCCGTCATCGAGGCGTACCTCGGCATCGACCACGGCAACACGACCACCGGGGAGATCCGGTGACCGACGCGACCGAGCCCACCGGACCGACCGAGCCCGTGGCCGATGACCCCACGGCCGCGGCCCCGCTCCCGCCCGACGCGGTCGACCACCTAGACCACCCCGAGACCGACCGCCCGGTGCTGATGACCGCGACGGACCTGGTGGCCGGCTACCTGCCCGGCGTCGACATCTTGAACGGGGCGTCCCTCGAGCTCCGCCAGGGCGAGCTCGTCGGCATCATCGGCCCCAACGGCGCCGGCAAGTCCACGCTCATCAAGACGCTGTTCGGCCTGGTCCCCGTGCGCAGCGGCACCGTCGTCCTCGACGGTGAGGACATCACGTCGAAGCCGGCGCACGAGCTGGTGGCGCAGGGCGTGGGGTACGTCCCCCAGACCAAGAACGTGTTCCCCTCGCTCACCATCGAGGAGAACCTGCGCATGGGGATCTTCCTGGACCCCGCCCGCTTCGACGAGCGGTTCGAGCGGGTCGTGTCCCTGTTCCCGCTGCTCGCCGACCGCAAGAAGGAGCGCGCCGGCCTCCTGTCCGGCGGCCAGCGCCAGATGGTGGCGATGGGCCGTGCGCTCATGACCGACCCATCGGTGCTCCTGCTCGACGAGCCGTCCGCCGGCCTCTCCCCCATCAACCAGGACGAGGTGTTCGCCCGCATCGACGAGGTGAAGCGGGCCGGCGTGTCCGTGGTCATGGTCGAGCAGAACGCCCGCAAGTGCCTCCAGATCGCAGACGTGGCCTTCGTCCTCGACCAGGGCCGCAACGCCTACACCGGCACGGGCCGCGAGCTGCTCGACGACCCCACGGTCATCGAGCTCTACCTCGGCACCCTCGCCCGGGATCTCTGAGCCCGACGCGGTCGCGGAGGTACGCTCCCACCCGTCGGGTGCGGGCCCCGGTGGAACATCACCGAGCGGAGGCGAGCACGTTGCACATCCACCACGCACGTCGAGATGCGGGGCGGTCCACCCGCACCGCAGCGGATCAGGGGTAACCCGTGCCCGGATCCGCCGAACGCAGCCGGGAGGACCACGTCGCCGCGGCCACCGCAGCACTCGTCCGCTACGGCCCGCTGAACGAGGGCCAGCGCCTGCCCGCCGCGATGGTCAGCAGGATGACCGGGCTCAGCCGCAGCACGCTGTACCAGCGGTGGGGGTCGATGGCCGAGCTGAGCCACGCGCTCCTGGACTACGCCGCGTGCGAGCGCGAAGGGTGGCGCGAACGGCTCATCGCCACGCCGCCCGAGCAGCCCATCGGCCCCTCGGTCGATGCCGCCGTCGCCGGCGAGTGCGCCGACATGGCCATCCAGTCCCGGACCAACGCCGCCGGGCTCCCCGTCGGCCACCCGCAGCGTGAGCGCGCCGCCGCGGCCGAGCGCGACGGCTTCGCCCGGCTCGGCCAGTGGCTGGCGGCCCACCTCGCCGCGCACGGCCGCAGCCCGGCCGCTCCCGGCGCCGAAGGTGCGCCGCCGACCCCGCTCGACCCCGCGGACCTGGCCATCGTGTTCTCCTCGCTCGTCGAGGGCGACCTGCTGCGCATCGGCCTGGGCAACCGGTGGCAGGAGCCCGCAGCACCGGATCCGGGCACCGGGCTCCGCGCCGGCCGACTGCTCGAGCAGCTGTCCCGACCGGACCCCACGGCGGCGGTCGAGCGGCCCGGACCCCCGCCTCCGCCGACGTTCGAGGCACGAGACGTCGAGGTGTTCGAGGCACTGATCGACGGGCTCCGCGGCACCCCCGCCGGGTCGGCCGGCGGCCCGCCCGTGGTGAGGATGGTGGACCTGGCCCGGCTGGCCCGCCAGCTCGGCGTCTCCGAGCGCCGGCTCTACGCGCTGTGGCCGACCCCCACCGACCTGAACCTCGACCTGGCCCGCCACCAGTACGCCACGGGCCGAGCGGAGGTCGACCGCCGGATGCTCGAGGTCGTCTCCACCGCCATCCGCCAAGAGGGCGGCATCTACATCGACCTGTTCATCTCGGTCATGCAGGAGACCGCCGAGATCACCAAGGAGGACGCGGCCACCGGGATCATGGCGTGCACCTTCGCGACGCGAGATCCGCTCGTCGCCGAGTTGGCGTCCACGGCGATGGAGGATTGGCGCCAGGCGGTGAAGATGATGCTGGTGGTGATCCTCCAGTCGATCGGGTACCACCTCGCCCCGGGTGTCGAGCCCGACCCCTACACCGACGCCGTGTTCTCCGGGGTCATCGGGTCGGTCCGCAGCGCGCTCCTCCACACCGGCCTGCTCGATCGCACCGTGCCCTACCGCGGCGTCGAGCGGCCGCTCCTGGCCGCCGGTCTCGACTCCCTGTTCCGGTCGCTGACCAAGATCTGCACCCACGACCACTGACCCCCGGTGCTCCCGGACGCCGGCCGCGAGCACCGGTACGATCCGCCGGACGGGAACCCCGAGGGACGGGATGCCAGCGCGATGCCAGACCCTCGACGCGACCACCAGGAGCGGGCCGCTGCCGCGTTCGACGTGGACGCGCGGTCGCCCCGGCGCCTGCGCCTCTCCGTGTCCGAGGCCGCTCGTGCCACCCACGCGCCGCGCTCCTACTTCTACGAGTACTGGCCGTCGACGGTCGCGCTGGGCGAGGACCTGGCCCTCCTCCGGGCGACCTCGACGGAGAGCTGGCAGGAGCAGGTCCGCGCCGGATCGCACGACGACGTGTTCCGCGCCCTCGCCGAGGTCCTGCGCGCCGACGGCGCCTCCGCTGGAACCGCCCTGCGGTGCGTGCTGTCGGCAGGCCCGGCCGACAGCACCGCCCGCGCCCGGCTCCGGGCTTGGGACGCACGCTGGCTGATCTGGTTGGCCGGGCAGCTGCGCGCCCAGCTCGGCGACCGGCCCGGGGTGCCGTGGACCGGCGCCGCGCTCCTCACCACCGCCCTCGTGGAGGGCACGCTCCTCGTCCGCGGCCCGCGGACCGGCGGAGCGGTGGCCGGCTTCGACGCCGCGTTCGCCGAGCAGGTCGCCGACACGGCTGCCCGAGCCACCGCCCGCTTCGCCGAGCAGGTGACCGGCCCGGACCTCCCAGGCGAAGCCCGCGGCTCCGATGACGACGTCCTGCCCGCCGGCGCCACCCGGCTGCTGGCGCGGGTGGCCGGGGCCGTCGAGCGTGGCACGCTGGACCTCCACCCCGACGACCACCGACTGATCAGCCCAGCCGAGCTCGCCGAGGGCCTGGGCGTGTCCACGCGGTGGGTCCACCGCTGCTGGCCCACCCCGGCCGCTCTCAACGCCGACCTCTTCGACGAGGGCCTTCGCCGCCTCACCGCCGCCGTCGACCGCTCGACCCGCGACGCCTTCGAGGCATCGACCGCCGCCGGAGGCACCCCACCGGACCGAACCCGCTCCCGGACGGAGGACGGCGGCGGCCTCGACCGCCTCCCCGAACCGCTCGCCGTCCTCGGCATGGCCGACCGCCTCGAACGCGCCGACCTCGTCGCCCGGCACGGACCGGCGATCCACGCGTGGGCCGCCGCCAACGAGATCCAGACCGCCGCGCTCCTCCACACGGCAGGCGACCACCTGCTGCCTCCGCTCACGATGGTCGATGCCGCCGACCTCGCCGCCGGCGCCGCCCTGGGCGGGTCGCGCCTCCTCGCCGCCGACCCGAGGCTGGCGGATGCCCGCTGCACCCACCTCGGAGAGGACGCCAGCCTGCTGGCGGTGGTCGCCGAGCTCACGCACCTCGCTCGCGTCCGCCCGACGACCCGCCCGCCCTCCGACCCGCCGGGCTCAGCCGGACCGGAGCGCTCCTCGGCCTGACGGCATCGGTGCCGCTGCACCGGCAACCACGGCGGCCGCGCCGACGAGCTGGTCCAGGGGCTGGGCCGCGCCCCACAGGAACCCCTGGCCGAGCGCGACGCCCGCGGCCTGGACCAGGAGCCGGTCGCCCGGCCGCTCGATCCCCTCGGCCAGCACGTCCAGCCCGAGCGAGGCGACGAACGCCACCGTGGCCAGCAGGACGGACGCCTCGTCGACCGAGCACGACACGAGGAGCGACCGGTCGAGCTTGACCAGGGTGAGCGGGAGCGAGCGGAGCTGGGCGAGGCTCGACCAGCCCGACCCGAAGTCGTCCATCGCCAGCTGCACGCCGAGGTCGGCAATGGCCTGCAGGGAGCGGACGGCGAGGGGATCGGGGACCAGGCGCTCGGAGACCTCGATGCAGAGCCGCTCGGGGGCGAGCCCGGTCTCGCGGAGGACGGCCTCGATCTGGCCCGGGGTCTCGGGGTGCACGGTCGCGGGTGCATCGAGGTTGACCGACACCCACCAGCCCTCCCGCTCGGGTACGCCGCCGGCGAAGTCCGCGCACGCCTGCCGGAGGATGCGCTCGGTGATCGCCGGCATCAGCCCGGTGGCGGCGGCGAGCGCGAGGAACCGTTCGGGACCGGCCAGCTCGGCGCCGCTGCCGTCCCAGCAGGCGAGCGCCTCGGCCCCGACGATCCGGCCCGAGCGCAGGTCGACGATGGGCTGGTAGCGGGCAACGACCTCGCCCCCGCGCACCGCTGAGGCGAGGCGGCGGTCGAGCGCGTCGGCGCACCGCTCGCGGCGGAGGTCGGGCAGGTGCACAAGGAGGTCCGGTTGCTCGATCCGACCGAGCAGGACGCGGTGCTCCAGCTGGCGCAGGAGCGTCTCACCCTCGTGCGCCCGCCACTCCCGACCGCACGCGCCCGTGGTGGCCACGTGGCCCGTGAGCCGCAGGTCGAGCCCCTGGACGCGCACGGGTCGGTCGAGCAGCCCCAACAGGCGCGCGCCCCACCGAGCGCGTCCGTCCGGGCGGCCGGCGACCCGGACCGGCCGGACGACCACGACGGTCTCCGGGTCGGTGCAGGCGGCGATCGCATCCGGGCCGCCACCTGCGGCCAGCCGGTCGCGCGCCGCGTCGACGGCGGCACCCGCGACCTGGGTGCCCAACCGGGACGCCAGGCCCTCGGCCTGGCTCAGCAGCACGACCGCGACGTCGACGTCGTCGCCTCGGTGGGTCAGGTGGCGTTCGATCCACGCCACGAGCTTCGCCCGGTCGGTCTCGTGCTCCTCCCGCATGACCCGACAACGCGCGACCGCCCCGAACATGACGCGGACACGGCACTCGCACGGCCCGGGATCGCGGCGTGAGCGCCACAGAGATACCCAGGTCAGGGGCCAAAACCTGACAGATGGTGAACATCGGTGTTCAGAGGCTGGCCGTTGTGGGACGGGCAAGACGTCCAGACAATCGGGCTCCTTCCCCCACCCCAGGACGCCCCATGGAACCAACCCCTGCCACCGAGGTCCTCGGTCGCCCGGCGCCTCGCCGCCCCCGCCCCTCGCCCGTCGGCGACTGGACCGACGAGGAACTGCTCTTGCTGGTGCGCAGCGGCGACGCGCCGGCGTACGGCGAGATCTACCGCCGGTACGAGCCCGAGATCCGACGCTTCGCCACATCGCTCCTCGGCCGTCGCCACCTCGACGACGTGCCCGACGTGGTGGCCGACGCGTTCACCCGGGTCCTCCAGGCCATCGAGAACGGCAACGGGCCGGTCGACCACCCCGGCCGCTACCTCATGGCCACGGTGCGCACCACGGTGATCGCCGCCGCTCGTCAGCGCAACGCGCAGGTCGCCACCGCCCAGCGGGTGGGACGAGATCGCACCGCCACCGCCCAAGAGCCGCCGTGGCCGGGCGATCGGCCCGAGGTGCTGCAGGCGCTCGACCGCCTGCCGCTCCGCATGCGCCAGGTCTTGTGGGCCACCGTCGTCGAGGGCCGGGATCACGGCGAGCTGGGCGAGCACCTCGGTCTCAGCCGCAACGCCGTCGCCGCCCTCGCCTACCGGCACCGCCGCGCCCTGCGCCGCGCCTACCTCGAGATGCACGCGCAGCAGCCCGCCTGACCGGGCCCGAGACGCGAGAGGGGCGGGACCTCGCGGCCCCGCCCCTCATCGAGCGTCGATCAGATCGGTCGGGCTAGGAGCCGACGACGACCTGCTCGTCCACCTCGTAGGTGCCGTCGTCGATGAACGTGTACACGTCGTACGAGCCGGCGCTCGGCTCACCGAACTCGGAGAAGTCGAGCGCACCCGACGCACCGTCGTAGTCGATGTCCTTGTCCTCCTTGAGGAGGGCGAGGCAGTCGGCGTAGGTGTTGCACTTCTCGGCATCGTCGCCCTCGCCGTTGGAGACGTTGACCATCTCCTTGGCGATGTCGAACGGTGCGTCCGACTGGGACTTCTCCGCCGCCAGGGCGAAGAGGATGACGCAGTCGTAGGACTGAGCCGAGTAGATCGGCGACTCGACGTCGGGAGCGAAGGCCTTGAAGGCGTCCGGGAAGAACGACGCGCCGTCCTCGGGGGCCGCCGAAGCGGCGGTGCCGCGGATGCCGGCGGTCGAGGCCGGGTCGGCCTTGTCGACGAGCTCGTAGAGGTCGTTGGCCTGGAGGCCGTCGGTGACGTACAGCGGGACGTCGGACGGACCGGCACCCTGCTTGATCATCTCGGCGATGACCTTGCCGCCGTCCTCCGGGTAGCCGACCAGGACCACGGCGTCGGGCTTGGAGCTGACGATGGTCTCGACCTCGGCGTCGAACGACGTGCCGTCCGCCTCGTAGGTGACGTTCTCGACGATCTTGGCGCCGTTGTCGGTCAGGGCCGGGTCGAGGAACTCGACGAAGCCGGTGCCGTAGTCGGTGTTCTGGGCGATGATCGCCACGTTCTGGTGACCGTCATCGGACACGACCTTGGCCAGGGCCTGCGCCTGCAGGTTGTCCGGCGGAGCCGTGCGGAAGTAGAGGCCCTCGTCCTCCCAGGTGGTGAGGTCGCTGCCCGTGTTCGACGGCGAGCACTGCGCGGTGCCCGACGACACGATGCGGTCGATGACCGACTTCGTGGTGCCCGAGGAGGCGGCACCGAGGATGGCGTCGACCTTCTCGTTGTTGATCAGCTCGTCGGTGGAGGTCGCCGCGAGGTCGTCGTCGCCGCCGCCGCCGTCGTCCTTCACGACCATGGTGACGTCCTTGCCCATGACGCCGCCGGCCTCGTTGATGTCGGCGATGGCCATCTGGCCGCCCTGGATCATGGGCGGGCCGAGGAAGTCGAGGTTGCCCGACTGCGGGAGGATCGCGCCCAGCTCGAGCGTGCCGTTCCCCTCGGTGCGGCCCCCGTTCTTGTCGGCCGGCGTGGCGGTCACCGTGGTGCTGTCCGCCGCAGTGGTCGTGGTCTTCTCGGAGCTGGTGTCCTTGGACCCATCCGACCCGTCGCCGCTGTCGCTGCTGCAGGCGGCCAGGATCAGGGCCAACCCCGCAGCGACGGCACCGAGCCGTGCTGCCCTACTGGTCGTTCGCATTCCGTTTCCCCTTCGTTTGCGATTGGACGCGGGGGGAAACCTAGGGCGCCGCCGACGGCGGCGCTCGCGATCCCCCGTGCGGGGGACGGGAGAGGCCGGGGCCCCGCAGCCGGCACCTCGCCGTACGATGCGGCCATGGCCGACACCTCCCGCGTCTACTTCCGCCAGATCCTCGCCGGCATGGACATCGCCGAGAGCGATCCCGTCGCCCAGCAGATGGTCAACTTCGTCTACCTGATCGGCGACCGGGAGACCGGCGAAGCCGTCGTGGTCGACCCGGCGTACGACCCGCAGGCGATCCTCGACATCGTCGAGGCCGACGGCATGAAGCTCACCGGCGCCCTCGGCACCCACTTCCACGCCGATCACGTGGGCGGCAACCTCATGGGCCACCCCATCGTCGGCATCGCCGAGCTGCTGGACCTGGTCCAGGTCCCGATCCACCTCAACAGCCACGAGGTCGACTGGGTGGCCCGCACCACCGGCGTCACCGCCCCGCACCTCGTCGGCCACGACAGCGGCGACACGGTGATGGTGGGCGAGATCCCGATCACGCTCATCCACACGCCCGGCCACACGCCGGGCAGCCAGTGCTTCCTGGTGGACCAGAAGCTGGTGGCAGGCGACACGCTGTTCCTCAACGGGTGCGGCCGCACCGACCTGCCCGGCAGCGATCCCGAGCAGATGTACTACTCGCTCACCCAGCGCCTCGGTCAGGTCCCCGACGAGGCCGTCCTCTACCCGGGCCACCTCTACAGCGAGAAGCCCTACGCCTCGATGGCCGAGACCCGCAGCCGCAACGTCGTCTTCCGCCCCGGAAGCCTCGACCAGTGGCTCACGATGTTCAGCTGAAACCGGACATCGCACCGCTCCCGGCCGAAGTTGGTGTGGGAGTGCGCGTATATCGCGCACTTCCACACCAACTTCGATCGGGGCGGGACGGACGGTGAGACGCGGGACGGACGGTGAGACGCGGGACGACCGAAACCGAGTCCGCTAGTCGCCGGGGCCGGCGGCGACGAGCTCGCCTTCGGGATCGTCGTCGTCGACGTGGAAGGGCACGCTGGTGACGACCGTGTTGGGGCGGTTGCGGAGGCGGGTGCGGAGCACCAGCGCGCTCTGGTTGTGCAGCAGCTGCTGCCACCAGTGCTCGAGCGCGAACTCGGGGACGATCACCGTCACGAAGTCGTCGCCGTGGGCGGCGTCGAGCTCGTCGATGAAGCTCAGGATCGGGCGCGACAGCTCGCGGTAGGGCGAGTACAGCTCGCGGAGCTCCACGGGGATCTCGTGATCCTCCCACTGCTTCGTGATGCGCTCCTGCTCCTCGGGCGTCGACACCACGGTGACGGCGACGAGACGATCCGGGTTGAGCGAACGGGCGTAGGCGATGGCCGTGAGCGAGCCCTTGGTGACCTTGCCGACCAGCACGACGACCGTGTTGGTGCGGCGGCGGACCTTCTCGCCGGGGCGAGCGGCCATGCGCTTGTCGATCTTGGCGTAGTGGCGGTGGATCCGCAGGAAGAACATCACGATGATCGGGATCACCACGACCGGGATCCAGGCGCCGATCGTGAACTTCGAGATGACGACCACGGCGAGCACGACGGTGGTGGCGACGCAGCCGATGGCGTTGATGACCAGCCCCCGCCGCCAGTGCTCCTCGCGGAGGCTGAGGTGGTGCTTGATCATGCCGAACTGGCTGAGGGAGAAGCCGGTGAACACGCCGACCGCGTAGAGCGGGATCAGGGCGCTGACCTCGGCCTTGAAGACGATGATCAGGATCGCGGCCATGCCCGAGAGGGCGAGGATGCCGTTCGAGAACACGAGTCGGTCGCCTCGGTTGGCGAGCTGCCGAGGCAGGTAGCCGTCGCGGGCGATCAGCGAGCTGAGCCGGGGGAAGTCGGCGTAGGCGGTGTTCGCGGCCATGACCAAGATGGCGAACGTGGCGAACTGGAGGCCGTAGAAGAAGAAGTTGTGGCCGCCGAAGACGCCGACCGCCATCTGGGCGAGGACGGTCTGGCCGCCCTCGTCGACCACCGGCTTCATGTGGTGGGCGAGCGTCGAGATCCCGAGGAAGCCGATCGCCAGGATGCCCGCCATCATCGCCAGGGTCTGCGAGGCGTTGCGGGACTCGGGCTTCTTGAACGCGGGGACGCCGTTGGAGATGGCCTCGACGCCGGACAGCACGACGGCGCCGGAGCTGAACGCCCGCAGTAGGACGAACAGGGTCGCCGAAGCCATCAGGTCGTGGTGCTCGTCGAACTCCTTGGCGAGTGCGGCGCTGCCGGCCAACTCGTGCAGGTTGCCGGTGAAGAGCTTGTAGAAGCCGGTCATGAGGAAGATGCCGAGCATCACCACGTAGAAGTAGGTGGGCACGGCGAAGACCTTCCCGGACTCCTTCAGGCCCCGGAGGTTGCCGACGCACATCATCGCCACGAAGAACAGCGCCAGGCCGATGCGGGCGGTGGCGTTGTCGTTGAAGTTGAACGCCGAGCCGATCGCGAGCACGCCCGAGGAGATCGACACCGCGACGGTGAGCGTGTAGTCGACGAGCAGCGAGCCGCCGGCCACGAGCGACGCGGTGCGGCCGATGTTCTCCCGGCTCACCACGTAGGCGCCGCCGCCGTCCGGGTAGGCGTGGATCGTCTGCACGTAGCTGATGCCCACGATGACCAGCAGGATCACCGCGGCCACGGAGATGGGGACGAGGTAGTTGAGCGCCTGCGGGAACATGACCGCCGTGAGCAGGACGAGCATCATCTCCTCGGTCGCGTACGCCGTCGACGACACGGCGTCCGAGGCGAACACGGCGAGGGCGACCGGCTTGCCGATGCGCTGGTGCTGCTCTTCGCTGGTGGCGATGGGCTTGCCGACGAGGAGTCGCTTGAAGGGCGAGGTCATGGCATGACCCCTTTCCAGGATCGGGCCGAAGCCCGGAGGTGTCTCAGGTTGTGGATTCGACCGGCTCGGCCGGCTTCTTCGCCACCCGGTCGGCGTGGAACGGGACCGAGGTGACGACGGTGTTGGGGCGGTTCCGCAAGCGGCTCCGGAGCACCAGCGCGCTCTGGTTGTGCAGCAGCTGCTGCCACCACTTGTCGAGCGTGAACTCGGGGACGATGACGGTGAGGAAGTCGTCGTCGTGCCGGTCGTCGAGCTCGTCGATGTAGGTCATGATCGGCCGCGAGAGCTCGCGGTACGGGGAGTAGAGGGTCTGCAGCTCGACCGGGATCTGGTGGCGCTCCCAGTCCTCGGTGATGCGGTCCTGCTCCTCGGGGTTCGCCACCACCGAGACGGCGACGAGCCGGTCCGGGTGCAGCGACCGGGCGTAGGCGAGGGCGATGAGCGAGCCCCGGCTGACCCGGGCCACCAGCACGATGACCGTGTTGGTCTTGCGCCGGACCTTCTCGTCGGGCTCGATCACGAGCAGCTCGTCCATCGACCGGTAGTGCTTGTTGATGCCCTGGAGCAGCACGACGACGGCGGGGATGACCAGCACCGGGATCCAGGCGCCCTGGGTGAACTTCGAGATGATCACGACCATCAGCACCGTGAAGGTCATGGCGCAGCCGAGGGCGTTGACGGCCAGGCCGCTGCGCCACTTGGGCTCGCGGAGGCGCAGGTGGTGCCGGCACATGCCGAGCTGCGAGAGGGTGAAGCCGACGAACACGCCCACCGCGTAGAGCGGGATCAGGGCGCTGACCTCGGCCTGGAAGGCGACGATCAGCGCGCCGGCCATGCCCGAGAGGATCAGCACGCCGTTCGAGAACACGAGGCGGTCGCCGCGGTTCGCGAGCTGGCGCGGCAAGAAGCCGTCGCGCGCGATGTTCGATGACAGCTGCGGGAAGCCGTTGTACGCGGTGTTCGCGGCGAGGATGAGGATGGCGAAGGTGGCGAACTGGAGGGCGTAGTAGAAGAACGTGCCCGACCCGAAGATGTGGCCGCCGAGCTGCGACAGGACGGTGTCGCCGTTCTCCACGAACACCGGGTGCAGGTGGCTGGCGACGTAGCTGACGCCCAGGGTCAGCGAGCCGAGGATCACGGCCATCATGATCAGCGTCTGCGAGGCGTTCTTCGACCGCGGCTTGCGGAACGAGGGGACGCCGTTCGACATCGCCTCGACGCCGGCGAGCACCACGGCGCCCGACGAGAACGCTCGCAGCAGCAGGAGCAGGCCGACCGAGCCCGTGAGCGTCTTGAGGTCGGCCCCGTGCTCCTCGGCGAACTCGTGCGCCAGCTTCTCGTTGCCCGGGATCGTGCCCAGGTGCTGGAAGTGGATCTTGTACATGCCGTACGCGATCAGGCCGCCGAGGAGGATCGTGTAGGCGTAGGTCGGCACGGCGAAGACCCGACCCGCTTCCTTCAGGCCCCGCAGGTTGCCGACGGCGAGCAGGGCCACGAAGAACAGGGCGAGCCCGACGCGCAGGGCGGCGTTGTCGTTGAAGTTGAACGCCGAGCCGATGGCGAGCGTGCCGGCCGAGACCGACACCGCCACGGTGAGCGTGTAGTCGACGAGCAGCGAGGCGCCGGCGACGAGGCCGGCGGTCTGGCCGATGTTGTCGCGGCTCACGATGTAGGCGCCGCCGCCGTCGGGGTAGGCGTAGATCGTCTGCCGGTACGACGTGGACACCACCGCCAGCAAGATGACGGCGACGACCGCCATCGGCATCAGGTAGCTGTGGGTCTGCGGGAAGCTCACCGCCGCGAGCAGGACGAAGAGGATCTCCTCGGTCGCGTACGCGGTCGACGAGATGGCATCCGAGGCGAACACGGCGAGGGCGGTCGGCTTGCCCAGGGCCTGGTGGTCCTGCTCGCTGCTGGCGAGCGGCTTGCCGACCAGGATGCGCTTGAAGATGGACGCCATGGAGATCCTTCGAGCCGACCCGGCGGAACCGGGTGATCGTATGGTCCCCGGAGCCGCGGAAAGTAGTTCGCAGCGATCATGCCGCTTCCCCGCCTGAACGCCCCGCGAACCCTTTCTGACAGGGAAACGTCAGGGTGCGGGTACGTCTCCGACGGGTTTAGGCTCGGCCGCCGTGCCCTCCCGGGCACCAAGGTGAGGTGAGCGCAGTGCACGTCGTCGTAGTGGGTTGTGGTCGGGTGGGATCCGGGTTGGCCCGGACCCTCGAGGAGAGCGGGCACACGGTGGCCGTCGTCGACCGCCGCCGCAAGGCCTTCGAGCGCCTCCCCGAGGGCTTCTCGGGCAAGACGGTCCTCGGGGTCGGGTTCGACCGGGACCGGCTCAAGGCCGCCGGGATCGAGGAGGCCAGCGCCCTCGCCGCCGTCACCAACGGCGACAACTCGAACATCCTCGTGGCACGCGTCGCCCGGGAGACGTTCGGCATCCAGAACGTGATCGCCCGCATCTACGACCCCCGCCGGGCGAAGATCTACGAGCGCCTCGGGGTGCCCACCATCGCCACCGTCGAGTGGGCCACCGAGCGGGTGCTCCAGCGCATCCTCCCCGAACGCCCCTCCGCCGAGTGGATCGACGCCAGCGCCAAGGTCTGCCTGATCGAGCGTCCGGTGCCGGCGCAGTGGGCCGGCCGCAAGGTCGGTGAGCTCGATGTCGGCGGCCACGCCCGCGTCGCGGTCGTCACCCGCCTCGGCCAGGGCACCGTCGCCGGCCCCGAGACCGTCCTCCAGGAGGGCGACCTCGTCCACGTCAGCGTCGACGGCGGCTCCATCGAGTTCTTCGACAAGCACCTGAACGGTGCCCCCACGGGAGGTTCGCACTGATGCGGGTCGTGATCGCAGGCGGCGGCAACGTCGGGACGTTCATCGCCGAGGACCTGGCCAAGGCCGGTCACGAGGTCGTCATCGTCGAGGTCGACGCGGACCGCGTCGCCGAGGCCCTCGCCGCCGGTGAGCCGGCCGGCGTGCAGTGGATCGCCGCCGACGGCTGCGAGGTCTCCGAGTTCGCCCGCGCCGACGTCGACAAGGCCGATGTCGTGGCCGCGGTCACCGGCGACGACGAGGACAACCTCGTGATCTCGCTGCTGGCCAAGCAGGAGTTCGCCGTCCCCCGCGTGGTGGCCCGGGTCAACAACCCGAAGAACGAGTGGATGTTCAACGAGATGTGGGGCGTCGACGTCTCGGTCTCGACGCCGCACCTGCTCACCGCCCTCGTCGAGGAGGCGGTGTCCGTCGGCAGCCTCGTCCGCCTGCTCTCGTTCGAGGGCGGCCGCGCCCGCCTGTCGGAGGCCACGCTCGCCCCCGACTCGCCGGCCAACGGCAAGGACCTGGCCGAGCTCGGCCTCCCCCGCGACTCCACGGTGGTCGCCATCATCCGCGACGACCACGTGATCGTCCCCCGGGGCGACACCGTCCTCCGCGGCGGCGACGAGGTCCTCGTCCTCACCACCCCCGACGCCGAGGACGACGTCGTCAAGACCCTCCTGGGCTGATCGCTCGTCCGGCCTCGTCCGGTGCCCAGGTCCCGTTGAGGGACTCGCAGGACCACTCCCACAACCGTCTCTCCCGCCGAAGCTCCTGCGTCGCTGGACCGATGTCGAGACTGCCTCGATCCCGCACCGCACCAACGCCCCCTCCGGTGCCCACTCCCACCTGATCGACACGTGCGTTGGCACGGCACGCGATCGAGCCTGCGCTTACGACACCGGACGCTCCTCGTCGCCGGCTTGTTCGCACGGGTGCCACCGCGTCCGCTGCGCTCTGCGCAACCGTGCTCGGACCGGACCTCCTCGTGGCTCTCGGCGACCCCAGCACGTCGTCCCGGGTGGTGTCGGCAGGTCGGCCGCTTCGATCAGCGGATCACGCGCGATGGATCGGTCATGATGTGGCGCGTGTCGCGGTGGACCCAGCAGCAGGTGATCGATCTCGCGCCGGATCCGAAGGCGGTGGTCGCGGCTCGGAAGCTGGCGAAGCCGGGGCCTTGGAGCGAGACCGGGTCCACCGAGGCGCTGGTCTGGGGGAAGTGCCAGGGCAGCGGCAGCACGCCGTACCAGGTCAGCGTCGACCTGACCGGGCCGGCGTTCAAGTGCACGTGCCCGTCTCGGAAGTTCCCGTGCAAGCACGGGCTCGCCCTCCTGCTGTTGTGGGTCGAGGGCAGCGGATCCGTCGCCGAGCTGAACGAGCCGTCGGCGTTCGCCCAGGAGTGGCAGGCGGCACGCGGCGCGAAGGCCACCGCCACCCGGGAGCGCCGGGCCGCTGCCGACGCGGAACCGGCCGACCCGGCCGCTCGGGCCAAGCGCCTGGAGCAGCGGCTCGACCGGATGGACGCCGGCGCCGACGAGCTGGAGCGGTGGACGAGGGACCTGGTGCGCGAGGGGCTCGGCGCCGCCAAGCAGCAGCCGTACACCTGGTGGGACCAGACCGCCGGCCGCCTCGTCGACGCCCAGCTCCCGGCCATGGCCGAACGGGTCCGGGCGATGGCCGGCGAGGTGCACCGGCGCGACGACTGGAGCGACCACCTCCTCGCCGAGGCGGGGCGCTGGTACGCCGCGACCCGGGCGTGGCGCCGCCGGGACGAGCTCGCCGAGGACGAGCTGGCCGACCTGCGGGTGTTCCTCGGATGGGCGGTCGCCGCCGACGACCTGCGGGACCGGCCGGTGGCCGACGGCACGTGGCAGGTCCTCGGCGTCCACCGCACCGACGACGGCCGGCTCCAGGAGCAGCGCAGCTGGCTCCGCGGCACCGAGGACGGCACCGTCGTCCGGGTCCTGGACTTCGCCACCGTCGGCGGCGTGCTCCGGGTCCCGCAGGTGACGGGAGCCGTGCTGCGGGCCCAGGTCCGGACCCATCCCGGGTCGGCGCCCGCTCGGGGGTCGTTCGTGGACGACCCCGTGGTGGTCGGCCAGGCCACCGGCCTCGCCCACGGGGACGGTGCGGCCGGGGCGACGCTGACCGAGGCCCTCGTCGGCGCCGCGGCGCGCGCGGCCGCGAACCCGTGGTCCGACCGGTCGGCGGCCGTGGTGCGCGGTCGCATCGTCGCCGGTGATCCGGGCGCGCTCGAGGACGCCGCCGGCGACCGCCTCCCGCTCGCGGCCGGCGTCGACCCGTGGCCGCTGCTGGCCCTGACCGGCGGGCACGGGACCGACCTGTTCGTGGAGCTCGAGGCCGGCACGGTGCGGCCGCTCACGCTCGCCGTCGACGGCGTGCTGGTGCCGGTCTGATGGTCTGGGTGGAGCTGCGCTCGTCGGCGGTGATCGGGACCGGTCGGCGCGCCCACCTGCCCGACGAGGTCGACGGCCACCCGATCAGCGCGACGGCGTTCCCCTCGACCGAGGATCGGGCGCTCGCGGCCGCGGCCCTGCTGGGGACCCAGCGTCGGGCCGGCCACGCCGCCCACCAGGCGGCCGAGCCTGCACCCGAGCCCAGCCCGCCCGAGGGCCGGCCCCTCGCGCCGGCGGGCGCGAGCCAACTGCTGGACCTGGCCCTGGCCGGCAACCTGGGGCGGCCGTCGGACGCCAACGTGTTGGTCGCCCACTGGCTCCGCACCGCGGACGAGCACGGCGCCGTCATCCCCCACCACCTCCTCGTGGGCGTGTTGAACCGGGCCACCGCGGCGCCGGACCTCCAGCCGGCGGCTCGCCAGGCGATCGGGAGCCGGGGCCGCTGGCTCGCCGGCCACCGGGAGGCGTGGTCGTGGGCGGCGGACGGCGCTCCCGGTCCCGACGGCGCCGAGGACGGCTGGGAGTCGCTCGAGGCCCGGTTCGCCACCACCACGGGCGCGGCCCGTCGCGACGTCCTCGCCGCCATCCGCTCGATCGACCCGGTGACCGGGCGCGCCCTCCTGGCCGAGACCTGGACGGCCGAACGGGCCGCGGAGCGCGCGTCGCTGGTGGGCTGCCTGGTGGTCGGCCTCGGCCCCGACGACGACCCGTTCCTCGATGCGGCCCTCGACGACAAGGCCAAGACGGTCCGAGAGGCCACGGCGGCGGTGCTCGACCGGCTGCCCGGCTCCGCCCGGGGCCAGCGGCTGCGCGCCGTGCTCGCCCCGCTCATCGACCACCGCACCGGGCTGCTCCGCAAGCGCATCGCCCTGGCCCCGCTACCCGAGGGCACCGACCTGACCCGCGACCTCCCGGCGTCGGTTCCGAGCGGTCGTCGCCGCGACCTCGTGCGCGCCGCGCCCCTCGCCACCTGGACCGAGGTCACCGGACTCGGCCCCGACCAGCTCGCCGGGCTCCCCCGCGACCCCGACGACCTCCTGCCGTGGTGGGTCGACGCCACCGTCGCCCAGCACGACGAGGCCTGGGCCCTCGCCCTCGGCCTGGCCACCGGGTCGCCGCCGCTGCTGCGCCTGGTGCCGGCGCCGTGGTCCGCGGAGCTCAGCCGCCAGCTGGTCGGTGTCCTCCGGTCGCAGAAGGTGCCGTCCATCGCCGTCGCCCGCAGCGAGGACCTGCTCGCCGAGCGGCTGCACCCCGACGCCGTCGCCGAGATCGAGGCGTGGCGCCGGCGGCTGCCCGCCGACGACCGCTCGACCGACGCCTCCCTCCGCCACGTCATCCAGATCGTCACCACCCGTTCGTCCATCACCGAGGCCTTCTCATGACCGATGCCCCCACCGTCCTGCGCGCCCACCCCGAGGACCTGGACCGCGCCGAGCTCGACGCCCTCGCAGCGCTGGACGACCGCCCGCGGCCGCCGCAGTGGCAGCTCTCACCCTGGAGCGTGGTCACGTACCTGCTCGGCGGCACGCTCGCCGACGGCACCGAGGTCGCGCCCAAGTACCTCGGCAACCGGCGCCTCGTCGAGATCGCCGTCGCCACCCTCGCCACCGACCGGGCGCTCCTGCTCCTGGGCGTGCCGGGCACCGCCAAGTCGTGGGTGAGCGAGCACCTCGCGGCGGCGATCAGCGGCACGTCCACGCTCGTGGTCCAGGGCACGGCGGGCACGCCCGAGGAGGCGATCCGCTACGGCTGGAACTACGCCCGCCTCCTCGCCGAGGGCCCGGGGCCCGACGCCCTCGTGCCCTCCCCCGTGATGCGGGCGATGCAGACCGGGTCGATCGCCCGCATCGAGGAGCTGACCCGCATCCCCGCCGACGTGCAGGACGCGCTGATCACCGTGCTGAGCGAGAAGACCCTGCCGATCCCGGAGCTCGACAGCGAGGTCCAGGCCCGCCAGGGCTTCAACCTGATCGCCACCGCCAACGACCGCGACAAGGGCGTCAACGACCTGTCCGCCGCGCTCAAGCGCCGCTTCAACACCGTCGTCCTGCCGCTCCCCGACAGCGCCGAGGAGGAGATCGAGATCGTCCGCACGCGCGTCGCCTCGGTCGGCGCCATGCTCCAGCTGCCGCCCGACCTCGAGGCGCTGAGCGAGATCACCCGCGTCGTCACCGTGTTCCGCGAGCTGCGGAGCGGCGCCACCGCCGACGGGCGCACGGCGATCAAGAGCCCGTCGGCCACGCTGAGCACGGCCGAGGCCATCTCCGTCGTGACCAACGGGCTGGCGCTCGCCGCCCACTTCGGCGACGGGAGGATCAGCGCATCGGACGTGGCCGCCGGCCTGGTGGGCGCCGTCGTGAAGGACCCGGTGCAGGACCGGGTGGTCTGGCAGGAGTACCTCGAGACCGTCGTGCGGGAGCGGGCGTCGTGGGCCGACCTCTACCGCGCCTGCCGCGAGCTGGGCTGACCGCTCCGTGACCCAGGTCCACGTCCTCGGCATCCGCCACCACGGCCCCGGGTCCGCCCGGTCGGTGGCGCGCGCCCTCGACGAGGTCCGGCCGTCCGTCGTGGTGATCGAGGGGCCGCCCGAGCTCGATGCCATCGCCGAGCTCGCGGGGCGGCCCGAGATGGTCCCGCCCGTCGCCGCGCTCACCTACGTCCCCGACGAGCCCCGCCGGGCCGCGTTCTACCCGATGGCGTCGTTCTCGCCCGAGTGGGTGGCCCTGCGCTGGGCGCACGATGCCGGGGTCCCGGTCCGCTTCGCCGACCTGCCCGCCGCCCACTCGCTGGCGCCGGCACCCGAGCGGGCGGCCGCGCCGGGGCCCGAGCCCGAGCCCGAGCCCGAGTCCGAGTCCGAGGATCGGGGCATCGACGGCGAGGACGCGCCGCTCGACGACGTCGAGCTGGTCGACGAGGACCAGCCCGTGCGGCGCGATCCCATCGGCGCGCTCGCCGCCGCCGCGGGCTACGACGACCCCGAGCGCTGGTGGGAGGACGCGGTCGAGCAGCGGGCGCCGGGGGTCGATGCCATGGACCGGTTCGACGCCGTCCGCGAGGCGATGACGGCCGTGCGCGCCGCCGAGGACGCCGACGACGAGACCCTCCGCCGGGAAGCGGCGATGCGGCGCATCCTCCGGGAGGTCATCAAGCAGGGCCACGACGACGTCGTCGTCGTGTGCGGGGCGTACCACGCGCCGGTGCTGCACCCCGACTCGTTCCCGTCGATCTCGGCGGACTCCGCCCGGCTCACCAGCCTGCCCAAGGTGAAGGTGGCCACCACGTGGGCCCCGTGGACGTCGGGCCGGCTCGCCGCCCGCAGCGGGTACGGCGCCGGCGTGGCCGCCCCCGGCTGGTACCAGCACCTGTTCACCGCGCCCGACGACACCATCTCCCGTTGGATGGTGGCGGTCGCCCGGGCGCTGCGCGAGGCCCAGCTCGACGCGTCGCCCGCCTCGGTCATCGAGGCGACGCGGCTGGCCGAGGCGCTGGCCGCGCTGCGGGCCCGTCCCCTGGCGGGGCTCCACGAGGTCACCGACGCCGCCCGGTCGGTGCTGTGCCACGGCTCGGACGTCCCGCTCCAGGTCGTCCACGAGCAGCTGGTCGTCGGGCACCTGATCGGCTCGGTCCCCGACGACACCCCGATGGTGCCGCTCGCCCGCGACCTCGAGCGCCTCCAGCGGAAGATGCGGCTCAAGGTCGCCGCCGAGCAGACGACGGTCCAGGTCGACCTCCGCCAGCCCAGCCAGCTCGCCCGCAGCGTGCTGTTCCACCGGCTGCTCCTGCTCGACGTCGCCTGGGCGATCCCCGCCGACGCCGGCCGCACCACCGGCACGTTCAAGGAGGCCTGGCAGCTCGAGTGGCGCCCGGAGCTGTCCGTCGACCTGGTGGAGGCCGGGCTCTACGGCACCACCGTCGCCTCGGCGGCCGCGGCCCGGGTCGCGGCCGACGCGGAAGCGTCCGACGACCTCGCGGCCCTGAGCACGCTCGTGGAGCGCTGCCTCCTGGCCGACCTGCCCGACGCCCTCGCCACCGTGCTCGCCGCCCTCGCCGCCGGGACCGCCGGCCAACACGACATCCGGGCGCTGCTCGGCACGGTCGAACCGCTGGCGCGCACCTGTCGCTACGGCGACGTGCGCGGCATCGACACCGATCGGATCGGGGCGGTGCTCGAGGTCCTGGTGGTCCGAGCGGCGATCGGCCTCGCCCCCGCCTGCTCGGCGCTCGACGACGAGGCGGCTGGGGAGCTCCGCCGGTCCATCGAGGCGGCCGATCGCGGCATCGCCCTGCTCGAGCGCCCCGAGCTGGCCGAGCCCTGGACCCGGGCGCTCACCGGCCTCGCCGTGCAGTCGGGCGTGCACGGGTCGGTGGCCGGCCGGGTGAACCGGCTGCTGCTCGACCGCGGCTCGCTGGCGGCCGACGAGGCCGGCGGTCGGCTCAGCCGGCAGCTGTCGGTCGGCGGCGATCCCGCCCACGCGGCCGCGTGGCTCGACGGGTTCCTGGCGGGCGAAGCCCTGCTGCTCCTGCACGACCGGGACCTGCTGGCGGTGATCGACGCCTGGGTGCGCGACATCGACGAGCGGACCTTCGACGACCTCCTCCCCCTCGTCCGGCGCACGTTCGCCGCGTTCGAGCGGCCCGCCCGACGCCAGGTCGGAGAGCTCCTCGCCCGCATCGACGACGACGACCCGAGGGCCGGCCACCCGGCCGCCGACGAGGGCCTCGACCTCGAACGGGCGGCCCCGGCGGTGGCGACCATGGCCCGGATGCTCGGGATCGCGGGAGGGACGGAGTCGTGACCGAGCGCATGCGCCGCTGGCGACTCATCCTCGGCGGGGACGAGGCCGACGGGATCGGACCCGCCACCGGGCTCGAGCTCGGTGGCACCGACCTGGCGCGCGACCAGGTCCTCGAGGCCCTCTACGACGGCCCCCGCCGAGGTGGCCTGGGTTCGTCCGCACCCCGCGTCGCCCGCTGGCTGGGCGACATCCGCACGTACTTCCCGTCGTCGGTGGTCCGGGTCATGCAGGCCGACGCCATCGACCGGCTGGGCCTCCGGGAGCTGCTGCTCGAACCGGAGATGCTCGACTCCGTGCAGCCCGACCTCAGCATGGTCACCACCCTCATGGGCCTCGGCCGCGCCATCCCCGAGCGGTCGCGCGAGTCCGCACGGGCCGTGGTCCGCGCCGTCGTCGACGAGCTCGAGGACCGGCTGGCCGCCGCCACCCGCCAAGCGGTCACCGGTGCGCTCGACCGCGCCACCCGCACCAGCCGGCCCCGGCACCGCGACATCGACTGGAACCGGACCATCGCCGCCAACCTCAAGCACTACCAACCCGAGTACCGGACGGTGGTACCCGAGCGCCTGGTGGGCAACGCGCGGCGGACCTCGCAGATCGACCGCCACGTCGTGCTCTGCATCGACCAGTCCGGCTCGATGGCGTCGTCGATCGTCTACTCGAGCGTGTTCGGGGCGGTGATGGCGAGCATCCGCTCGGTGGCCACCCGCCTCGTGGTGTTCGACACCGAGGTCGTCGACCTCACCGACCAGATCGACGACCCGATCGACGTGCTCTTCGGCGTGCAGCTCGGCGGCGGCACCGACATCAACCGGGCGCTCGCCTACTGCCAGGGCCTCATCTCGGCGCCGCAGGACACGATCGTCGTGCTGATCAGCGACCTGTACGAGGGCGGCATCGAGGACGAGATGCTGCGCCGCGCCCGCGAGATGGTCGACGCCGGCGTCACGGTCGTCGCCCTGCTCGCCCTCAGCGACGACGGCGCCCCCTCGTACGACGCCGACCACGCCGCCGCCCTGGCGACCCTGGGGATCGCGGCGTTCGCCTGCACCCCCGACCTCTTCCCGGACCTCATGGCCGCCGCGATCGAACGGCGCGACATCGGCGCCTGGGCCGCCGCCAACGACCTCGTGACCGCGGCCCCGCCCGAACCCGCCGACTGACCTACTTCTTCTTGGTGTCGTTCTGCTTGTCGATGTCGTCGAGCACATCGGACGCCTTGTCGACGGCCTGGTCGATCTTGTCGCTGTACTTGCCCTTGGTCTTCTGGTCGACGACATCGCCCGCCTTGTCGAGCGCCTTCGCCGCCTGGTCGCTCTTGCCCTGCAGCGCCGCCTTGGCCTTGTCCAGGAATCCCATGTCGTGCTCCTCGTTCGGGTTGCCGGGTGTGGAAGCACGCTACGGGGCCGGACATGACGCCGCGACCCCGTTGCCATCCCGGGCGAACCCGTGCGACAGTGGGCGCCGTGCTGAAGAACCTCCGCCGCAAGCTCTCGCAGAGCATCGACGACATCGAGGGCGAGCGGCTCCAGGGACGGCTCGCCGACCTGGGCATCCAGCCCATCTCCGAAGCCCCGACCCGCACCCCGGTCCTGCTCGCCGGCGAGGTCCAGGGCCTCCAGGTCGTGCCGCGCGCCGGCTCCCCGTCGCTCGAGGTCACCTTCAGCGACGGCAGCGGACGAGCCGTCGCCGTGTTCACCGGCCGCAAGCGCCTCGGTGGCGTCGACTGCGGCCGCCGCATCGTGGTCAACGGCGTCGGCCGCACCGAGCGGGGCCGCATGGTCGTGCTCAACCCCGCCTACACCATCGTCGAGTAGCGCTCCCGGACCGGGCCGACCCGCCGGTCGGACCAACGTCCAGGGTCGATAGCGTGGACGGCCATGGCTGGCCCCACCCTCCGCTCCCGACGGTGGTCCGTCGCGCTCGCGGTGCTCGCCGTGGGGGCGCTGGTCGTGGGGGGCGCCGTGTGGCGCCAGGCCCAAGACGACGGACCCCAGACCGTCACCGCGTCGCTCGCGCCGCCCGTCGCCGGTGCGCCGGTCGTGAAGGGCACGTGGCCCACCACCACGACCACGACGACCGCCCCGGCGAACCTCGACCCGGCCACCGGGCTCAGCGTGTCGGACCCCATCGGCCCGCCCTGGCCCGACCACTTCACCGCGGCCGACGCCATCGTCTCGAACGTGGCGCTCTACGAGGCACCCGGCAAGCCGGTCCCCACGGGGCGGACGCTCCCGAACCCCACGGTCGAGGGCTTCAAGCTGGTCTTCCTCGTGCGCAAGCAGCAGGGGAACTGGCTCCAGGTGCAGATCAACCAGCGGCCCAACGGCGCCACCGCGTGGATCAAGTCGTCCGACGTCGCCGTGCGCACCGTCGACAACCACATCCTCATCGAGCTCGGCGCCAAGCGGCTCACCGTGTTCCACGGCGACGAGACGGTCTTCACCGCATCGGTCGCACCGGGCAAGGCGTCGTCGCCCACGCCCACCGGCGCCTTCTACACCGACATCCTCACCCGCCCGAGCAACCCGAACGGGCCCTACGGGCCGTACCAGATCAGCGTCACCGGGTTCTCGAACGTCTACGAGAGCTTCGGCGGCGGCAACGGCCAGATCGCCATCCACGGCACCAACCGCCCCGAGCTCATCGGCCAGCCGGCCAGCCACGGCTGCGTCCGCATGAACAACGAGGACATCGCCGCGCTGATCCCCCTCGCCCGCCAAGGCACCCCCGTCGTCATCGTCGACTGACCCCACCCCGAATCAGGTCACCTGAGCCGCACAGCGCGGCACGAACGACCCGATTCCGCGCCATCGCCCCGCCCCCACCCCGAATCAGGTCACCTGAGCCGCACTGGGCGGCACGAACGACCCGATTCCGCGCCATCGCCCCGCCCCGCAACCCCGAATCAGGTCACCTGAGCCGCACTGGGCGGCACGAACGACCTGATTCGGGCGGTGGTCACCAGAGGTCGTCGACGAGGGTCCACCAGGCGAGGCGGTCGGGGTCGTCGGCCTCGGGGCCGTAGGCGGCGAGGAAGGCGGCGGCCGCATCCGGTCCGAGGTTCTGATCGAGCGAGCGGGCGGCGATGGCGAGGTCGCGGAAGCGGTCGGTGACGGCGAGACGGCCCAGGTCGACCAGGCCGACGAGCACGAACCCACCGGACGTCGGGGCGAGCAGCAGGTTCGGCTGGCACGGGTCGCCGTGGGTGACGACCTGGTCCGCCGCCGGCTCGGGCGGGCGGGTGGCGATGAGGTGGTCGAGCAGCTGCCCGCCGGTCTGGTGCCGGTACGCCTCGTCGCGCATCGTGGTCGGGTCGACGCCGCCGGCGCCCACCCGGACCTCGGCGCTGGCGATGAGGTCGTCGACGCCCATCGCGAACGGGCAGCTGGCCGGATCGGCCTGGTCGTGGAACCGGCGCAGGCCGGCCGCGATCGCGAGCGCCACCGCATCGGGGTCGCGCGCGGCGAGGTCGACGTCGTGGGCCGGGGTGCCGGCGACCTCACCGGTGAGGAACCAACCGCGGCCCCAGCTGTCCATGGCGTCGGCGAGCAGCAGCGGGGTCACGACCGGGCTGTGCTCGGTGCACCAGCGGAGCCGGGCGACCTCGTCGGCGAACGGGTCGAGGCCGTCGACGATCTTGAGGAAGGCCGGCCCGTCGGGCAGCTCCACGCGCCACACCTCGGACTCGCGCTTCACCCACACCTGCGTGGCGGCGGCGCCGCCCAGCACCTCGACGAGCCCTGAGGGGATCGGCGGCAGGGCCGTCGCCGGTGACGCCGGTGGGCCGGATCGGAACCGGGGGTCGTGGGCGACCCGGTCGTCGGCCATGGTCAGCTCAGCGGGCGTTCGCCCGACGGACCTGGGAGACGAGGAGGCCGAGGACCGCCGGATCCTCGCCGAAGCCGGGCATCGACACGATCTCCACGTCCGGGTGCATGGCGGCCGTGGTGGCCACGAGCTCCGGGATGTCGAGCGACAGGTGGCGTCCCGGGTAGAGGAAGTACGGGAGCACCAGGACCTTGGTGGCCCCGGCAGCGGTGGCCTGGTGGATGGCGGCGGGGATGAGCGGGTCGGCCAGCTCCAGGAACGCCGCCCACACCGGCATGCCGAGCATCGCCTCGAGGTCGACCGCCATCTGCCGGTGGGCCTTGTTGGCCGACACCGTGCGGCTCCCGTGGGCGATCAGGACGATCGCGGTCTCACCGGCGACGTGGGTCTCGCTCATGGCCCGACCGTACCGGCGAACGCACCACCCGCCCCTCCCGCACCGAAGTTGGTATGGGTCTCGGATCCCCTGCCCCAGGATTCACACCAACTTCGGTCGAGCGGGGAGCCTGGGGTCAGGCGTCGACGGTCCAGGTCCAGGGGTCGCGGGTGATGAGGGCGGGGTCGAAGGCGGCGACGAGGTCGGCCGGGCGGCAGGGCTCGGTCGCTTCGACGAGGCCGAGCGAGTGGGCGAGGCGGCCGACCACCTGCTCGGAGGTGCGGCCGAGGGCGAGCTGGTCGGCGAGGGTGACGGCGCCGTCGCGCTTGGCCAGGCGCTGCCCGGTGGGGCCGAGCACCAGCGGGACGTGGGCGTACGAGACGGGCGGGAGCCCGAGCAGGTCGGCGAGGTGGCGCTGGCGCGGCGCCGAGCTGGCGAGGTCGTCGCCGCGGACCACCTGCTCGATGCCCTGGGCGGCGTCGTCCACGACCACCGCGAGGTTGTAGGCGGGGACGCCGTCGTTGCGCCGGAGGACGACGTCGTCGACCAGGGCCGACACCTCGCCGAGCAGCTCGTCCTCCACGGTGACCGTGGTGCCCGGCCCGCGCAGCCGCAGCGCGAGGGGACGACCGGACTCGAGCTGGACCCGGCGCTCGGCATCGGTCAGGTCGCGGCACGTGCCCGGGTAGGCGCCGTCGGGGACCGGATCTCCGTGCGGGGCCGACGCCGCTTCGCGGATCTCACGACGCGTACACGAGCAGGGGTAGGTCAGCCCGGCCGCGTCGAGCTGGGCGATGGCGGCCTCGTACCGGTCGAACCGTTCGGACTGGCGTACGACCTCGCCGTCCCAGTCGAGCCCGAGCGCGGCCAGGTCCGCGAGCTGCGACCGCTCGTGGTCGGCCGACGCCTGCACCCGGTCCAGGTCCTCCATCCGCACGAGGAACGACGACCCGGCCGATCGCGCGAAGAGCCACGCGACCAGCCCGGTCCGCTGGTTCCCCAGGTGCAGCTCCCCGGTGGGAGAAGGAGCGAACCGACCGGCTGCCATCCCCTCAGCCTGCCCCGACGCCCCACCCCCTCACGAACTTCGTATGCCACGACGCCGATCCGGGCGCTCAGGCATACGAACTTGCCCGGGGTGACCCCACCCCCTCACGAACTTCGTATCCCACGACGCCGATCCGGGCGCTCGGGCATACGAAGTTCGGGTCGGGGGGGGTCGGTCGGGGCGGGTCAGGGCGGGCCCGGGGTCGTCAGGCGGGGACGTCGAGGACCTGGGCGGCGACCTTCTCGCGGAGGGCGGGGTCGTCGAGCCAGGCGATCTGGAGGGCCTTGGCGCGGCGGAAGTAGAGCTGGATGTCGTACTCCAGGGTGAAGCCGACGCCGCCGAAGACCTGCTCGCCCATGGCGGTGGTGTTCCGGTAGGTCTGGCAGGCGAAGAGCTTCGCCATCGGGCCGAGGACCGACACGTCCTTGCCCTCGACCGGGCGGCCGTTGGCGAGCGACCAGGCGGCCTCGTAGGTGAGGATCCGGCCTCCGTTCACCGCGGTGGCGGCGTCCGACAGGTAGTGGCTGATGGCCTGGAAGGCGCCGAGCGGCTTGTCGAACTGCTCGCGGTCCTTGGCGTACTGGACCGTGATCTCCAGGGCGTACGACGCGCCGCCGATGGCCTGGGCGGCGAGGAGCACGAGGCCCTCGGTGAGCACGGCGTCCCAGGTGGCCCAGCCGGTGCCGGCCGCGCCGATGCGGTCGGCCTCGGTGACCCGGACCCCGTCGAGCTCGACCTGGTACTGGCAGTCCGAGGCGATCGAGAACATCTGGGTGAGGGTGACGCCGTCGGCCTTCGGGTCGACCAGGAACAGGTCGACGTCGGTCAGGCCGGCGCCCGTGCGGGCGAGCACGACCAGCTGCGTGGCCGCGGCCGCGAACGGCACGTGCCACTTGGTGCCCGACAGCACGAAGCCGTCGCCCTCGGCGGTGGCCGTGGCCTGCACGCCCTTGGGGCCGAAGCCGTTCTGCGGCTCGAGCCACGCGGTGGTGGCGATGGCGGTGCCCTTGGCGATCTGCGGGAGGAGGGCCTGCTTCTGGTCGTCGGACCCGGCGCGCAGGAGCAGCCCGGCGCTCAGCACCGCGCTCACGAAGTGGGGCGACGGGGCGAGCGCCCGGCCCAGCTCCTCGTAGACGACCGCACCCTCGAGGGCGGTCATGCCCGAGCCGCCGTACTCCTCGGGGATCATCAAGCCGGTGAGGTCGAGGTCGGCGAGCTGCTGCCAGAACTCGGGCGAATAGCCGATCGGGTCGTCCTCGAGGGCACGAACCTGCTCGAGCGAGGAGGCGGTGCTGCACACCCCGCGCACCATCTCGCGGAGCATCGCTTGTTCGTCGGAGAAGTCCAGGTCCATGGGTCAGTCCTCGGTGATCGGTGCGGTCAGGGCTTCCACTGGTCGCCGCGGCGGGCCCAGGGGTTGTCGTCGGGAGCGGTGGGCAGGGCCACGCGCACGGTGCAGTCGGTCTTGGTGGCGCCGTCGACCGAGAGGGTGACGAGCAGCGAGGCCCAGCCGCAGCCGGCGTCGTCGGTGGTCACGTCCTCGACGGTGGCGGTGAAGACCATCCGGTCCTTGGGGAACACGGAGCCCTTCATCCGGAACTTCATGCGGCCGAGCCGGCCCTTCGGCCCCGTCCAGTCGGTGATGTAGCGCTCGAACCAGGCGGCCTGATTGGGCGTGTTCAAGAAGATGTCCTGGGTGCCGTTGCGGTTGACGGCGAAGTCGTAGTCGTGGTGCATCGGCCGCCAGTCGCGGGTGGCGAGCGCGCCGAGGACGACGGTGGTGGCGGTGACGTCGTAGCCGAGCTCGGGGAGCGAGTCCCCGGGTTGCACGTCGCTGAGCAGGAGGTCCTCGGTCACGATGCGTTCCTCCGGTAGCCGAAGCCGGTGTAGCTCTCGACGCCGACGAGGTCGCCGCGCTGGTTCAGGTACTCGACGTCGATCACCCAGAACCGACCCGAGCCGAGCTTGGTGGTCTTGGGCCCGCTGACCGAGCGCAGCACCTGGCGGGTGGTGAGCACGTCGCCGGGGCGCACGGGCTCGTGGAAGACGATCGTGTTGTCGGTCATGACCGCCTCGGGCAGGTCGAACGCGGCCTTGAGGTCGAAGTGGACCTGGAGCGGCAGCGCCTGCTCGGTGCGACCGGGCGCCCAGTGGTGCGGGCGGAACCAGACCGACAGCATCGTCGGCGGGGCGATGGGCCCGTCGGTGATCTCGGCGGCGACGTCGGCGTCCCAGAAGAGCGGGTTGCCGTTCTCGACCGACGAGCAACTGGTCCAGATGTAACCCTGCTCGGCCGGGAACTCGCCGGTCTCCTGGTACTGGTAGGCGCCGATGACCGCCGCCACCTCGGGCGGCAGGTCGACGGGGGCGTCGGGGGAGGTGGGGTCGCTCATGCGACGGCTCCTTCGGCTCGGAGGGCGGCGATGGCGTCGGCGTCGTAGCCGACGGCGGCCAGCAGGTCGTCGGTGTCGGTGAGCGTCCCGTCGCGCACGACCGGAGCGGCCTGCCCGTGGTCCATGCCCGCGAGGACGAAGCCGACCTGCTCGAACGCGTCGTGGTCGGGCCGGTGGGCGGTGATGATCACATCGCGGTCGCGGTAGTGGTCGTCCTCGACCAGCTCCGGCACGGTGAGCACCGGGGACACGCAGGTGTCGGCGGCGGCGAGCACGTCGACCCACTCGTCCATCGTGCGGGTGGCGAAGGCGGCGGCGAAGTCGGCCCGGACCTGGTCCTGCACGTCGTCGTCCATCTGGTGCGCGAGCCACTGCTCGCAGCCGATGAGCTTGCAGAGGTTGGCGTAGAAGTGCGGCTCGATGGCGCCGACGGCGACCCAGCGGTCATCGGCGCAGCGGTAGACGTCGTAGCAGGCGTACCGGCCGGTGAGGATGTTGTGCCCCGGACCGGGCACGGTGCCGGTGGCGAGGTACTCGTCGACGTAGAGCGACATGAGGGCGACGGCGCCGTCGGCCACGGCCACGTCGAGGTGCTGGCCCTCGCCGGTGGCGTTGCGGGCCACGAGGGCGGCGAGGATCGACATCACCGCGTGCATGCCGCCGGCCGCGCTGTCGGCCACGGTGGCGCCGGGCAGGGCCGGACCGCCCTCGGCGTTGCGGCCCGAGCAGTCGAGGTACCCGCTCACCGCCAGGTAGTTGATGTCGTGGCCGGCCCACTGGCTCTTCGGCCCGGTCTGGCCGTACCCGCTGGTCGAGCAGTAGACGACGCCGGCGTTCACGGCCGAGACGGCGTCGAACCCGATGCCGAGGCGATCGACCACGCCGGGCCGGAAGCTCTCGATCACCACGTCGGCGGTGGCCGCCAGCTTGAGGAACGCCTCGCGCCCCGCATCGGCCTTGAGGTCGAGGAGCACGCGCTCCATGCCCCGGTGGCCGCCGTACGCGTAGAAGGGCGGGACGATCTGCACGCCCGCCTTCTTCGGCGTCGGACCGACCTTGATGACCCGCGCGCCGAAGTCGGCGAGCCAGCGCGACGTGCGCGCCGCCGGGCCGACGCTGGCCAGGTCGAGGACGGTGATGCCGTCGAGGGGCGAGGACACGGGGCTCAGAAGTTCTTCGGGAGACCGAGGCCGCGGCGGGCGATCACGTTCTTCTGGATCTCGCTCGAGCCGCCGCCGATCGTGTCGATCACGGTGTAGCGGTAGGTGCTCTCGGCCCGGCCCTCCATCGGGGCCTCCTCGGTCTTCACCCGCAGCTGGGTGCCCGGGGCGCCGAGGTCCATCGAGGCGTCGGCGAGGCGCTTGGAGAACTCGGTGGCGAAGAGCTTGTACTGCGACGACTCGACGGTGGGCGGGGGCGTGCCCGGCACCTCGTCGGCCTTCACCGACTCGCTCACCACGCGCAGGCCCATGCACCGGGCGACCTCGGCCTCGGTCTCGAGCTGGGCGAGGCGCTGGCGCACGATCGGGTCGTCCTTCAGCGGCTCGCCGTCGACGGTGGCCGTGCGGACGTGGTCGCCCAGCACGTCGAGCCGCTGGCGGATCGGCGAGTAGGTGAACATGGTGAAGCGCTCGAGGTCCAGGGCCTGGGAGATGTACTGGAAGCCCTTGTTGACCTCGCCGACCACGTACTCGTCGGGGACGAACACGTCGTCGACGAACACCTCGTTGGTGCGCTCGTCGCCCATCGGGACGCCGCCCATGGTGTCGATCTTGGTGATGGTGATGCCGGGCTGGTCGATCGGCACGAGCATCAGGGTGATGCCGCGGTGCTTGTTGTTCGGGTCGGTGCGGACGCCCAGCCAGTACCACTCGGCGAAGTGGGCCGACGTGGTCCACGTCTTCTGGCCGTTCAGGATCCAGCCGGTCTTGCCGTCGCGCTCGCCCCGCTCGCCCTTGAGCCGCATCGACGCCGCATCGGAACCGGCGTTGGGCTCCGAGTAGCCGACCGCGAACTCGACCTCGTTGCGGAGGATCTTCGGGAGGAAGGTCTCCTTGAGGAAGTCGTTGCCGTGGGCGATGAGGGTCTTGCCGATGATGCCGACGCCCTTGCCGATCTGCGGGCCGCCGCGGCCGGCGAGGCGCTCGTTCAGCAGGTACTCGTAGACGCCCTCGCCCTCGGAACCGCCGTACTCCTTCGGCCAGGTCATGCCGAGCCAGCCCATCTCGCCGAGCTTGGCCATGAACTGGCGGCGCTTCGGCGTGTCGACGATCTGCGCCATGTTCTCGCGGGTGACATCGAAGATGTCCGGATCGTCGTTGGCGTCGAGGAACGCCTCGACCTGCTCGATGAAGTCCTGCTGCTCGGGAGAGAACTCGAAGTCCATGGGTGCTCCTGGCCGGATCCGGTGGCCTGCCGCGTGAATCTGACGGGTCGTCAGATCAGCGGAGGATCATACGGCCGACCCTGGGGGTCGACAAACGACCCGTCGGCTCCGGGCACCGACGGGCGTAGCGTCGACGCGGCCATGGCCGATCCCGTCGCACACCCTGCTCCCGCCGAAGCCGTCTCGGCCGGCGACCTCGGCGCCTGGCTCGACGCTTTCCCGGCCACCGTCACCGGCGAGCAGGACGCCGATGTGCCCTGCGGGTCGTGCACCGGCTGCTGCCGGTCGTCCCAGTTCATCGCCATCGGCCCCGACGAGGTCGACGCCCTCCGGCACATCCCAGCCGCCCTCCGCTTCCCGGCACCGGGCCGGCCGAAGGGCCACGTGCTGCTCGGCTACGACGAGCGCGGCCACTGCCCGATGCTCGTCGACGGCGCCTGCACCATCTACGCCCACCGGCCCCGCACGTGCCGCACCTACGACTGCCGGGTCTTCCCCGCCGCCGGGCTCGAGCCCGACGAGCCGACCAAGGCGGCGATCCTCGAGCGGGTCCGCCGGTGGCGGTTCTCCCACGACGGTCCCGGGGGCGCCGTGCGGCACGAGGCGGTCCGGGCCGCGGGCCGCTTCATCGCCGACGCGGCTCGCACCGGACCGGCGGGGTCGGTGCCGTCGACGGCCACCCACCAGGCCGTGCTGGCCACCGAGATCCACGAGCGGTTCCTGGCCACCGACCCGGCAACGGGCGAGCTCCGCCTGGTCGACCCCGACCCCGCCGAGGTCCGAGCCGCCATCGACGCCCACCGCCCCTGACACCGTTCGATCTCAGGTCACCTGAGCACCGCGGAGGAGCACCGACGACCCGGAACCACGTGCGGGCGCCTTTCAGGTCACCTGGGCGCCGTGGAGGAGCACAGGTGGCCCGAAACCACGGTGCGGGCGGCTTTTCAGGTCACCTGGGCGCCGTGGAGGAGCACAGGTGACCCGAAACCGCGGGGCGGGTCAGCGGTCGGGCGGGCGGGCGGCGTCGATGACCACCGTGCCGGCGACGCGGTCGTGGAGGCCACGGCGGGCGGGATCGAGCAGGACGGGCACGAAGCACACGATCAGCCAGATCTGCATGAGCGAGCCCATCCAGGTCAGGTCCTCGATGTCGAAGAAGGCATCCAGCACCAGCAGCAGGAGCTCAGGCCACCACGCCACCAGGTAGCGCACGAGGGCGACGCTCCAACCGGGCGCGGCGCGGTCCGGGGCACCGAGGGAGACGACCCGCATCCGCAGCACCATCATCCCGAACGTCGCGCCCAGCGTGGCCACGAGCACGATCCCGCTGACCAGCTGGAACGCCAGCCCGAAGAGCTGACCGCCGGGCTCGGAGTACCGCAGCAAGATGCCGACGACGATGCCGAGCGCGATCGCCTCGCCCAGGTAGGCCGCGAACCGGCGCCACCGCGCGGCGATGGGGAGCTCGAGCGCCTCCGGCGGAACGGCACCCCACGGCAGCCGGAGCGCCCGTGGCAGCCCGTCGGTGGCCGAGGACCCGGGGGCCGCCGGGCGCGCCGCCGCTCGTCGGGCTCCGCCCCGGCGGGTCCGGGCGACGAGGTGCTCGATCAGCTCGGACTCAGCGGCCGGGCCCTGCAGCTCGGGGCCCACGAAGGCGTGGAGGATGCCGGCGTCGGCCAGGTCGGTGGACAGGGTCTGGCGCTGGGCAGGCGACAGGTCGCCGATGTCGAACCCCGCGAGGGTGTCGCCCCAATCGTCGCCCTGATCGTCCACGGCCGGCCTCAGCTCACCCGATCACGCCGGCCGCGCGCAGCTCGTCGAGGCGGTCGGCGTCGAGGCCGAGCTCGGCCGTGAGCACCTCGTCGGTGTGCTCGCCCAGCCAGGGCACGCGGGTCTCGGGGCCCTCGGCCACCTTCGACAGCTTCACCGGGTTGCCGGGCACCAGGACCGGCTCGTCGACGCCATCGCTGCGGGGCATCTCCACGACCATGTTGTGGAGGGCCACGTGGGGGTCGGCGATGATCTCGGGCGCGGTCTGGCTCGGCCCGGCGGCGATGCCGGCGGCGGCCAGCTCGGCCGCGGCCTCGGCCCGCGTCCGCTGCGAGGACCACGCCTCGACCGCCGGGCGGATGACCTCGTCGAGGTTCGGCTCCCAGCCGTAGCGGTCGGCGAAGCGGGGGTCGTCGTGCCACTCCGGCTTGCCGACCAGGTCCGCCAGCTTCGTGAACTGGTGCTCGCGCACGACCTGCATCACCACGTAGCCGTCCGAGCAGCGGAAGCCCTCGCAGATCAGGCCGAGGGGCTTCTCCGGGTCCTGGCGGGCACCGAGCGACCAGAGGTTCATGACCAGGTCGGTCATGGCGACCATGGCGTCGAGCATGGCCACGTCGACGTGCTGGCCCTCGCCGGTGCGGTCGCGGTGGCGGAGCGCCACGAGGATGCCGATGGTGGCGAACAGGGCACTGCTGATGTCGCCCAGCGCGCCGACCGGGATGGTCGTGGGCGGGCCGTCGGGCGTCTTGTAGGCGTAGATGCCCGACATGGCCTCGACGATGGAGGCGTAGGCCGCCCAGTCCTTGTACGGACTGTCGCTGCCGAAGCCCGACAGCGACACGTGGATCACGCCCGGGTGCCGCTCGGCGATGGCGTCGTACCCGAGCCCGAGGCGCTCGAGCGTGCCGGCCTTGAAGTTCTCGGCCACCACGTCGAAGTGCGGCACCAGGTCGAGGAACAGCTCGCGCCCCTCCTCCGCCTTGAGGTCGATGCCCACGCTGCGCTTGTTGAAGTTGTTGCGCAGGTAGGTGGCGCCGACCTTGCGGCCGTCCGGGTCGAGCATGAACGGGCTCGACCCTCGGCCGGAGTCGCCCATGGTCGGGTGCTCGACCTTCACCACGTCGGCGCCCAGGCGGGCGAGCAGCTGGGTGGCGTAGGGCAGGGCCTGCATCTGCTCGGCGGCGAGGATGCGGATCCCCTCGAGCGGCTTGCCGTAGCCGAGCGCCTGTTCGTTGCCGATGTCGCCGAGCTGCATGGTGCCCCCGTCCGTGGTCTGGTGGGCGCTCAGGTTAGGAGGGCACCGGCACCCCCGAGCCATCTGCTCAGCCGTAGGCGACGAGCGACCCGGCCGAGTCGGGCCACGGGACCGAGACCGGCACGAGCAGCAGCCCGTCGCCCAGCACCAGGTCACCCAGCTCGACGTCCCACCAGTTGGGGGCGCCGGCGAGGTCGTCGGAGACGACGTGGGTCCACACGTCGGCGCCGGTGGTCACGTCGAAGGTGTTGACCTTGGCCCCGTTGCTGCGGGCGTAGGCGCGCCCCGCGTTGATCACGGGTGCACCGACGAAGTTCCGGCCGTTCCCGCCCTTGCTCCAGCGGACGACGCCCGACGTGGTGTCGGTGCCGCGGAGCACCGCGTCCTCGTTGTAGATCGTGGTCGCGCCGAGCACCGCGGGGGCCTCCTCGCCCAGCGGCCGGCCGACCACCGTGCCGAGCGCCTGGGTGCGGATCTCCTCGTCGTGCAGGTAGTGCCCGCTCGGCCACATGCGCCCCTCGGCGAGGGTGACCACGCCGAACCCGCCGCCCTGGCAGTTGGGCAGCGATCCCCAGACCTTCGA